>CAXTMN010000084.1:6783-21202 GCA_964245395.1 uncultured Bryobacteraceae bacterium
AATTAAAAGAGTACGGATCTACAGACGCGGCTGCTGATGGTGCAGCCTAACTTTTCGGTCGCCGAACCATTGGTTTAGAAGTCATTAAAGGGCCCAGGCTCATGCTACGCTGAGGTTTCTTTCTCATGACTGTTTCCGCGGAATTAAAGAGGACGCCCCTCTTTGACGTCCATCGCTCCCTCGGCGCCAAACTCGTTGATTTCGGCGGATGGAACATGCCCGTACAGTATTCGGGAGTGTTGGCGGAGCACAATGCGGTCCGAACATCTGTAGGCGTGTTTGATGTCAGCCATATGGGCGAAATCGAAATTAGAGGACCAGAAGCGGCGGCACTGGTAGATTTTGTTGCAACGAACAGCGCGAACAAGTTGAAGACCGGACAAGCCCATTACTCAGCGCTGTTGTATGAACATGGCGGGTTTGTGGATGACATTCTGGTTCACAAGGTTGCCGACGACGAGTACTTCCTTTGTGTGAATGCCTCGAACCAGAAGAAGGACTTCGAACACATCCGTGCGCAGAACCGCTTCAACGCACAGGTCGAGTTCGTCAGCGACCAATATGCGCAAATTGCGGTGCAAGGGCCTGAAGCCCGAGCGGTTCTGCAGAAGCTGACCGATACTAAGCTAGCGGACATCAAGTATTACTGGTTCGTCGACGGAACGGTAGCGGGAGTGCCGGCGAGGATTGCCCATACCGGTTACACGGGTGAAGACGGGTTCGAGATTTATATTGCACCAGAGCTTGCCGAGAACGTCTGGAACTCTATTTTCGACGCGGGCAGAGAGTTTGACATTCAGGCCTGCGGACTAGGCGCGCGGAATACTTTACGTTTGGAAGCGAAGATGGCCTTGTACGGCCATGAGATTACATCTTCGATCAACCCGCTCGAGGCAGACCTTGGCTGGATTGTAAAGATGGACAAGGGCGAATTCATCGGACGTTCGGCTCTCGAGCGGGTCATGCAGGACGGCATAACACGTAAGTTGACCGGGTTCGAGATGAAGGACCGGGGGATTGGGCGCGATGGATACGAAGTCTGGGTAGAGAACCAGCCGGCCGGTTGGGTCACCAGCGGCGGACCTTCGCCCACTCTGAACAAGAATATCGGGCTGTGTTACTTGCCTATCGAAAAGGCAGTACCCGGAACCGGCATCCAGGTGATTATAAGAAACAGCCCTGTCGATGCGGTCACGGTAGCAACTCCTTTTTACAAGAGAGCCAAGGGATGACGTATCCAGAGACTTACAAGTACACCAAAGAGCACGAGTGGGTAAAACTAAACGGCGAACAAGGCACGATTGGGATTACTGATCACGCGCAAGAAGAGCTGGGCGACATCGTGTTTGTCGATTTGCCAAAGGTGGGGGCGAAAGTCACCAAAGGTCAGACTTTTGGATCAGTGGAATCGGTGAAGGCTGTCTCTGACATTTATTCGCCTATATCAGGCGAAATCGCTGCCATCAACGAGTTGTTGCAGAAGAGTCCGGAAAAGTTGAATTCCGATCCGCATGGTGAGGCTTGGCTGATCGAAGTCAATCTGTCCTCTACGGACGAAATAAATGAACTGATGTCAGCTGCCGACTATCAAAAGTATATAGGCGCTGAGTAGGTCAGCGATAAGTTCGTAATTTCCGGAGTAAGAAGACAAGTTTGCGTTATTTACCGAAGTCGGATTCCGAGCGGCGCGAAATGCTGGCCGCCATCGGATTGAAATCTGAAGAAGATCTGGTCTCTTACCTGCCTGCCGATGTGCTTTTCAACAAGGGCCTTGCTATTGCCAATGGCAAGAGCGAGTACGAGATTGTCGATTATTTCAAACAACGCGCTGGTGAAAACGCGATCGGTTATGCCAGTTTTCTGGGAGCCGGCGTTTACAACCATTACCGTCCCGTTGTAGTGGATACCGTTGTATCCCGGGGCGAGTTTCTGACCGCTTATACGCCGTACCAACCGGAGATTTCGCAAGGAACGCTGACCAGCATTTTTGAATTTCAAACAATGGTTTGTCAGCTGACCGGTATGGAAGTAGCGAACGCGTCGATGTACGATGGCTCATCGGCTGTTCCGGAAGCGGCGATGATGGCGGTTCGGATCACACGCCGCGACAAAGTTCTGGTGGCGCGCACAGTCCACCCTGAGTACCGCGAAGTATTAGGGACGTACACAAAGCACCAGGGCATACCGATTGATGAAATCGCTTATGGGAAGAATGGGCGCATAGACTTGGATGATTTGCGCGGCAAACTGGATGACACAGTGGCTGCGATCATTGTTCAGACACCGAACTTTTTTGGGCTGCTGGAGCAATTACCGCAGTTGAAGCGAATCGTTTCCGGAAACGGCACGCTGCTGATTGTGGTGTTCACAGAAGCGGTTGCGCTCGGACTGATTGAACCACCGAGAGAAGCGGACATCGTGGTTGGCGAACTACAAAGTTTTGCGTTGTCGCCCAGCTACGGTGGCCCGTATGTCGGCATCATTGCGACGAGCGAGAAATACATCCGGCAGCTACCGGGGCGATTAGTCGGTGAGACGACCGACTCAGAAGGACGGAGAGCCTTTTGTCTGACGCTGGCGACACGTGAGCAACATATCCGTCGCGAGAAAGCGACATCGAACATTTGTACCAATCAAGCGTTGCTTGCCCTAATGGCGACGGTATTTATGGCGCTTTACGGGAAGGAAGGGCTGCGCGAACTGGCGCAACAAAATCTGTCAAAGGCTCACTATTTAGCGGCAAAGCTTCCCTTGCGATTCGAGGGTCCATTCTTCAATGAATTTGTGGTCCGGACGAACGGCAAGTCACCGGCCGAGATTAATGCTTCTCTTTTAGACAAGAAGATCATCGGCGGCTTGGCGCTCGGGCGATTTTACCCGGAGCTGAAGGACTGCATGCTTCTTTGCGCTACTGAAATGAATAAGCGCGCGGACATGGATCTGGTAGCAAGCGCGATCGGGGGAAGTCAGCGTGATTAAGCAAGTAACCGGCCACATTGTTCAGAATGAGGCACTGCTGTTTGAGCAGAGTTCTGCTGGCAAATGCGGGTACCAGCTGCCAGAGCTAGACGTTCCCGGTGTGGATGCCGTGAAGGTGCTTGGCAGCGAAAACGTGCGGAGCGAAATCGAAGACTTTCCCGAGGTGAGCGAGTTCGAAGTGGTTCGCCACTTTACCAGGCTTTCCACGTGGAACTATGCGATCGATTTGGGGCTGTATCCGCTGGGTTCCTGCACGATGAAATACAACCCGCGAGTCAATGAGCTGGTCGCGCGAACGGAGGGGCTGGCGTGGGCACATCCGTACCAGCCTGAAGTTTTGGCGCAGGGCTGCATGGAAGTGATCGCAGCACTCGAGGGAGCGCTGGCGGAGATTACGGGCATGAATGCAGTAACGATGCAGCCTGCGGCCGGGGCGCATGGGGAGTTTACGGGGATACTGATGATTCGAGCACTGCTTGAATCGCGGGGAAATGCCAGGAAGAAGATTCTGGTTCCCGATTCGGCTCATGGCACAAATCCCGCTACGGCAATGATGGTGGGCTACGCGGTCGAGAATATTAAATCGAACGATCGCGGAATGATTGATATGGAAGTGCTGGAGCGGGCGACCACGGACGATGTGGCCGGCCTGATGATCACGAATCCAAATACCGTGGGCGTCTTCGAAGAAAATATCCGGAAGATTTGCCAGATCATGCACGACAAGGGCGCATTGGTCTATATGGATGGCGCGAACATGAATGCGCTGGTGGGCATTACCCGCCCTGGTGATTTCGGTGTGGATGTGATGCACCTGAATCTGCACAAGACGTTCTCGACCCCACACGGAGGCGGTGGCCCGGGCTCCGGCGCGGTTGCTGTAGCGGAAGTGTTGACACCATTTCTCCCCGGACCTCGGCTGAAACGAGAGGGCGATGCGTGGCATTGGAACTACGATCTACCGCAATCAATCGGTAGAGTGCGTGCGTTCTATGGAAACTTCGGTGTATTGGTCCGAGCCTTGGCTTACATCATGGCGCATGGTGGTGACGGGCTAAGGCGGGCCACGCTCGATGCACTGCTGAACTCGAACTACATCCGGACTTCGCTGGAGCCTTACTACGAACTGGCATACAAAGCACCCAGCATGCACGAGTGTGTGTTCAGTGATGATCGGCAGGCCAAGCGCGGCATTCGCACGGGTGATATTGCCAAGCGGCTGATCGACTACGGCTTCCACCCATACACGGTCAGTTTTCCGCTTATCGTGCGCGGCGCGATGATGATCGAGCCAACGGAAACGGAAGGGAAGCGCGACCTGGACGCTTTCATTGATGCCATGATCTCCATCGCCAAAGAGGTAGAGGAGACACCGGAACTTGTCTCCAAGGCGCCACACTCGACACGGACCTTACGCGTGGATGAAGTAACTGCCGCACGTAAACCGATTGTACGTTGGGTACCGCGTTCGATAGCTAGCCAGGCAGCTGATTAGTTATTGGCTGCGGCTGCGACACTCGTTAGCGGTCTACGTTCTTAGCCACAGCGGATACCACTTTGGCCTGAAATTGCGCTTCTGGCATTCCCTCGTAGGGATAGTCGACGCGTCACTAAACAGCGGATAAACTTTCGCATCCTCTGTTAGATAGATACCGCCAACCGCATATGGCTCTATGCTCTTAATCGGCTTTGAAAGAAAGAGAATGTGACGTTTGCCTATACTCATAAACCCGCTTCCGGTTACTACGCAGTACATTAAATTGCCCGAGGGAAACTGGAGCGCTCCACCAAATAGAATTGCCTTCAAATGCGTAGGCTTTTCCTTGACCTTTTTGGCTACTGGTTTAAACACGCTTTCAACCTCCACGTCGTACGTAGAGTACACAAGGAGCTTATGGTAAGCCAAGGTCGCCCGACTGGATACCACCTTTCCGGAAATGACTAACTCACAGCCTCGTGCAGGAAGTGCAACGTTGCCCACCGTCTCCTTTGTAGTGGCCAGCAGAGATTCGCGTGAAGATGCTACCCCTGGATCTTCGATAGGTCGCCGAACTCCTTCCATATTTTTGAATTCGTTATCCCAGGTTCGCATCTGCTGCGGCTCTGCTAATGTGCCTTCTGAAAGATCAGCGATAGGGGGAAGCCCCGAATGGGAAGGAAGAAGTTGGAGAACATTTTTGATAAACCGAGGATCAATGTCTTCACGGTGTGTCTCTCGCGCCGCCAAAGCACCGGCCGCCAAGAGAGTGGCAATTACTAGGGAATACTTAGCAGGTTCCTTCATTTACTCACCTGCCGAATGACGGCAAAGTTCGCCGCATAGTTTCGCTGGTCTGTCCGCTAGGCACTATCGTCGCTTGTATTGCTTAAACAATCTGGTCGGCAGATCTAAGCCGTTTAAATATTCATTGATAAATAACACCGGCGAAGCTTGCACCCCGACGCGCGTGTCAGTCCCTAGTGCTGAAGATAGCTCCTCTAGAGAAGCTTGTCTAAAGTGATGGGGAGCTCTCGAATTCGTTTACCAGTCGCGTGAAAGACGGCGTTGGCAACCGCAGCGGCTGCTCCGGTAATCCCAATCTCACCGATACCGTGGGCACCAAGGGGCGTGTGCGGATCAGGGATGTCAAGGAAGTATGCCTCGATGCGAGGCACATCCGCGTTTACCGGGACGTGATACTCGGCCAGGCTTGGGTTGACAATGCGACCGGTGCGGTCGTCAAAAAGGGTTTCTTCGGTTAAGGCCATACCGATCCCCATGATGATGCCGCCGTAAAACTGTGAACGCGACGTCTTGGGGTTGAGTATTCGACCGGTATCGAAGGCGCCTACCCAGCGGGCAATGCGGACTTCGCCGGTTAACTCATTCACGCGCACTTCACAGAACTGAGCGCCATAGGAACCCATCGAATACTTCATGGATTCGAAAGGCTTGCCGGTTTCTGCTTCGACTTCTATAAAGTTCTGTTGCAAGCGCCCTAGTATCGCGGCGTAGGTCTCGCCTTTGTCCCGTTTGTCACGGCGGAACAAACCGCCATCGCAGGCCCGTACATCGTCGAAATGCGAGCCGACTAAAGGTGAATTTGGATCCTGCTTAGCAAGCGTAAGGAGTTCGCGCTGAACTTTCTCAGCAGCTTCCTGTATGGCGAGGGCTACGCTCACCGTTTGGTTAGAGCCACCAGCAACGGGCGCTTGGGGTAAATCACTATCCCCATATTCAAAGCGCACCGCGGCGAGAGGCAGGCCCAAGCGCTCCGCCGCATGTTGAGTCTGGGCAGTCGCCGTGCCCATACCCATCTCCTGGGCCGAACTTTGCACGACAGCCGTACCGTTAGAATTGATGCGGACCCGTGCGGCGGCCGGAAACCGGTAAGCCGGGTAAAAAGCGGTCGCTACGCCCTGGCCGATCCACCAATCGCCATCGCGAGTTGAGCGCGGCTTTGACGACCGATTCTGCCACCCGAATTTCTGTGCCCCGAGCACGTAGGCTTCTTTGAAGTGACGGCTGGAGAACTCCGTGCCCTTTACCGGATCTTTCTCCGGATCGTTGCGAAGTCGCAGTTCGACCGGATCCATGTCCATTGCGTAGGCAAGCTCGTCCATAGCGGATTCGAGAGCAAACGTACCGATCGATTCGCCCGGCGCACGCATGAAGGTGTTAGCTACTGTGTCGAGGCGCGTTACAGTTTGTCCGATGGAGTAGTTCTCGGCTGCGTAAAGATGCCGCGCAGGAAAGGTAAACTGCTCGGCAAAATCGTTGGTATTGGACGTGGCGGTAACGCCTGTGTGGATGAGAGAGCTCAGTTTACCGGCCTTGTCCGCGCCAAGCGCAACCCGCTGTTCGGAAGGGGTTCGGCCACCCACCACGTTAAACACGCCCTCACGAGAGAGCACCAACTTCACCGGTCGTTCTACAACTTTGGCAGCCAGCACACAAAGCTGAACGTGAGGCCACATGGAGCCTTTACCGCCAAAGCCACCTCCTACGAAGGGCGAAAGGACCCGCACATTGTCTTTTTTCAGCGAAAACATCTTAGCGAGAGAGTCCCGCGTTCCGTGAACGAACTGGGAGGCGTCGTAAACGGTCAGCTTGTCGCCGTTCCAAACTGCAGTTGTGGCATGTAATTCGATCGCGTTGTGGTTATAGCGAGGCGTTCCGTAAGTATGGTCTACCTTGAATTCGGAGTTGGCCAGCGCAAATTCAGCATCGCCGCGGCTAACTTCCGCGTCCTCACCCATGACCTGAGGAGGCACAACAGCGTGAGCTTTTGAATCTTCGAAGGAAGTGTCCGCAGCTTCTTGTTTATAAGTAATCCGGACGAGGGAGCAGGCGTGTTCGGCCGTCTCCAGCGTCTCGGCTACGACTATGGCGACTGGCTGTCCGTTCCAGAAGATTTCGTCAGTGTTTAGAACGTTTGCCTTGCAACCAGCTGCGTCTGTTCCCCCGTTGGGACTAAAGAGCGGCGGGTCTTTCATTTTCGGAGCGTTCTGGTGGGTGATGATTGCAATCACGCCGGGAGCGTATTGGGCAGCATCAAGGTCAATGCTCTTGATGGTGCCTTTGGCGATCGTGCTGTAGACGAGAGCAGCGTGGGCGAGATGCTCAAGTGGATACTCAGCGGAAAATTGCGCGTGGCCGGTGACCTTCTCTGCACCATCCAGGCGATCGATTGGCTTTCCGACAATCCGGTCCGCTTCGCTCAACTCGTCACGATCGCGGTCAGGCGCAAACCTGACAACAGATTCCACAACTTTCGTGAAGATACTCATTTTGTCGCTCCTTGGCCGGACAGATCGCGTAGAACGTTTACGATCATGCGTTTTGCCAGCTCAACTTTGAAACTGTTGAATTTATACGGGCGTGCCGGTGCGAGTTCCGCTTCCGCCGCCCAACGAAATGTGGACTCGTCGCAGGTTTGCCCGAGCAGTTGCTGTTCGGCAATCGTTGCGCGCCATGGCTTATGCGCTACTCCGCCTAAGGCCAGCCGAACGTTGCTGATTCTGCCATTCTTAACCTCCAAAGCAGCCGCTATCGAGACGATGGCGAAGGCATAGCTTGCCCGATCACGCACTTTCCGGTACGTCGAGTTCGTCGCAAACGGAAGCGGGGGCAGATCGACCGCCGTAATCAGTTCATAAGGTTGCAGATTGGTGTCGATATTGGGCGTGTCGCCCGGCAATCGGTGAAAATCAACGAGCGGTATGGTACGACTGCTCGTGTTACCGGCAACTTGGACGACCCCGTCGAGCGCGGCAAGTGCGACGCACATATCGGACGGGTGAGTCGCAATGCAGGCTTCCGAGCTGCCAAGAATGGCGTGGATACGATTAAAGCCCTCAATCGCGTCGCATCCAGTCCCGGGCTGACGCTTATTGCACTTGGAGGCGGTGTCGTAGAAGTAATAACATCGCGTCCGTTGCATAAGGTTGCCGCCGGTTGTCGCCATGTTTCGCAACTGCGCAGAAGCACCCGCCAGGATCGCCTGCGAGAGCAAAGGATAACGTTCGCGGACGAGCTTGTTTGCCGCTAAGTGGCTATTGGTGACAAGCGCACCGATGCGTAAACCGCCATCAGGAAGCTCTTCGATGGTATTTAGTGGCAGGCGCGTGATGTCGACGAGAGCGTCGGGCTGCTCGATATCTTCACGCATCAGGTCAATCAGATTTGTTCCCCCGCCGAGAGGCTTAGTGTTTGGACCCTGCGATAAGAAGCCAAGTGCCGAGCCGACGTCTTCGGCGGTCGAGTAAGCGAAATTTCTCATTTAGTCAACTCCGGTTCGAACGCTTCGTGAATGGCATCGATAATACCCACGTAAGCGCCGCAACGACAGAGATTCCCACTCATGCGTTCTTTGATCTCTGCGTCGGAAAACACGGGATTCATGTCGGCGATATTTTCGGTGACAGCACTGGGCGCTCCACTTTGGAACTCGCTAAACATGCCAATGGCTGAACACAGTTGGCCGGGAGTGCAGTAACCACATTGAAATCCGTCGTGCTTAATGAAGGCCGCCTGCAAGGGATGGAGCCCATCTTGGTTCGTGAGGCCTTCGACTGTGGTAATTTTTCGGCCGCTGTATTGAACAGCAAGCGCCAGACAGGAGTTGATGCGTTCGCCGTCAGCGAGCACCGTACAGGCTCCACAGGCCCCTTGGTTGCAGCCCTTCTTAGTACCGGTGAGGCCGATTACCTCGCGCAAAGCGTCAAGCAACGAGACTCTGGGTTCGAGCTGAAGATTGTGATCGATACCGTTTACATGCAGCGAGACCGCTATGGCTGCGTCGGGTGGGCTGGTGATTGCCGGCATGAAGTGTCCTTCTCCGATTGTAGATGCGGACGTGAAGTGTAGGTGTTCAGAATCCCAGGGTGGTTTTTGTGTTGTGAGTAAGCAAACCTTCGGCAAGACGAATAACAGCTGAAATCGGCAGGGATTCGATTGGAGTTTGATGGAGGACGTGAACGTTGCTGCCGCGAGGAGCCCAGTGCTCAGGTGCTGTAGGACCAAAGAGCGCAATCACCGGTACGCCAATAGCAGCAGCGAGGTGAGTGATGCCTGAGTCATTGCCAATATAAAGCCGGGCGCCAGACATCCAGGAAGCAAGGTCGCCCAAACTAGTGAAGCGCGTCGCAGCGGCTAGTTGCTCCTCGGGTCCAGCGGTCCATTCCACAGGCCAGTTCAAGTCCCACGCGAGATGTTGAAAGTTTTCAAGTGGCCAATTCTTTCGTTTGCTTCCAGAGAACGGGTGGATGACGACCGCGTTTCGCGGTGATGAAGGGGTGACCGCAACGCACGGATTCGGGCCAATTGGAGCGTCGACCTGGCTGAGAAAGAAGTCGCCAGCATGGCCTGCGAAATCAGGTGGGGGCAGCGCAGGATAGAAGCTGCATGGTACACCAATGAGTTCAAGAGCCCGACGAAACTCGGGACGAGCTGCGCCGTACCAGGACACAATGGAGTCGAACGAAGCAAGCCGATCTCTCAGGCCCGTGTCGATGGTCAAATCGCCAACCCCAACCAAGTCAATGCCGGTGGATGCGATCGGACGGACTATGTCTGCGAAATGAACAAGAGGAACAAGCGGGGAGGAGGTCCAGACCTCGGTGTAGTCGGATCGCAGAAACTCCAGCGCCGGGAATGCGAGGAGACAATCGCCGATAGCGCCGGGCCGTATCAAGAGTCGGCGCATTGGACAATTTAGAGGCCATAAAGCTGGCGTGCGTTTTCGCGAAGAACCATGTGTGCTAATTCTTTGGCTCGATCGAAGGTAATCTCGCCGTCGTTCTGCATTCCGGTGAGCGCCAGCCCGAGTGCGAGGCGGCCGTAATGCGATCCGAGCCAGCCGGTCTCTTCCCAGCCCACATCTTTTGCGAAAGGACTGGCGTCGGAAGCGTAAAGAACTTTTTCGGGAGCGGATTCAAGGTAGAGACGGAGCGCGCGACTGGCTTCGACCGGATAGGTGAGATAAGCCAAGGCCGAATAGTCCAGGTAGACGTTAGGCTTCAGAATCAGCGCTGCCGCTTCACGGGCGAAAGGCCAGCCACCGTGCAACATCACAAACTTGGTTCTGCGGAGAGCAGGATCGTTGAATACCGACTCAAGCGCAAGAGGGTTGGCATTTGCTATCCGGAAGTAGCTGCCCGCGCCGATGGAACAGTGAATGTGAACCGCCATGTGCAGGCGTCCTGCTTGCTGAGAAATGTAACGGAAGAGATAGTCCTGAAGAATCTTGTACTCTTCCCCGGTTGGCTCCGAGGATTGGCTGTAGATGGAGTACACACGGTCGGCGCTCTCCCTTCCAGCGTTGCTAATCTGCAGGTCCCGCAAGTAGGCTAATTCAAACTTCAGAGCAACGGCTCCATTCGAATGCCAGGTCTCAAGAGTGTGGGAAACGAAGGTGAGATAGTCATCGAAGCTTGAAGGCAGCGCAGTGCGATGCTCATCGGCAAGAAAGCGTCGTAAGAGCGACTCTTCGCTACGCATGAACGCCCGATGCTCCGGGTCTTTCGCTTCGGTTGCATCGTTGTTCAAGGGAAAGAGAAACGGGTCGACGAAGGGCACCCACTTAAACCGATCGTTCGGCAGCCCGCGTCCCATAGAGACCCGGTTCGCCAGCATTATCTCTGTGTTCATTCGATTGAGCACCCAGGTTGGATAGAGATCGCCCTTCGCAACCCTCATCTGATTTTTGCTCTGCTCTAGTGCCGCAAGATGTTCCGGCTTGATGTCGGAGTAACCATACTGAAATAGCGAGCGCCAAGCCTCGGGGAAGTAAGGGCTGGCGTTGCGGAACGGGGTAGGTAGACTCAGGTCCTGTATGGCATCAGCCGGAAGCGCGTCGTAGTCGTGATCCTCTTCGCCTGGCGAGACAGCCCGGACAGGGTGGGCATGGTTGTCAATTGCGGCGATGTGGGACAGCTCAGATTCAATAGCGGCGTCGACATGAAGAGCGGAACTCGAAGACCGGTTGCAGGAGGCAAGCAGGAGGGCGGCAACGATTGAAGCGCCAAGGAAAAGACAGCGCATCGAGCGCTACTCGACCACAACGGGCAAGCGGATTTCCAGTGAGGAGGGCCGGAAACACATCTGGGAGTTACAGGCCTGGTAACGAATTTTCCCGATCATCACCGCGGGACCGGCGGGCGTTTCTGAGGGAGCCCGAAAGCGAGTCTCAACAGTAATGGTGCCGGTAAAGACGGATAACCGCTGAACGCCGACTTTCATTTCTTCGGGTTGCGGAAAGCTTATGGACTGCGTCTTGAGCGGTCCCACCATCCAGGTGACAGATAACGGGATCAGAAATTCATCTTTGGGTTTGTCGCTGTTTATGTGCAGCCCCGGTGTCACCGTCAAACGAAGTTTCTCGCTAACTTCCTGGCCCCGTTTGACGGAAATCTGTTGAGGAGGCGCGGCGGATAACTTACTCTGCTGGCCTGGTAAATAAAAAGGCAGGCAGAGGATAAATAGAACGGTCGCGAGAAGCGTTCGTTTGTTTGACACCAAGTAGCGTCTGGATTTCGTCAAGATAATCACTCTTCCCGGCAAGGCCGACGTAAGGCGCAGCAGCGAACTTCCCGTTGCGATCGATAATAAAGGTTGTGGGAAGCGCCTCGACGCCTCCGTACAGCTGACTAACAGTGTCATCCCCGAGGAGCACGCGGTAATTCATCTTATGTGAGGCCACAAACGGCTTGATAGCGGCCCAGCCTTCATCATCCATAGAAACGCCGACAACCTCCAGACCTCGCGATTTATATTGCTGCTCAAACTCAATAAACCAGGGAATCTCCAGGGCACAGGGACCACACCAGGTGGCCCAGAAATTGAGAAGGACGACTTTTCCGCGAAGATCGCTCAATTTCACAGGGGTGCCACTCGCATCCTTCAATGTGAAGTCTGGCGCTAGTTGCCGCGCAGCTCCCTCCGATTTAACCGGCGACCTGGAATGCTGCTCTGTCGTAGAAGGCCGCGAGTAGGCGATCAAAATTACCGCCGCTGCCACGCCGATCAGCGTAAGAGATTTCCAGTTAACGATAGACACAAATCCTAGTGTATTACCTATTCGGCGCCAGCTAACAGCGGCCACCTTGCGCAAACGCGTTCGAAAACCAATTGCGGCGCTGCTCACGCCACCGTGGACGCAAGCGACCGGAACCATTGCGAACGCCCGTGTAGAGCCAGGCAGCGGTGTCGCAGAAGCTTTCGCATACATACTCACGCCAGGTTTCACCCGAGACGATGATCTTATTGACCAGAAGAGCCTGTCGAAACTCGGATGATTCGCCTAACTCACCTCGAGCACTCCGGCTTCTTTCGTTCTGGAGCAGCGCAGAATACTGAGCTCTCAACTCGTTTCCGAGACGAGCCCAAACAAAATGAAAAAGCTCGTGAACCAGAATGAATTTCATCAATTGCCGCTCTGTAAGCAAGGACGATTCAAGAACAATCGTTCTTTGCCGGATAAAGCTGGCCGCGTGCACCGGGGTTCCCCGCCCCATAGAACCCGAGAGCAATTTACCCCTATGAGCTGTCAGTTGTGGCTGGAAAGACAGAGCAATCGGATTTCCGCTGAGCGCTGGCAACAACGCCTGCACACTCCGGAACTCACCGGCCATTTCGGAGCTGAAACTAGGGCTTAGCTGGAGGCTGAGCGCTGGCCGCAGGCCCGGGTCTCTGAAGCGAAGGAATGCTGGGCCCGGTAGACGCATTGAAGAAATCCTGATCCTGAACCTGGATCTTGTACTTATCTTGCTCCATCTTCTGCACAATATTCGGACGCACTTGGTCGAAGGGAAGCTTGCTTCGGCTGTTTACTTTGAAGATCCAGAGACCACCCGGGATACGAACAGGTTCTGAGACTTGGCCAGCCTGCAACTTGGAAACAGGGTTCTTAATATCAGGCGGCAGATTTGGGTCAGCCATCACGAAGCTTCCTAAGTCTCCGCCCCGTGTGGAAGATTGCTGGCTGTCGGAATCGGTTCTTGCCAGTGCAGCAAAGTCCCCACCCGCTTTCACCTTCTTTTCCAGGTCCGTTGCCTTCTCCTGCGCCTGCGCTTCTGTACGAGGATTGCCTGCTCCCCCTGCAGGTGTGCCAGGAGGGCTAAACGCTACCAAGATGCCGCTCAATTTGATCTGGTCAAAATCGCCGACATGAGCATCGTAGTAAGTTTTCGCTTCCCCGGAGAGAGATGCACTTGGTTTCGACAGATAAGCCTGGGCCAGAATATTTACCCGGCTCAGTTCTAGTTGTTCCTTCCAAGGTTCCTGCTGGTCAAGGCCCATTTTCGTAGCCTCGCCCGCAATTTGCTGGGCCATATACAACTGCTGCAGAACTACCGGAAGATTGCTCTCGAGTTTCTTGCGATCCGCTGCCGGCACTGACTTCAGCATGTCGGAAGCTTGGCGGGCCGTGATCTGTTTTCCGCCAATTGTTGCCACAACGCGATTCGGTTCCTGCTGAGCGACTGCTTCGGGGCCCCGCACTCTCAGTTGGCCGGCCGACCCAGATGAAGAGGGACTAGCCGGCGTCGAAGAACTCTGAGCGGCCGGAGACTGTCCTGAGGTCTTGGCCGTAGAGGATGTGCCTTGCCCCCACACCATACCGGAGCAAATACAAACGGAAACGAGCGCTACACTACTTTTCATTAAATTGTCGCGAAACCCAACTTTATCACGCAAAGCGCCTTGCCCAGTTCTCCAACCGATTCTCCTGTTGACCTGACATAGATACTCTCCCCGGGTAAACTTGCTTTGATACTTCAAGTGGACCACTGGTGGGAGCACCTAGAGACTCAATGGCAAGCTGGTCCCGCCCGGATGCCCTCGCTCACCCGAATTCTCTTGGAGGCGGCTTCCGGCCTTGGGATGAACTGGAGTTGCCGCTCGCACCTGAGCTGCCCCCGTGGCCGAAGCCAAATGCTACAAGAGTTTTCCCATGATAGT
>CAXTMN010000085.1:0-21131 GCA_964245395.1 uncultured Bryobacteraceae bacterium
GGTATATACCGATAAAACCGGGTGCATTCCTCAAAAGGCACTGAACATACGGCTTTTCTCAACGTAATACACTGCCTTTTCGTTTTTGTAACAGCTCGTAACCGTTACCAAACGGTGAGGACACTTGTACGCCGTTCAATCTCCGTTCACACTGAGTGTCGGTTTTTGCCATTCAGGAGTCGACACTATGTCCCCGTACACTCGCTTTTGCAAAACGCTTACCGGCGCCGTTCCCATTTGGCTCTTTGCGACAGTAACCTCGCTGATCTTTCCGACGATCGCGGTCCGGGCGCAAGATAGCCGGGCGAAGCTAACGGTCACTGTCACCGATCCGTCCAGCAGCCCCGTAACGCACGCCGAGGTGGCGCTCAAAGATAACGCCACCTCTCAAGTAACCAAAGGATTGACCAATGAGAGTGGTGTGTACACGTTTTTATTCATTGAACCTGGCAACTACACGGTAATGGCAAGTGCGGCCGGATTTTCGACGTCTGAGAGGTCCGGCATTGTCCTGCAATCTTTTCAGTCATCTGATGTTGCGCTACAGCTTGCCCTCGGGAGTACGACGCAAAACGTGACGGTAACGGCTGAGCCGGCGTTGCTAGACACGCAAAGTGCCAGCCGCGAGCAGGATGTTTCGGGCAAGCTGGTGATCGACCTGCCGATGCCGAATCACAATCCGGTCATGTTGCTCCAAGATGTGCCGGGTGTTTTTATCCGTCCGCTAGGGGTTTACACGGACCCGTGGACCATCACGTCCCAGTTTCTTATCAACGGTGGGTTGATGTACCTGAACGAGTTCCAAATCGACGGGGCGCCCAATGATGCGGAACTGGGCAATAACACGTACGGTTACACGCCGCCTGCAGAAGCGGTGGCGTCGGCGAATGTGAACGCGAACGTCTACGACGCTATGTACGGGCACACCAGCGGAGGTGTGATCGATATCGACACGAAATCGGGAACGTCGGACTTCCACGGCACCGGTTGGGCCTATCTGAAGCGCACGGGTTGGGATGCGAACACGTTTCAGAACAATTTCATTGGCGCGCCGAGGACGCCCGCACCGCAAAACCAGTGGGGATTCCAGGTGGGGGGTCCTGCGTATATACCCAAGCTACTGAACAAGAACAGCAGAGTGAAGGCTTTCTATTTTTTCTCGTACGACAATTACTGGGAGCTTTTGCCGCACGCTTTGATAGGGCTTAGCGTTCCGACACCGGAGATGAGACAGGGCGACTTCAGCCACCTGACGGATGCAAATGGCAATCTGATTAAAATCTACGATCCTCAATCTGCAACGACCAGCGGCGGCGCGAGGACACAGTTTCCGAACAACATGATCCCAGCGAGTAGGATCAACCCGGTCGCAGCACAAGTCGTATCGTTCTTCCCGCTGCCGAACTCGCCTTCGTCGCCGCTGCTCGGATATTCCAAAGGAAATTTTAACCTTCCTGGAAACACGAATACCTGGAATTTTTTCAACTTCATGGTGCGCGGCGACTTCAATATCGGCGATAAGTTCAAGTTTTTCGTGCGGCCGGCGCATAGCCTGTTTACGGAGGCGAGCAACTTCAACGGTGTAACCGGCCCTGGTTTGGCGGGCGGTCAGTTCTCGCGGATGAATTCGGTTATTTTGACTGATTTTGTAGCGACGCCCAACCCGACAACAGTGATTAACATCCGGTTGAATGCAGCTTTGTTCAGGCCGAACTGGCAAAGCCCCCCAAACCAGGGATACGACCCGACCAAGCTGGGATTACCGGCCTCAATGGCGGCGCAACTGGAGAGTGGAACAAGTTTTGGCCAGTGGGCCTTTGGCTCATATGACCAACTCGGCTGGTTCAGCGATGTGACCAACACTGAGACATACAGCCTGGAAGGAAGCCTTAACAAGTTCATCGGGAATCACAATATCCGGGCAGGAATTGACCTGCGGTTGACTCACTACCAGACCTATCATGCAGGTGCTCCGTTTACGTTCAACTTCGGGACGGACATGACGCAACAGTCGTCGACGTCGGCAAGCGAGAGCGGAAACGAGATCGCTTCGCTGCTGTTGGGCACTCCGTCGAGCGGCAGCGCCAACATCAACCCGGCGCTCTTCTATTCCAGCTGGTATATCGCGCCGTGGGTTCAGGATGACTGGAAAGTGAATAGCCGGCTGACGATTAATTACGGTCTTCGTTATGACGTCAACACTCCTCCGACGGAACGGTACAACCGGCTGAATGACGGCTTTAACGCAAACGTCGGGAGTCCGCTGGTGTCCCAGATTCCAGCGTCAGTCATGGCTCAGTTTCCGGCTTTAGCAGATCTGAAAGGCGGGCTTACCTTTGCGGGGGTGGGAGGGCAGTCGGCACATCCATTCGCGACCGACTACCACGATATTCAACCGAGGATCGGCGTGGCTTATAAGATCTCTGACCGGCTGGTCTTGCGTGGAGGGTATGGCCTGTTCTACACAAACTTTCAGGACAACGCCATGCTGCAGAATATCGGCTTTTCAGCGTCCACTCCGTTCATCAACGCGAATAACCCGGTAACACCTATTATGAACGCGCTCAACAATCCGTTCCCGGGCGGGATCACTCAGCCTAGCGGTGCGTCGCTGGGCGGCCTGACAGGACTCAGCACGGGGTTCAGCTATTGGAATCCGCATTACAAGATGCCCCACGCCCACGAGTTTTCCTTCGGTTTTCAATACCGCGCCACGCAGAACAGCGTGCTGGATGTTTCTTATGTGGGCAACAGAGTCCGGGATTATGCGGGAAACATTCAGATAAACGTGCCGAGCACTGCCTTTGTGGAGCCTTGCAACGAGATGACAGGCGGCATTGCGGCACGGTGCGAGGTGAACGGCCCCTTTCCGCTTTACGGAGTGGCCGCGGCAGGGAGCAAGAGCACGATTCAGAACGCGTGGAACTTCGACAATAACCGGCCTTATCCGCAGTTCTACGACATTCAGGAGATGGGAGCAAATATCGGCAAAGACTGGTACAACGCTTTGCAGATCAGCTATTCGCATCGCTACTCTCGGGGGCTTACTTTTAATACGAGTTACACCTGGTCCAAACAGATTGAGCAGTGGGGATGGATGGATCAGTATCGCAACATCCCGCAGCGCAGCCCGTATTATCTTGAGCATCCTCATGCGTTCAAAGTGTTTGGCAGCTATGATCTGCCGTTTGGCCGGGACCGCACATTTACTTTGGGCGGCAATCGCGTTGCAGACTTTTTCCTGGGCGGCTGGGTGGTCGCTCCTTCGGTAAATATTCAGACCGGAGAGCCTGCGGCGCTGCCGAACAACGCGGTGATGCTGAAGCCTTCGAACGCCCAGAACATCAACTGGAGCTCATCGAGCGTGCGTGGGTGGAGCAACTGCGTACTGAACGAGGATGCGAACGGCAACATCACTCCGATGCCTTACAGCCTGCAGGCCGGGTGCGGGACGAACACCTCGACTTACAACTGGCTGGTTTATACGTTGCCTCCGGGACCCGGGGGGACGTTTTCGGCGGAGTCGTCCAATTCGAGCACGCTCTTTATGAAGCCGCAGGTATTTGTGGACCTCTCGATGGGCAAAACGATTGCCGTATGGGAAAAGCTCAAGTTAGATGTGCGCGCGACGGCTACGAATGTGTTCAATCACTACAACTGGTTGACCACGAAATTTAATACGAATGCCTTCGACCCGAACTTCGGAACGGTACAGCCTCAGTTCAATAGTAGTCTCGATACTGTGCCCAGAGTGATTCAACTCGGGGTCCGAGTTCTTTGGTAGGGGGGCTGGTGACAAGATTCGTGCCCTCGGTTATGGTTGTCGCCCTGCTCGTTGCCCTTTCAGTGCTGAGCGGCGGGCAAGCTCCGGGAGTTGCTGACCGGGCTTATCTGTTTTCGCACATGATGAAGAGCGACTACGGCGGGCTTTATTATTCGGTCAGTCTCGATGGACTGCATTGGGAGCTTCTCAATGGAGGCAAACGAGTGTTTCCGGCCTATCACGGGCACTCCTCCATCGCGCAGGGCGGAGATAGCAAATACTATCTGGTCGGGAACCGCAGTGACGAGGCTCCGGATATTAATTTCTGGGTGTCGGACGATCTGATTCACTGGAACGCTTATGGCGATTATTCGCCCGATCTGATGCATGTGCCGAACTATTCGCATCCGCTACCAAGGATCGGCGCGCCAAAATTGTACTTCGACAAGCCATCCAGCCAGTTTGTTCTCACTTGGCACACGCCCAGTGTTCCGGGAACGAAAGAAGATCCGGAGCGGTACTGGGCGAGCCAGCGGACCCTGTATGTTACGTCACCGGACCTGAAACATTTCTCCGAACCTCCACGGCGACTGTTCTCATTCGAGATGGCGACGATCGATGTCGTTATTCGGCCCAATCCGGAGGGCGGGTACGCGGCCATTCTCAAAGATGAACGGTATCCCTCCTACGAGTGGACTACCGGGAAAACCGTGCGAATCAGCTTTTCTCCCAAACTGTTGGGGCCTTACTCAGAGCCAGGACCGCCGCTCAGCCCAAACTTTCGAGAGGCTCCGACGCTGATTAAGTCGCCTGAGGGGCAGGACTGGTATTTGTATTACGAGCAGTATGCAGGCACCAGCTACGGTCTTTCGATGGCGCCGAAGCTCCAAGGGCCGTGGTATCAGGTTTCCGGAAACACGGGCGTGCCTGCCTGGAACAAGTATGAAATGCCGGCAGGCATCCGGCACGGCTCCATGATGCCGATTACGAAAGAGCAATACGAGGCGATCACCAATGCGTTCAAAGGCCCTTAATCTAATTGCCTGTTCACTCGCGGCCACAGTCGCGTGGGCGGTAGGACTGCCGCGTCCAGAGTATCCAGAACCGCAGTTTCAGCGAGCGCAGTGGCTGAGTCTGAACGGTAACTGGAATTTTTCTTTCGACGACAAGGACGAAGGACTGGCGGCTCGGTGGTTTTCCGGTCCGCTTAGATCTTCGCGTGAGATCAACGTTCCTTATTGTTTCGAAAGCCGCCTGAGTGGCATAGGTGAGACAGGTTTTCATCGAGCGGTGTGGTATCAGCGCGGGTTTACTCTTCAACCCGAGTGGCGAAGCAAGCATGTTGTGCTTCATTTCGGAGCCGTCTATTACGAAGCTAAGGTCTGGCTCAATGGGCATTATCTAGGAAGCCATCAGGGAGGGAACGTTCCCTTCTCCTGGGACATTACGCCACAGCTGACGCGGGGAGCGAATGTGATCACGGTTCGCGCAGAGAATCCGCCGACCGACCGCTCGATCGCCCGGGGCAAACAGTATTGGAAACCGAAGTCTGCTGAAATCTTTTACACGCGTACGAGTGGAATCTGGCAACCAGTCTGGCTGGAGGCTACCGGGGAGAACCATCTGCGTTTTGTGCACGTGACGGCAGGCAGCGACGGAGTGGCGCATTTTGAAGGAGTGCTCGCCGTGCGCTCACCGGAACCGCTTACACTTTCGATCAACGTGTTCGATGGCGACAGACAGGTTGCGACTACGGAAGGGCAGGTTGTCCTGGACCGGGTCACAGCTGAAGTTCACGTTGATGGGGTAAAGCTTTGGTCTCCTGGTGCGCCCAATCTTTACACATTGAAGTACGGGTTGAAGCAGGGCGGACAGACTGTCGACGAAGTTGAGTCTTACATAGGATTTCGCACCGTGGAGGTGAAGGACAACCATGTTTCGGTGAATGGCCGTCCGATCTATTTGAAGTTTCTCCTGGACCAGGGCTACTGGCCAGAAAGCATTTTGACTCCGCCTTCGGACGCTGCCATTCTGCGTGACATTGATCTGATCCAGGCGATGGGGTTCAACGGCGTCCGTAAGCATCAGAAGGTGGAAGATCCGCGATTTCTGTATTGGGCGGACCGCCGGGGGCTGCTTGTATCTGGCGAAATAGCGGATGCCTTCGAGTTCTCAGATGAAGAGGTGCAGCGGTTCACCGGGGAATGGACGCAAGCTGTGGAGCGCGACTACAATCATCCATCCATCGTCATCTGGAACGCGATCAACGAGAGCTGGGGCGTACCCGACCTTACGCAGCCTCGTCAACAGGCTTATCTGAAGGAGATGTACCAGCTCACGCACGCGCTGGACAGTACGCGCCTAGTGATAGACAACGAAGGGTGGCAGCACACCGACCAGACCGATCTGTTTGCGATTCACGACTATGTCAAGTCCGGAGAAGACCTGTATGCGCGGTACAAAGATGTGAATCCGCAAAGTACGAGCTTCCCGAAGAACGGACGCGAGGCGCTGATTCCTGGTTATCGCTATAACGGAACGCCCATTTATCTTTCGGAGTTTGGCGGTATTGCGTACGTTCCGCCTGCTACGAACGTGCCGTCGCAAAGCTGGGGATACTCCGGTGTCGAGAAGAGTCAAGGGGATGCTCTTGCCCGGTTGACTCAGCTTTACCAGGGGCTTGCGAAAACGAAGAACATCACGGGGATCTGCTACACGCAGTTGACTGATGTGGAGCAGGAAGTGAATGGCTTAGTGACTTACGATCGCAAACCGAAGTTCGAAGCCGGGCAGATCAAGAAGCTGAATGACCTGCTTCAGTAACACTCGCGGGTCGTTTCCGGAGTGGGGCGCCATGATGCGAGACAGAAGAGTTTGGGGCTTAGGCTTTGGCATCGGTGTGGCACTCTGCAGCGGATTAGTGGCGCATTCGGCCGCCGGGCCGGGAGATGCAGTGACCTGGGGTCGCGAAGTCGAAATAGCCGATCCACCGATGTACAGTGATTCCGCGGCTGACGCGAGAAAACTCCACCCGGGCGTTTTTGGGGGTGATTACCCGCGAGCGGTGAAATTAGCAGATGGTTCCTGGTTGTGCACATATACAGGGTTCGAACGCGGGAACCTGGGATACCTGGCTGATTCCAGTGGCGGCACGCGCATATTCGTCGAGAAGAGCATAGATGGAGGAAGCAGCTGGAAACAGGTGACGATGCTGTCCGATCCTGGCCGGGATATGGATAACGGCGAACTCATCCAGCTTCCGAGTGGCGCTATCCTGCTCGGCACGCGTTCGGTGCGCTGGCAGGAATCGTATCGTTTGCCTGTCTTTCGTAGCCTGGACCAGGGCGCCACCTGGAAATACCTGAGTAATCTGGACAGCAATGAGGGTAAACCGGGCGAGCTGGGCCACCCGGACAAAGGCGTGTACGAGCCGCAGTTCTATCAACTCGACGAACATACTCTAGGGGTGATGTATTCGACCGAAAAGCATGTGGTCGAGCATCCGTCGTACAGCCAGACTGTCGCCGAGAAGCTTTCGCGAGACGATGGCGTTACTTGGGGAGAAGAGATTTGGGTTGCGGCCCAGGGAGCGAAAGATCGTCCAGGTATGCCGGTCTGGACGAAGATGAAGAACGGCAAGTACATTGTGGTTTTTGAAGCGTGCGGTCCACAGAACTGCCAGATTTATTCCAAGAGTTCGGATGACGGCGTTCGCTGGACATCCGGGCTCGGGACTCCTGTTCCGTCTCAGCGCGGCGCGCCGTACCTGCTTGGGCTGGAAGATGGCCGTCTTATCTTGACCTCGAACAACCATCACGTTTCTCTGAGTGACGACTCCGGCAAGTCCTGGCATCTGGTCCCCG
Organism: uncultured Bryobacteraceae bacterium; assembly: GCA_964245395.1. Taxonomy (GTDB): domain Bacteria; phylum Acidobacteriota; class Terriglobia; order Bryobacterales; family Bryobacteraceae; genus Bog-105. The sequence goes on from CAXTMN010000085.1 coordinate 7,627, forward strand.
ATGCGTTTAACGGCGGCCCAGAAGCGGCCTTCTTCTCGGCGATTTATCAGACGGGACCTGATGAGGTGCTGATTATGACTGGCCTCGAGCGGCCGCAAAAGGGCAGACGGATAGTAGCCCGGTTTGGGAACTTGAAGCACAACTAGAGTAGGCAAGAGATACATAGCATCAGAGAGACTCACCGGGTCGACATGGGCCGGTATTTGACCTTGTTCAATTTACGTGTTGACCAAGAGCCTTAATCGCGCGCATTATTTGAACATGGTCAAGAACAGTCTGATCACCGACAAAGGCGAGCAGACGCGGAAGCAAATTTTCGAAAGTGCTCTCGAGCTTTTCAGGGAGCAAGGCTTCGATGCGACGACCATGCAAGAGATTGCGGAGCATGCCCTGGTGGTCAAGAGTGCGGCGTATTACTACTTTCCAAGCAAGGAAGCCATTATTCAGGCGTACTACGAAACGGTGCAAGCAGAACAGGAGCGCTTGTGCCGGGAGGAATTTCAGACGAGCAAGGACCTGAAGACCCGGTTGTCGACAGCGCTTCATTCGAAGCTCGACTTGGCCAGGAACGACCGTAATCTGCTCGGAGTGGTTTTTCGATATACCGGTGAACCAGGGCATCCACTTTCGTGTCTGGGGCGAGGAACGGCACGGATTCGTTATCGCAGTGTACAGGTTTTTCGGGACGCAATCGCAGAAGAGAAGCTTCCCAAAGATCTTCGAGAACTGCTTCCGGTCGCTTTCTGGGCTCTTCAGATGGGTCTGCTGGTCATGTTTCTATACGATACATCGGAAAACCAGCGACGGACGCGGCGCGTGGCAGAGGGAGCATTAGACCTCGCTCTGAAGCTACTTGGACTTGCGAAGCTGGCGATTCTAAAACCGATCAGAAGCAAAGTTCTGGGGCTTCTACGCGAGGCAGATTTGCTGCCTGCGGGGGCAAGCGATCGATGATCCGGCTCGAAGAGATCACCTTGATAGAGGCTCCTATCGAGCGCTGCTTTGACCTTTCCCGCAGTGTCGAAGTGCACCTGCTGGCGAACATTCACTCGGGAGAGCAAGCCCTGGCCCTCGGCGGCATCACCTCCGGGCTTGTGGGCCTCTCTGGGGAGGTCACCTGGCGCGCTAAACATTTTGGTTTCTGGCAAGATCTGACCAGCAAAACCACCGCTTTGGAATGGCCTACTTACTTTCAGGTCACGATGGTTCGCGGCATTTTCCGGTTTATGCAAGCAGATCACCTGTTTCAGGCTCTTCCGTCGGGGGTGACGGAGATGAAAGATATTTTCTCGATTGCCGCTCCCCTTCCGCTGCTCGGTCGCTTGGCTGAGGCTCTTTTTCTCAGGCGCTACATGCTGTCTTTGCTGCGCGAACGCAATGCCGTAATCAAGCGCGTTGCAGAGTCGTGCGAATGGGAGAAATATCTCCCGAGTGCTTCGCCAGACCCAGAGATTCTGACGCTATGAAGGTCGTCATTGCGGGAGGGACGGGACAGGTTGGAAACCTTCTGGCTCGGCACTTTCACGAGAACAGCCACTCCGTTGCCGTCCTCAGCCGAAGCCCACAGACGACGCCCTGGCGCGTAGTCCAGTGGGATGGCTCGACCCTGGGTTCGTGGAAGGAGGAACTCGACCGTAGCGATGTCCTGATCAACCTGGCAGGGAGAAGTGTGAACTGCCGTTATACAGAGCGCAATCGGCGGGCTATTCTCGATTCCCGCGTCTTGTCCACCCGGATCCTGCACGAGGCCCTTGCAGCGGTCCAGCATCCTCCGCCGGTTTGGCTCAATGCAAGTACGGCAACCATCTACCGGCATGCTCTTGATCGACCGATGGACGAGGCGACCGGGGAGTTCGGTGGCGACGAGGCAGGTGCTCCCGACACTTGGAATTTTTCGATTCAGGTCGCGAAAGCCTGGGAACAAGCCTTCTTCTCGACCGCGACCCCGGGAACCAGACAAGTCGCGCTCCGGAGCGCCATGACCTTCACACCGAGGCGAGGCGGTGTTTTCGATGTATTTCTGAACCTTGTTCGTCATGGTCTCGGCGGCACCAACCTGCCGGGCACTCAATTTGTGTCCTGGATCCACGGGGCCGACTTCATACGCTCGATAGAATTTCTCATCGAGAAGCAAGACGTACGCGGGGCCGTGAACGTGGCCTCTCCGCACCCGTTGCCGAACCGGGAGTTTTTGGAGATTTTGCGAAAGGCATGGGGAGCCCGTATGGGGCTACCGACCACAGGTTGGATGCTGGAAGTAGGCACTCTCCTGCTGCGAACGGAATCCGAACTGGTGCTGAAGAGCCGCCAAGTCGTTCCCGGTCGTCTGCTTGATGCCGGATTTCAGTTCCTTTATCCGAGGTGGGCTGAGGCGGCGGAAGATCTGGTGGCGCGGTGGAGGAAATGCCGCTCGTGAAGACACGCGAGAGTAATTTTCCTGGCGAGTCAGCAAGGCATTAAGCGAGAAGTGGTCCAGCATACACGCAATAAATTGCTTGCGCCTAGGGTGCGCTGGTGATATGTATTTGTATAGCACGTATTTATAGACCACTGATTATACTGATTGTTTCCTCTTCTTATTAACTTCCGATTTAGCGCCAAATAATGCGGCAGTTCTCGGAAGGGATCGCTGCGGGACGGCTGCAGGCAGGCGAGAAGCTGCTTTCGCATCGTGAACTGGCAGAGCAGCTGGTGATTGCTCCGCTGACAGTGAAGAAAGCGTATGACGAGCTGGAGAACCTGGGCTACCTGGAGACTCAGCGGGGTCGAGGCACGTTTGTGGCGGAGCGGCTGCCGAAAGTCAACGCTGCCGAGCAGAGGGAGCAATTGCGGCTACAGGCGCGGAGGCTGCTAGCGCAAGCTTATTTGGCGGGTCTCAAATTGGCTGATGCCATCGAGTTGCTGCGAAGGATGGACGCTGAACTGACAAGTGGGACGGATCAGCCGAGGGGCAGCGCCGGGAAGAAGGAACGATGAGTCAGATTCTGGAATTCAAGAATGTAAGAAGAGAGTACAAACGAGGCATTCCCGTGCTAAACGAGCTGAGTTTCTCCGTGGGAGCAGGAGAAGTGATTGGACTATTGGGACCGAATGGGGCGGGAAAGACAACGTTGATTCGACTCGCGATGGGCATGCTATTTCCACACGCAGGAGTCGTTCACGTTTTTGGGCTGAGCCCGACGGAGCGACCTGTGGAGGTGAAACGGCGCATTGGTTACGTAGCAGAGGAGCAGATTCTTCCCGCAGCATCGACGGTGAAAGAGCTTCTTACCTTCCATCGCTATCTGTTTCCCCAATGGGACGGGGGGTTGGAACGCCAACTGCTCGAGCAGTTCGACTTGCCTTTGAACAGGAAGATTGTGCATATGAGCAAGGGGCAGGCACGGCAGGCAGCGCTCATTTGCGCCATTTGTCATCGCCCCGAGCTACTGATTTTGGATGAGCCGGGCGGAGGGCTTGATCCGGCGGCTCGGCGCGATTTTCTGGAAGCTTCGATCCAGCTGTTGAATCGCGAGGGCACAACGATTCTTTTCTCGTCACATCACATGGGCGACATCGAGAGGATCGGAGGCCGGGTGATTTTGCTGACGGAGGGACGGGTGCGTCTTGACTCGGAGTTGGACAGGATCAGGGAAGACATGTGTCTGGCGATTGTTCCGGCGAGCGCTGTACCGGATGTTGAGGCGATCGACAGGATACCGGGATGCTTGCACACCCGACTAGTATTCGATGACTGGCACGCGGTGTTCGAAGGCTCTCCGGAACTGGTGACTGACCGGATCAGTGAATCTCTCGGCACAAACGGGATTGGCTGTATGCGGTTGCCGCTGGAAGAGCTATTTATCGAGATGGTGGGCAGCCAGCGACCGAGGAGGCCGCAATGATCCTGCGGCTGATGCGGCTGAGTTTCCGGCCGAACCTGCTGATCTTTCTGGTAATTACCATCGTGCTCCCGTACTTTGGGCTGCGCTATTTGATTAATCGGATTTCGGGCACTGACGCTCCCGTTCGTTTTTATCTCGTCTGTTTGCCGGTACCCGCCCTGCTGGTTTTGCTTCGTGCCCGACAACGTGCGACGATCTTCGATCTGGGCCTTCCCATTGCCGGACGAACGCTATTTACGGCAAATTTCCTGGTTACGACCACAATTATCTGGGCATCGCTGCTCATCTTCTCGGGTGCACTGCTGGTGAGCGGGGATGCCACGGAGGCCCTGATGATGATGCTGGTTCGAATGGGGCTGATTCTCACACTCGGAATTGCGGCCATTCAGTCGATTGCGATCAGCCGTATCGCAGTTCCCACCAGCTTTGTTTGGCTGATGGGTGCGGCTGCATCAGGCGCGATTGCGCTGCTGATGAATCGAGGCTCCAACAGTCTGGTTCTGGGGAGCTCTGCAGGGGCGACTGCGATTCTCCTCGCGAGGATTTTCCGCCGGCTGCCGGCCGCGTTTGAGATCGCTCCGAAGCGCGAGTCGAAATCGTCAGGCTGGAATTGGGCAGAGTGGATTCCATGGATGGCGGGATTGCGTTCGTTTGCGCCCTGGACAGCATGGTTGCTGCTGCTGGTATGCCTGCCGCAGCTCAAGTCCGGGGACTGGGCGATTTCTACGATGCTGAGTGTACTCATCCTGGTCCAGTTCAGCGTAAGTACGCCGTTCCTGTCGAGCCTGCCAATTTCGCGCCGCAAGCTGCTGCTAATACGTCTGGTTCCGGTATTGATCGTCACATTGGGCGGCTATTTTCACGAAGCCTACCGGCTGACAAATAGTCCCGTGGTGAGGATGACCGCCGCTTTCCTAATTACTGGAGGCATGCTGATGGGAGTTTTCTTTTTGCAAAAGCTTACGCAGCGGCGGCGCTCCGGGATGCGAACCACGCTGCGGCCGTTAACGGTGCTGGTAGCGGTATTCCTCAACGCCGGATGGTTTGTGCCCATGTTGATCAGGAGCTTTACTGGGCCATCCAGAGGCTCCATCGAAGACAGCATGTTAATCCGGTTAGCCTCTCAGATGCCTGCGAATCCCTGGATGACAGCGCTGCTCTGCATCGGCGTTATCGCTGCGCTGTACGGTCTGCTCGACTGGCAGACGCGGCAACTGGAGGTTTATGCTCTTCCGGGGAACATCACAGCAAATCTGAATCCGTCAGGCTAGAAAGCACCACACACGGGTGGTGCTATTTGGGATAAGATCAGAGTAGAAGCAGAATCTATGAAATCCGAAACTCCAAATCCCAACACAATTGTCTGGTTTCAAAGCCGGTTTGTCAGGCTGGCTGAAGCGAATGTAAATATTCTGACCCATGCTTTGAACTACGGCACGGGGGTATTTGAGGGCATTCGCGGCTATTACGACGAGCGTGCAGCGGACATTTTCCTGATGCGGGCACTGGAGCATTATGAGCGGTGGAAGCAGAACTGCGGGATATTGAGGATCAAGGTTCCGGCCTCGCCGGCCGAGCTGAGTGAGATTACGGCCGAACTGTGCAGACGAAACGGATTCGAATCGGACGTGTACGTAAGGCCTTTAGCGTATAAAGCGTCAGCCAGGATCGGAGTTGCCCCGGACGACAACGATGCGTATGCCATCATTGCGCTGCCGTTTGGGCAGTATTTTGAGAAGAGTAAAGGGCTGAAGGCCGGCGTTGTCTCGTGGAGACGGATTGACGACACGATGATTCCGGGCCGAGCCAAGATTTGCGGGGCCTATGTAAATAGCGTGCTTGCTGGAGACGAGGCGCGGCATAACGGGCATGACGAAGCGATCTTTCTGACACAGGATGGGCACGTGGCTGAAGGCGCGGCTTGCAATATTTTTATGGTGCGCGGGGGAAAACTGGTGACGCCTCCGGTGACGGATAACATCTTGGAGGGAATCACGCGCGCTTCGGTGATGGAACTTGCCCGCAAGGAGATGAACATCGAGGTGGTGGAGCGCTCGATTGACCGGAGTGAGCTGTACACGTGCACGGAAGTGTTTTTTGCTGGGACTGCAGTGGAGGTCGTTCCGGTGACGCAGGTGGACCATCGGCTTGTAGGAAGCGGTGAGATCGGGCGGGTCACGGAAGCTTTGCGAACGTTGTATGCGGACGCTACGCGTGGGCGGTTAGCGGCCTACCGGAGCTGGTTGTGGCCTGTATACGGCGGAACCGCGCTCGAAAAGACGGCGTAATTCCTCTAAGGCCGGGAGAAGAGACGTGCGTCGGCATGGGTCGGATCGGGCGGAAGCTGAATGGATCTAGATGCGGCAAAGGCTTCGTCGATCAGAGCAGAGAGTAGTTCGGCGAAGAGCAGCGGATGCGCGGCAGCTTCCCAGAGAAAGTAGCCGAAAGAACCCGGGCAGGGGTTGACTTCGTTCAGCCACAGCTCGCCGGTTTCCCGGTTACAGAGGAAGTCGATACGGGGAGCGCCGGTCCCATAAGCGGTAGCAAAACAGGTGCGTGACCAGCTATGAATGTGTGCAGCAATGGCCGGGTCGATCTGTGGATTGATTTCGCGGGTAAGCGAGAGCATGCCCTGGCTGATTGCACCCGGCTGCTTGGAGCCTTTTGAGCCGACACCACCGGACAGATACTTGGCTTTGAAGTCGAGAAGCTCGCGTTCGGATTTGGGGCGTTCGACAGCAGAGGTCTCGATGCCGCCTGAGCCGTTGCGGACGGCTACGTTGTATTCGACCAAATTCGGGACGAACGGTTCGATGATGGCGTGGGTATCGAGACGAAAGATTGTGGAGAGTGCACCACGAACTTCGTCGAGTGAGGTGGCGCGAGCAACACCGATGCTTGACCCAAGGTGGAGAGGCTTGACGATGAGGGGGAACTGGAGAGCGCCCAGCTGGTTCTGCACCTCCTTCGCGTCGGGCATGAGCCCACTGACGGGCTTAGAGATGACCGCGTGGGGCAGGAGCGAGATGCCTGTTCCCGCAAGAATGCTCTTGGTGGCGGCCTTATCCATGAACACCGAAGAAGCCAAGGTGCGCATGCCAGTGTAGGGGACGTTGGCGATTTCAAAGAGACCCTGCATGCGGCCGTCTTCGCCAAAGAGACCGTGGAAGGCCAGCAGAGCGGCATCGAATTCGACCGGCTTTGGTTTGGAAAACATACCGGCGGGTTTGAGTGGCAGCAGGCGGCCGTGGCCGTCGATGTTGGGCCACACACCGAGCGTGACGCTCTCGAGAGTTCTGAGCGCTGTTTCGCCGGGGAGATAGTTCGTACGCTGGCGGAGAGCGTCGCCGGTGAACCACTTGCCATCGGTGGCGACATAAACGGGAAAACCAGCGAAGCGGTCCTGGTCGAGAGCTTCGAGCGCCTGCAGTCCGGTAACAATGCTAACGTCGTGTTCGGGAGAGCGTCCTCCGAAGAAAACGGCCACTCGCGTTTTCATGAAGGGAGCGTCCAAAGGGTGCAACGGTGGCAGGCCGGAAGCGAGATGAGGCGTGTCAAACTCCCCAATTTAGCAAAGCGATGGAGATGAGTTCAGAACTGATAGAGGTGGCCGGAGCGAAGCTAGCGATCACGGAAATCGGTGATGCCCGTGCTGGTTTGAATCGACTGGTTTGGGGTCACGGATGGGGCCAGACGGGGGCGGTCTTTACGGGCATGGCAGAGACTCTGAAGCCATTTGCCCCGTCGAGCCTGATTGATTTTCCGGGGTTCGGCCTGTCGCCCAACCCGCCCGAGGACTGGGGCACGGCCGACTACGCCGATTGTGTCGCCGAGTGGATAAAGGCGTCGGCGACGCAACCGGTGATCTGGGTGGGTCATAGTTTCGGCGGGCGAGTGGGATTGCAGTTAGGGGCGCGCTATCCGGAGTTGCTGACGGGCATGGTGCTGATTGCAGCGGCAGGATTGAAGCGACAGCGAAGTTTGCTGGAGGCGGTTCGGTTCGAAGGCCGGAAGCTTGCGTTTCAGACAGCAAAGCGCTTCACCCGTGAAGGGCCGCAGAGGGACCGGTTGAGGCAATACTTTGGAAGCCAGGATTATCGGAATGCCGGAGCGCTTCGTCCGATCATGGTGCGCGTGATTGGTGAGGATCTGACGGAGGTCGCTAAGGCGGTTCGTTGCCCTACGCTGCTGCTGTATGGGAGCAACGACACCGAGACGCCGCCTGAGTTTGGAGAGCGGTTCAAGGCCCTGATGCCGCGGTCGGAGTTGGCGATTCTACACGGGTTCGATCACCTGAGCATTTTGACCGAGGGGCGTCATCAAGTGATCTTGCGTGTTCGCAAGTTTATGGAGTCTCTCGGGCGATGAGATGGATACCGTTAGCGGGGTTTCTGCCATTCGCGTGGCGCAGACTGCTTACGTACCTGCACATTTATCAGCAAGAAGAATACCAGCCGGTACGCTTTCTGCGCTGGATGGCTTTGAGCCACTCTTATGACAGGCGGGTGTCGCTGCTGATACTGATCATCGGAATTCTGGAGTCCTTCCGCGTGCTTCGCTTGAGTGTGGCGACCGCGGCGGTTGGCGCGGTATTACTAGCGTTTACGCTGTTGGAGAAAGATCCCCGGAAATCATCAAAGAAGCCGTTGGTGGTGACTGCTCGCGCGAGGCGGATTCTCTGGACGGCAGCGGGTTTGATCGCGGCCGTCGCGATTGCGGCCGCGGCACTGGGCTTCCCTGCCCTCCTGTGGATTATCGTTGTTCAGCTGATTCCGTTTGCTCTTGCTGGGGGCAACCTGCTGCTGACGCCGTATGAGCGCGCAGTTCAGCAGCGGTTCTGGAACGAGGCGCATGGGAAGCTGGAGTCTTTGAAGCCGACGGTGGTGGGCATCACGGGTTCGTTCGGAAAAACATCGACGAAGCATCTGTTGGGACAGGTGCTGGAGATGCAGGCAGCGACCCTGATCACACCTGGCAGCGTAAACACGCCGATGGGTATCTCGAGGGTCGTGCGGGAGCAGTTAGGGGCGCATCACCGTTTTTTTGTTTGCGAGATGGGAGCTTACGGGCCGGGTTCGATTGAACGCCTGTGCCGCTTAGCGCCTCCTGACATGGCGGTGATCACGGCTATTGGAATGGCGCACTACGAGCGGTTCAAGTCTCTCGAGACAGTCGCCAGGACAAAGTTCGAGTTGGCGGAAGCAGCGGTAGCACGGGGCGGCACCGTGATCATTGCAGAACAGGTGCTCGAGTTCGAGTACGCGCGCAGCTTTCGCGAGCGGTATCGGAACAGCGTGATAGTCGCAGGGAAGTCCTTCGATTGCGAGTTACGACTCGTTGCGACTACGCAGACCGCGAGTGGCATTTCAGCTCAAGTCGTTTGGCGAAATTTGACTTACGATTTGCGAGCGCCAATTTTCGGGGAGCATCACATCTCGAACATGGCCATTGCCTTCGCGGCAGCTTGCGCACTGGGAGTGTCACCCGAAGACGCCATTGTTGCTTTGGCCGCTACGCCGCAGATTAAACATCTGCTGGAGGTGAAAGATGGGCCTTCGGGTGCGCGACTGATCGACGATGCTTACAATTCGAATCCGGTGGGGTTCGCATCCGGTCTTCGGCTGTTGAGTGATCTACGAGTGGACGGCGGACGCCGTATTCTGATCACACCTGGGATGGTTGAGTTGGGCCCGGCGCATGAAGCGGAGCACCAAAAAATCGGTCAACTAGCGGCCGAGCATGTGGACGTACTTGTTCCGGTTTTGCCTGAACGAATTAAATCGCTGACTGAATCCTACGCGAAAGCCCGACCAGATGCGCTGGTTGTTCCGTGCCCGGATTTTGCAGCGGCACAAGACTGGATGACCAGATACGTGAAGCCGGCAGACGTGGTGTTGATCGAGAACGATCTTCCTGATTTGTACGAGAAGAAGTTGAAGCTGTAAGTGGGATTCAGTTCTGGGCAGTTTCGAGGGCCGAGTGAACAACTGGAGCCGGCAGAGGGAATTGAACCCCCGACCCTCTGATTACAAATCAGATGCTCTACCAACTGAGCTATGCCGGCTTTAAGAGATCGCAGAGACGACTGCGGATCGACGGACTCTTTAGCGATTTTACAACGCTACCTAGTCGAGAGAGACGCAGCGGCGGGGGCGCCGACGACGATCTTGCCATCTTTCATGACCGCTCGAACCTTCTCGATGGCGACTTGAATGTCGGCGAGCGGATCACCTTCGACGGCGACCAGGTCAGCGAAATAGCCGGGAGCGACTTCTCCCAGTTCGCTCGATTTACCGAGTAGTTCGGCGCCGTTGACGGTAGCTGTTCGCAAGGCTTGTTCAGGGGACATACCTGCTTTCACATACCAGCCGAGCTCGCGAGTATTTTGACCGAACATGGTGAAGACCGCATCGGAGCCCATACCGAACTTCACTCCGGCCTTCAGGGCGCGCTTAGCGGTTTCGAAGTTCCGCTGGATGTAGGAGCGCAGGTGAGGCTCGTAGCCGGGTGCGAACTGGTACTCACTGGCGGCATCGATGTAGTAGCGGTTGTGATCGATGGTGGGCACGTAGTAGGTGCCCTGCTTCACCATTTGAGCGAGAGTGGCGTCATCGAGATCCACCGCGTGTTCGAGTGAATCAGCGCCTGCGCGAACCGCATCCCGGCCACCTTCGGGGCCATAGGAATGAATGGCTATTTTCTTGCCCATGGTGTGGGACACCTCAACGGCGGCCTTCATCTCTTCATAAGTAAAGGTCTGTTGTGTACCGACATTGTCGAAGCCACCTTCGGATCCATACATTTTGATGACGTCGGCGCCTGCGGCAATCTGGCGGCGAACGGCGCGCATGACATCTTCCGGTGAAGCGGCATCACCGGGTGAAGATCGTTCGACCTGGCCGGGTAGCGATGGCCAGGGCGTAGAGAGTCCGTAACCACAAACATACATACGAGGGCCGACCATGGCGCCACGATTGATCAATTCACGCATGGCGATGTCCATGTAGTCTTGTGAGCCGAGGTCTCGCACAGTGGTAACTCCCGTTTCCAGTGTCCGGCGCGCGTTTTCTCCAGCGAGATAGACAGTGACGGCGGGCATGCGCGACTCGCCAAAGGGACGTGTGCCAGGCTTGCGGTCCCAGTAATAGGTCATGTGGGTATGGACATCAATGAGGCCGGGCAGCCCGTAGTAGCGGGACCAATCGATGACCTCCGCACCGCTGGGAGGAGCGGGGTTGCCAGCGGTAACAGAGCGGACCCGGCCATCTTCAATGACGACCAGTGGACGGTCGATGACTTTTTTGCCATCCCAGAGCTTGCCGAGTCGAACGGCGGTGACGGTTGCTGGCGCAGCGCTTAGAGCACAGGCAAGCAGCAACGATAGACGCACGATGCTGCTGGATGTGAGTGAAAGCTTGTTGATCAAAACAGTTCCTTCTAGAAGATGTATTTTAGTCCGAACTGGATTTGGCGAGGCGGCCGGCTTCCGTAGGCATTGGAAGTCTGCAGCTGTCCGAAAGCGGAAGAGTCAAAGTTTCCATTCGGCAGATCAAAGTGCGGGTGATTAAAAATATTGAAGAGTTCCGCGCGGAACTGGAGACGCTGGCGTTCGGCGAAGGCGATGTCCTTCAGCAGAGAGAAGTCGAGGTTGGTGAACCCGGGACCGATCAGAGTATCGCGGCCAAGATCTCCGAAGCGACCGGGCGCGGCAACAAACGCACAGGGATTAAACCAGTTTTGCGGGGTGTGGATCTGTGCGGGAGCGAGGCAAGAAGGGTTCGCCGCGACGGGTCCCGCTTGAAACGGGTTAGAGACAATATCGGGACGATCGGAGCCGCCGGTGGGAACGGTGCCGCTCTGCGGGACACCGCGACTAACCGTGAAGGGCTGGCCGGTTTGCCAGGTAAATATGCCGCTCACTTGCCAATGGCTCAGCAGCTTTCCGGGAATGCCTTGGGACAGCAGGGAGTGCCCGGTTCCGACTGGCAGTTCATAAACGTAACTGAGAACGAAGCGATGGTTCGCGTTGAAGTCACTCAGTCCTCGTTCGGCTCGCACGTCGCCGCCATATTGCGGGCCGTAGCCGCCGCCCGCTCCAGAGCCAAACAGAGACGAGCCAGTGTCGATACTGCGAGAGAACGTATAGGAAGCCAGAAAAGTACCGCCCACGGTAGAGCGCTTCTCTGCCCTTACCTGGAGCGCATGGTAGTAGCTGTCGCCGCTATTGTCGGTGATGTAAACAGAGGGCGCGAACTGCGGATACGGCAGCGGCTGGCCTGGCAAGGGTTGATTGATATTGCGCAGGTTGATCAGGTGATTGCCGCGGGTTCCAACATAGCCAACATCGAGCAGGAACTCTTTTGCCGGCTGGTATTGCACATCGAAGTTCCATTGCTGCATGTAAGCATCTTTGAGGTTGCGAGCCAGGTAGGTGGCGGTGGGAAGGGAGAGGGCCGCCGGTTGACTGAGGATGTTTTGGATGGTCAGCGCGCCAGTGGGGTTCAGGATCTGCGTCTGGGTTGTAAATGGAGGATTAAAGGCGGCGTCCAGGTTGGCATTCAAGATTACCAAATCGGTGAAGATGCCGTACGCCGAGCGGACTACCAAGCGGTCGCTATTGGTTGGACGCCAAGCGAACCCAAAGCGAGGTGCGAAGTTCTTGTAATCGGTATCGTAGGTGGCTCGCGGAAGACCTCGTGTGCCGGCTGGAATGAACTCGCAGTTTGGTATGGGAGTGCAGTTGGCGGACGCGGGGCTGAGGTCCGGGCTACTGATTTTGTTGCTGACTTCTACCGGAGCGACATTGACCGAATAGCGCAAACCCATGTTCAGGGTGAGATGAGAACTGACGCGGTAGTCGTCCTGGATGTAGCCGTCGTAAGAGGGCGCAACCATCTCGACATTGGCGCCGGCGCTGGTGGTCTGTGCGACATCAGGTGTTCCCTGGAGCAGCTGAATGAGTGAGTTCTGCGTGGGATTCAAGGGATTGTTCGCGGGCCCACCATTAAACGACCAAAGACCACGAGCGAGCACATCGAACTGGATGAAGTAGACGTAATAGCGAGCTTCGAAACCGAATTTAAACTGATGACGACCGCCGTCGAACTGGGGATTCCAAGCGAGGTTATCAGCCAGATGGGCCGTATACGTGGGATGGTTCTGGGGAACATTGGTGGGCTGCCCAATACCGTCGAAGCCCGCTACGCTGACGTTGGGATAACCGAGATCATCGGCAGCGGTTAACACCGTCGGGAACCCGAGTTGCTTGCTGTAGTTCTTGGCATCGGTTTGGTAGAAGTAGCCGAGCTCCTTGTTCGCACCGAGCCGGAATTCGTTAACGATGCGCGGGTTGAAGATGTGTGTCCAACTTGCGCCGCCATTCTGGCCGTGGGTCAGAACGGTGGTGCCGTAACCGGGCAGATTCGTAAAAGGCGCGAGAGGATCGAAGGGATTAATAGCGTTGCCGAAGGAGAGGACGTAATGGCCGGAGAGCGTATCTTTTTCACTGAAGTGGTGGTCGAGTTTGGCTACGCCGTAGGGCTCAGTCTGCTGACCGGTCGGCGCTGAAACAAAGGTAGTCGAGTTCAGGGGATCGCTGCCGACGTTCGCTCTGGGATAGAG
>CAXTMN010000086.1:0-15266 GCA_964245395.1 uncultured Bryobacteraceae bacterium
GTGATTAGTGGGGAGTGGAGAGTGATTAGTGGGGAGTGGGGAGTGATCCTTTTGAACAAGCATCGTTGAAGTATGGTTCGAGTAGCTTAAAGGCCTCTGGGGTTTCTGGGTTGCTGAGGAAATCGTAAACAGCCTGTTCTTGTAGCTTCATGACCTCGTAGGAGCTGAGCTCTTTATCGAGGGCGTATGGTTTGTTGTTCTCGTCGCACCAGACGGGAAGAGCGGCGATGTCGGCCATGGGCTGTGAGCGGTCCTTGCGTGTGCCTTGCTCGTCTACCTGGATTTTTTCTTTTGGTGTTTTCTCAACGTTTACTTCCACATCGAGGAAACTCCAAATATCGGCCTGCTGCAACACAGCGGCCAAAGAGAGGTCTTCTTTGGAGTAGGCGAGGACAGGGCAGAAGTTCACGTTTCCCAGACCCGCCTCGTGAAGGAGTTGCAGATTAAAGCCGAGAGCTTGCTGGGCAATTCCAGGGTAAAGGGAGACAAACGGCTGCTTTAAGAGGGTGTCATCGAGATCCTCGACCTTGACCTCAGAGCCGATCTTGATGCGGACCACATCATCATCGAGCATCCAGATTTTGACTGTGTTTCGATCGCGCGCATGTCGAATGGCGCAGTGCCGATTCCAGCCGATGCCGAAGCCTCCGGAGCAAAGAAGGAGAGACACTCCGAACACGTTCTGTACTTCCGCATAGGCCTTCTCTTCACCTGCGCCGCAGACCAGGATGATTTCGCGGGTTTCGCGAAGAGGACCCCAGAAAGTTCGCGTTTTCAGGTTCTCCAGCAACCACCGCGAGCGATTGCCGGAAATGATGTAGATGGGAGCGCGAGTGGGATCAGGAGGTAACTTGCCCTCGATGTACTTGGTTTTCGAGTAGTCGCAACCAATTAACTTCTGGCGGGCTTCGAGAATCAGCTGGACGACATGGGCGGCCGCCTCGGGATGGTTAGGGAGCGCCATTCCCGGGGAGGAATACGCTTGATTACGGGCTTTATTCTCCTTGGCCACTTTACGATTCTCATTCAGCTCTTCGATCGCCTTTCTGGTGACTTGAATGCAAGGTGATGAGCAGGAAGCCACAGCCTTTTGAGAAGAGCCTGGCGAAGAGCTTGTTCTTTTCTCGTCAACCTTTTTCGCGGAGGCTGCAGCTTTCGTTTTCTTGGGTTGACACATGGTTGTCAGGCGAGCGCAGCAGCTTGCTCCCAGTCGGAACCTTGAGCTGCGGCAAATAGCGTTGAAAGCTTGGATCGAGGAGGCAGCAAGGGATCTTGCAAGATGTCGCGGAAGAGCGGGAATTCATAGAAGCGGGACGAGATGACAAAGGTGAGCGTAACGAAGGCGGTGACGTCGCGATCCTCATGCAGACCGAAGGTATCTGCAAGCAGCATGCTGGTCCCGATCCGTTCAGTGATGGATTCAGGGGAAAGCTTCTCCATCGTTTCGGCGTGCTCCTGGAGCAATTCACGCTGGATGCGATCGGCTAAGCGCTGCCGTGCGGCGTCAAGAAGCGCCGTGATTTGCTCTTCCCGGATGCGCACGAATGATTGTACCTGAAAGTTCGTCTTTGCAGCAGAGGTGATTTTGTACAGTCAACGGCTGAAATCATCGACCATGCTTAGGAGCGGCATCTTGAATCCGGGGATCAATCCGCTTCTCAGCAGGGTTCGGCATTTTGTTGTTGGGCGGGTATTTATCGCCGAAAAGTTTAAGGCTGCCAGTGCGCAAGTAGCGCAACGTTCATTGCTAGAGCTATTTCGGACGGGCGATACGATGCAGTACGCCAACGTGATTCTGGAATCAGCTTAATACTTCCAAGACAGACCCTGCGACATGGTTTTCAGGAGGGTGGCGTTGGCGTCGTCGTCTTTGATGGCCCACTCGAACGCACCTCCAAGGCCGCCCGCGCGAAAGTTGGCATACGCCATTTTGGCCGTTACGGAAGCGGGATCGTCATACGTCCAGAAGGTTTCCGTGGCGGGATTGTAGAGCCAATCGGCAAACGAGAAGAGATCATGGTGAAGGGCGAAGCCGTCGAGAGTGAAACTCTCGAGAGTTTGATATGTAGCGACTCCGTTGGTAGCGAGCGCGTCGCCGGAAGGGGACGGAGCGGCTGCAGAGGACGGTTGATAGAGGCCGTGATTACGATTGGGAACACCTGTCCAACCGCGACCGTAAGCAGGTATGCCGAGCACCAGTTTGCCGGCGGGTACGCCAGCATCGAGATACGCGTCAATCGTGCCATCAACGTAGAAGCCCTGGCCACGCGCAGGATCGAATGGCGATTCAAACAGCGGTGCGGCGTGATTCGTCGTGGTTTCCCAAGTTCCGTGATAGTCGTAGGTCTCCACGTTGAGGAAATCGAGTTGCGCGGCAACGGGAGCCAATTGGATGTTCGAGTAATTCTGTGAACCCGCCGGCGCAGCGATAGTTAACAAATAGGCTTTATTGTTATTCGCGCCTAAAGTGGCGAGCTGAGTGCGAAATTCGGTGGCCAACAATGTGAAGTTTGCTTTATCGGCGGCCGCGGGAAACTCCCAATCAAGATCGATGCCATCGAAAAGATCGGCTGTTGACACGCCTGCGGCTACATTGCCTTTGATAAACATGTCGACACAAGAAGAGGCGAGCAGGCTGCGGCCGGACTCTGTGGCGGCTGCAGTCGAGAAGTTGGTCGTGTTGGCGGCCGATGCTCCACCGATGGAGATGAGGACCTTCAGGTTGGGGTGAAGCTGTTTGAGCTGGAGGAGCGCGGCGAAATTCCCATACAGAGGACCGGCGTAAGGCTGACCGTTAACAGGGGGAAGGTAGGGGGTCTGATAATCGGCCCAACTATCCGCAATGGCGCATTGACCGGTGGAGCTGACATTGGCGAACGCGTACAGTACGTGCGTCAAGACATCGGCAGCCCCGCTATTTTGAATATCGGCAACGTTGTAGTTGGCCCCGTAGATACTCCATTCTTCGAAATAGGCGCCGACGATTTTGCCCCGGTGCTGAGAGGAGCTGTTGGCTTCCTCAGCTGCGGCAACGCTGGAGGTGAGTAGCAGTGTGGTTAAGAGAACCGAACAGAGACAGGTGCGACCGAAACCATTTGGTGTCATAGGAGCCTTATACAGGAAGCGAAGTGATTATATTACTTACGGGTTGAAAGACCCAACCTGTGCCTCGAGCGTTCGGATCATCTCTTTGCCGCCGAGCTGAGCGAGATAGAATGAGCGTCTTCGATTAGAAGCTGTAACGTGGACGCTGGGAACGCCACAGAGAACAAGGAGAGAAATGCAAACGAAAACAAACCGCCGCAGCTTTCTGATGGCAAGTGGAATGACGGCGCTGGCTGCCTCGCAGGTTATGGGGGCGAATGAGACTCTCCGGGTGGGGGTGATCGGCACTGGTGGCCGGATGAAGACCTTGCTGCATTCAGCGGACAAATCGGCTCCGTATCAGTTGGCGGCCGCTTGCGACGTATACTCGCCAAATCTTGACCAGATTAAACAGCGCCCGAATAACATAGCGACCACTCATGTGGATTACCGGGAAGTGCTGGACAAGAAAGAGCTCGATGTGGTGATCATTGCCGCACCCGACCACTGGCACGTGAAGATGGCTTGCGACGCGTTGGCGGCAGGGAAGGACGTGTATCTGGAGAAGCCAGTCACCCACACCATTGAGGAAGGTGAGTTGCTGGTGCAAGCCGTGCGTTCGTCAAACAAGCGCATCCTGCAATGCGGCATGCAGCAGCGTAGCTGGCCACACTTTCGCAACGCGGTGGATCTGATTCAGGGCGGCAGTATTGGCCGGGTGACCCAGGTACGTACCTACTGGTATCAGAACTATCAAAGAGATTGGCCGACGGATCCTATTGATACGCAGCTACTCGACTGGAAGCGGTGGCTGGGATCAGCGCCCGATCAGCCGTTCAGTGAGGAGAAATTCCGGCGCTGGCGCTGGTTTTGGAACTTTGGCGGGGGCGCAATGACGGATCTGTTCACGCATTGGATCGATGTGGTGCAGTGGGCGATGAAAACGGAGCAGCCGAATCTGGCCCAGGTCGTCAGTGACAAATATTTCTTTGAAAAGTGGCAGTGCCCCGATACCATTCAGGCGGGTTTCCGTTACGCGGGCTTTAATGTCGGTTATGAAGGCACTATGGTTTCGTCGATCGACGACGGCGGGCTCGAATTCCGCGGAACGGAGGGGACGATTAAATTGACTCGCGCCGGCTTTGAGTTGTACCGCGAAGGTGTGCCCAAAGGCAATCCGGTGATGACGGAGCACGGCTACCAAGACGGCACGATCGATCACATGGGGAACTTCTTCGATTGTGTGAAGAGCCGCAAAGAGCCGAACGCGCCTGTAGAAGCGGGTATAGCCGCAGCACGCGCCGGGCATATTGGCAATCTGTCGATTAAAAGCGGAGGACAGGTCAAGTGGCCGATGCGGGCTTGATTGATGGGTTGAAGTCCGCGGGCTGTTCAATAGTTCGGCTGCATCAGCAGAGAGCGGAGTCGTATAACTAGGGCTGGAGGGAAGACGTGTACGCGGCAATGTTCAACATGTCTTCCTGACTCAGGTTCTTGACTACCGATTTCATCAACTCGGTCCAGGCGCCGTTTCGGGTATTTTGCTGCATATCGTAGAGTTGCCTTACCAGGTAACTAGGGGAACGTCCCGCGATTCCGGGGACTGGCCCGAGCCCCTTCAAATCGGTTCCATGGCACACGCCACAGGCGTTGGTTTTGCCGCCTCCGCCGGTCACCAAGTCTTTGCCTTTTTGAATGCTTCCGATCGGGACATACGCAAGGAACCCCGAACGGGGATTGCGGAGCGCTTCGGTGCCCTCAGGGTCGACTGGAACCTCGATGATTCGTTGGCCCAGAGGTTCTGTTCCACCGGCCGGGATGGGCATGTACATGCCTACCGAGGTGCGCGTTTTTGGCACCATTCCGGTCTCGGAGACTTTGATCCAGGGGGTCCACTTCATCGCTCCAAAGTATTCGGCCGCCTCCTGAATCTCCTGGTCGGTCATCGTTTTGGCAAATGCGCTCATGAGTGCCGTATTGGTTTTTCTGGAGTCAGCAGACCGCCGCTGTCCATCCCTGAATTCGTGCATCTGTTCCACGAAATAGGAAACAGGAAAGCCGGCAACACCTGCATTCTCGGGCTTTCCTTTGCCGTTCGGATAGTGGCACAAGGCGCAGGCCCAAACCGCCGGCTTACGGCCGTGCGCGACTACGTTCGGCATAACAGGATGATCGGTTGCATACCAGTCTGCCGGACCAAAGTGATCCTGAATTTGGGGCTCGGTGAACTCGTTAGTGCTACCGGGTAGATGCTTTAGGCTCTTATCGGCCGGCGCCTGGGGGCCATGAACGACTGCATTTGGATCTGTACCGTAGGCCCAGACAGGCGGGTCTGCCGCTACGCCGCTGGCGCCCGAGAGAAGCTCTGGGCGAAACGCAATCGCGACTATTACAAGGAGGGTGGCAAGGACAATCCTCATGATCATCTGACGATACCAGCAGCCGAACTTTGAACGCGATACGATTGTGCCGATGAAAGTCTTCAAAGCATTTGCTGTTCTCGGCTTGGGTTTCTTGTCGGTTTCGATTCTCTCCGCTCAAGAGAACGGGTGGATCAACATGTTTGATGGGAAGACGCTGAATGGTTGGAAAGCGAATGAAAATCCCGAGTCCTGGAGTGCGAAAGATGGAACGATTGTCGGCGATGGGGAAAGAAGCCATCTTTTTTGGATGGATCGCGAGTGCAAGGACTGTGAATTCAAAGCTGACGTAAAGATAAGCGATGGCGGAAATTCAGGAATGCTTTTCCGAGCCGCTTTCGGACCAGGATTTCCGAAGGGCTATGAAGCGCAGGTGAATAGTACGCACAAAGATCCTGTGAAGACTGGAAGTCTTTATGGTTTTGTGAAAATTTACGATCAGCTTGTACCGCCGGACACATGGTTCAACCAGCACGTCATTGCCCAAGGCAATCACATCATCATTGAGGTTAACGACAAGAAGGTTGTCGACTTTGTGGATGAGAAGAATACCTTTACGAACGGGTATTTGGTTTTGCAGCAGCATAACAAAGGCAGCGTGGTGACGTTCAAGAATTTGATGATGAAGCCGCTGCCGTAGTGTTGGGGGTGAGCACCAGCGGCATAATGAGGGGAGCTATGACCATTACCCTTCGACCGGAACATGAATAGTTGATTGCCGAAGCAATGCAAACGGGAGCTTACCAGGATCCAAACGATGTGATCGGTCGCGCTTTGGAAATGCTGCATACCGAAGATGAATGGTTACAGGATCAAAGAAATTCTATCGAAGCCAAAATTGAGCGCGCGTTTGAACAATTCGAGCGCGGCGAGTTCATGTCGGCAGAGGAATCACTCTCAGATATAGAAAAGCGCAAACGCGAATGGCGGTTTTGCGCGGCAAGCGAAATGTGAAGCAAGTCTTGGAAGAACGCGCCTGAAGGTGTTCTGTTGTGTAGCACTTGCTTCAGCTTCCCATCTGTTCTGGAGAGAGCGTTCGCTTCTTCTGCTCCTTCAGATCTGCATCAGCTTGGCGCTCTTTCTTCCGTTGCCACTGAGGTTCCCAAGTCAACCAGATTGCGTGGGCAGGTGCCTCGAGGAGATCAAAAGGAGGAGAGGCCTGATGCGGCCAGGAAAGCCGTACTCATGTTTGAATCGCTTGTATGTCAACCGGCTAC
Organism: uncultured Bryobacteraceae bacterium; assembly: GCA_964245395.1. Classification (GTDB taxonomy): domain Bacteria; phylum Acidobacteriota; class Terriglobia; order Bryobacterales; family Bryobacteraceae; genus Bog-105. The sequence continues at coordinate 6,722 of CAXTMN010000086.1, forward strand.
TAGTGTTATGATTCCAGACCCCTATGTACACGGCTAGCGGCTAATTAACGACTTGTCAGGCAAGCACCGCATTACTTTCGACAGACGCCCTTTGCTCCTGTGTTCTTCTGTTCTTTGGAGTGGCTTCAACAATCCGGCAGAGAGAGAGCTGCACTCCGCGTCTATGGGCCGCCCGTCCGTCTGATGCAGAACCGCAAAGCGGACTTTAAGGTCGTAGACTAGTTTTGAAGATAGTCGATAGGGAGGTGAGCGTTATGGCCAGTGGCGAGGGAGAGAATCGAGAGCCGGAGTCGGCGCTGAAGCGCTTGAGCCGCAGGTCGTTTTTGTCGCATATGGAGACTGCGGGTATGGCGACTGCTGCCGTTGCGGTGACGCCGATAGTTGCTTCGGGTTCTGCGGCGCTGGTTGAGGCGGCTTCGCAGTCTGCACCTTCGTTGGAGCAAATTCCCGGTTGTGTGCCAGTCACTTTGAAGGTCAATGGCAAGACTGAGACGGTACAGATTGATCCGCGCGCGACGCTGCTCGATACGTTGCGCGAGACTTTGCATTTGACGGGCACCAAGAAGGGGTGCGACCAAGGACAGTGCGGCGCCTGTACTGTGCATATCAACGGGCGGCGTGTGAATAGTTGTCTCACCTTTGCCGCGATGCAGCAGAATGCAGAGATTGCGACGATTGAAGGTTTGGGAGGGCCGGACCATCTGCATCCGATGCAAGCCTCATTTGTAGAACATGACGGATATCAGTGCGGATATTGCACATCGGGGCAAATCATGTCGGCTGTGGCGATGTTGCGCGAGCCTTGGGGAACGACTGATACGGATGTCAAAGAAGCCCTGAGCGGAAACATCTGCCGGTGTGGCGCTTATCCGAATATTGTTGCTGCCGTGCAAGCGTGCCGGCGCATGTCGTAAAGGAGACGCATGGAACTTTTCCAACTGGTAACGGCGCGCGGAGTGGCGGATGCAGTGCAGGCACAAGCGCGGTCGAAGACGGCGCAAAACGGGGCTGAGGTCCGCTTCATTGCCGGCGGAACGAACCTGATCGACTACATGAAGTTGAATGTGGAACGGCCCCGGCAGGTGGTGGACATCAATGGCTTACCGTTAGACCGAATCGAGAGGACGCCGGATGGCGGGCTGAAGATTGGCGCGCTGGTGCGCAATTCCGATTTGGCGAACGACGCGACGGTGAAGGCACAGTACGCCGTTCTCTCACAGGCTCTGCTGGCCGGGGCTTCGGCGCAGCTACGCAATATGGCGACAACGGCGGGCAACCTGCTGCAGAAGACACGGTGTGTTTACTATCGCGATACGGCTTCGGCGTGCAACAAGCGCGAGCCCGGCACAGGCTGTCCGGCGATTGGCGGCTACAACCGGATGCTGGCGATCCTGGGGACGAGCGAGCATTGCATTGCTTCGAATCCATCGGACCAGAATGTAGCGCTAGCGGCACTCGAGGCGGTGGTGCACATTGAAGGCGTGAAAGGGCAGCGAGCTGTTCCGATTGCGAGCTTTTATCTGCTGCCGGGTTCGACGCCGGAGCGAGAAACGGTGCTGGAGCCGGGCGATCTGATTACGCATGTATCACTACCCGCTCTCCGGGCCGATGCGAAAAGCGTTTACCTGAAGCTGCGAGATCGTGCTTCTTACGAGTTTGCGCTGGCTTCGGCAGCGATTGTGCTGAAGCAAGATGCGGGGGGCCGGATTGAATTTGTCCGGGTAGCGATGGGCGGAGTGGGGACCAAGCCCTGGCGTTCTGTGGAAGCGGAGAAGGCGCTGGTGGGAAAGGCAGCAACGCCCGTTAATTTCCGGGCAGCTGCGGAGGCTGCACTGCATGGCGCAAGGACGCACAGCCAGAACGGGTTCAAGGTGGAGCTGGCCAAGCGCTGCCTGGTGCAGGCGATGGGACAGGCCAGCGCCTAGCAAGTAGCCGGCATAGGAGAAACAACTTTGGAACAGATACGCGAATCGAAAGTGCTTGGAGTAGCAACACCCCGTATAGACGGCCCACTGAAGGTGAGCGGATCGGCGATGTATGCCTCAGATCATTACTTTCCCGGCCTGCTCTACGCCTGGCCGGTGTGCGCCACGGTGGCAAGCGGAACAATCAGCAAGCTGGATACGGCAGCGGCGGAAAAGATGACCGGGGTGGTAGCGGTTTACACTCGCGAGACGATTGGGAAGCTGTACCGGGTGCCGCCAGCGAGTGGTTTTTCGATGGTGGTTGACGAGAAGAGGCCGCCGCTCGAGGACGACACGATTCGTTACTACGGGCAGTACGTGGCGGTGGTCGTGGCGCAAACGATTGAGCAGGCGCATGCGGCCGCGGACAAAGTAAAAGTCAGTTACGGGCGCCAGAAGGCGACGACGGGCGGCAAGCTATTCGGATCACCGCTTACGACGGAGAAGCCGGAAGAGAAGAGCAAGCGCGGGGATACGGCGGCCGCATTGAAGGCAGCGCACGCGAAGGTAGATGCGGTCTACAAGATCCCGGTGGAGACTCACAATCCGATTGAGCTGCACGCCTCGGTTGCCGTGTTCGATGGGCAGAAGTACACGCTGTACGAGACATCGCAGGCGGTAGTGAACCATCGCGACGTGATGGCGGCAATGCTGGGTGTGCCGGTGGAGCAGGTCCAGGTGATCACGAAATTTCTGGGATCCGGCTTCGGCGGCAAGCTGTGGCCCTGGCCGCATGGTGTGCTGGCGGCGGCATGCTCGCGTAACCTGAAGCGTCCGGTGAAGCTGGTGGTGAGCCGTCCGATGATGTTCCAGAACGTGGGGCACCGGCCTGCAATTGAGCAGCGGATGCAACTGGCGGCCGGCGCTGATGGAAAGCTGACAGCGGTGCAACAGGACTATGTAAACCACACATCGATACTGGACAACTACGACGAGGGTTGTGGCGAGATTACGCCGTTCCTCTACAGCACACCGAATCTGCTGGTGACCAGCGGTTTGGTGCGCCGCAATGTGGGTAATCCGACCGCTATGCGTGGGCCGGGCGCGGTACCGGGACTGTTTGCGCTGGAGTCCGCGATGGACGAACTGGCGGTTGAACTGAAGATGGATCCAGTGCAGCTGCGGCTGACGAATGAGCCGGAAATTGATGAGAGTTTAAAGATTCCATTCTCTTCGCGCCACCTGAAGGAGTGTTTGACCGTAGGTGCGCAGAAGTTTGGCTGGTCGCGGCGGACGCCTGAGATCGGGTCGATGAAGCGCGACGGCGTCACGCTGGGCTGGGGAGTGGCCGCATGCTCCTGGATAGCGGCGCGCACGGAGGCGGCTGCAACAGTAGAGTTGCGACAGGATGGTTCGGCGCGCGTGGCTTGCGGGACGCAGGACATCGGCACCGGCACCTATACAGTGATGGCCCAGGTGGTGAGCCATGAGACGGGGATTCCGGTGAATCAGGTTGAGGTGGTGCTCGGAGACTCGTCGCTCCCGTCGGGGCCGATTTCAGGCGGGTCCTGGGTGACAGCGTCGATGATTCCGGCTGTGCTCGAAGCGGCGCGGCAGGCTTGTAAGGCGATGTTGCTGGCGGCGGTTAAGTCGCAAGGGTCGCCATTCAGCGATAAGAAGCAGGAAGAGTTGGAGTTCGTGGAGGGCGGAGTTCGCCTGAAGGGCAACGGGGCAAGCGCAGTGCCGATGGGCCAGATATTGCGAGCTGCAAAGGTGAACTCAGTTTCGGGCACGGGTAAATCTGGGGGAACGTTAGATGACCCAAAGCCAAAGCTGTCTTTTCACTCGTATGGGGCGCAGTTTGCGGAAGTCACGTGGCAGCCGGAGATCGCGCGAGTGCGAGTGAGCCGCGTTGTCACAGTGATCGATGCCGGCCGGATGCTAAACCCGCGTGCCGCCCGGAACCAGATTGAAGGCGCAGTGATGATGGGCGTGGGCATGGCGATGTTCGAGGAGACCATGTATGACCAGCGATCAGGCGCGCCGGTCAACAACAATCTGGCGGATTACGTGGTTGCGGTAAACGCGGACACGCCGGATATTGATGTGACGTTTCTCGACTATCCCGATTTTGAACTGAATGCGCTTGGGGCGCGGGGAGTGGGCGAGATTGGCTTGGCCGGTATTGCGGCTGCGATTACGAATGCGGTTTATCACGCAAGTGGGATCCGCGTACGGGATCTTCCGGTGCGGATCGAAGACTTGCTGCATGCACCCGGCGGAAGTATGAGTGCGGCATGATTTGACCTGCCCCCAGAAACCGCACACGCATGATACAAGATTGCGGTCATGTTTTCCATTCATAGTTGTTGTGAGCGGGGATGGCGGTGTGGGGCAAGGGGCTGGCGTTTGAAGCCTGTTGCCCCACCTGTCGCAAATGGTAATTACCGTCGGCTCGAAAAAGGCTGCACCATCCGTTTGACTATGACCTTGCAACGCATCGCGGAGGCGACCGGCCATAAGCTGGTGATGGCCTTCAGCCCTACAGTACGGGCAATCGGCGTTAAATCCTCTTGTCTTTCCGACAAGGCCCGCGTTCCAGGATTTTACGAGAGCGATGTTAGTGTTTATCTTTCCTGTGAAAGGTGAGGTGCAAAATCCATAGCAGAAGTGGAATCGACATGACCACAAACGCTGCGACCCACAACCAAGCGCTGATTTCGGCTGCGAACCGCCCTTTCGAGATGGCCCAGAATATCCAACCTGCTACGACCAGAAGAGCGGCAACGGCGGGAACGACGTTGGTCGGTTTCATGTCAAGCTGACTTATTTGCCGCCAGAGGCACGCGAAACGATTTCTGGCGCCGCTCGCACACTTGACATTATTGCGGAGTCGATGGCGTAAACTGCCAGTTGATTTGCCGCAACGCCCGATCGGGTAAACACGCCCGTTGTCAGATTGAAGCTTCCGGCGCCTCCGGAAAACACCGAACCATTAAGCCTTTGCCAACCGGAGAAAGGCCCAATTGGGCTTACGACGATAAACGATTTAGTGGCTTGACTCGGCAAAAGAATCACTTCTGTAGCCTGCGAAGCAGGTATACCGGTCTTTGCCAGAATGCTCCAACCTTTAGCCTGTGCAAGGCTCTCCGGTCCCGCATAGATGGTGCTTCGACCTAAGCCAAGCGTTTGAGAGCCTCGGATCATAGCTGCTGAGTCCGCGCTCGTCAAATGCACAAGCTGACCAGCGGCACCGGCCTTGCTCAATACGCCGACACCGAAACTACCGCCGACGCCGATCCCTATATCAGTTACGACGCCGATGGTTTGGGCATTTTCGGGACTTGCTCCGAATTGCTTTGCAACCGACGTTGCTCCGACCTGCGTGAACGTAGCAGTTCGATCGCAGGTGACGATCGTTCGCATTGATGCCTGAAGGGTATCGATCCCGTGGGTCAGCACAACTGCACCTACAAGCTTGGTTACAACAGGCTCGGGAGCGAAGAGAGCACCTCCACCGACGATAATTTCCATGCCGCCGCCTACCAACTGCAGCGCAGCGAAGACGCGAGTCATACCGCAATTATCAGGGCTGATCGGCGTAATGTTCGGAGCTGCGGAATCGGTTCCTTGTGCGATGGCGGGGGCGGCAGGGTGCGCCTTATTCCAATTATCGGTAAGGGCATCCAGTGTGTAAACCTTTGACGCACCAGCAATATAGTCGTCGAGAGTAACGTAATTGGCGGCATCATCACGATCCCCCGAATTCACATCGGCCATTTATTCACCTCGTCCCAGAAGTCTTAAATAATATGTCTTCTGGTAACGGAAACGCAAATTTCGTTTTACACGATGAGGGATGTAGCAGGACGTTAGCGAAGGCGGCTTATGGTTAGAGTCCCTTCTTCTCACAACGATTAACAACAATCAGGCATGGCGGCTAGGGTTGGCGTAGGGTTGTTTGGCAGACCTCCGAAGAGAATGTATTGTGAACAAATAGTCGTTCGCCCGGACCGTTACGTCTCTTCCTGAGGAAGGCGAAAGAACAATGCCCTTGAGAATGCCTGTGCGGTATAAGGTCCTGGCTCTTACCGTTGGGTTGGCCGGGTTGACTTACCTCGATCGAGTTTGTATTTCCACCACCGCTCCGTTCATGATGCGCGAACTGCATCTGTCGCGCGTGCAAATGGGGATGGTGTTTAGCGCTTTTACGTTGGCTTATGGGCTGTTCGCGATTCCAATCGGGGCTTGGGGCGATCGGGTTGGAACACGAACGGTGTTGGCTCGCATGGTGATTTGGTGGTCGAGTTTCACGATGCTGACGGCGACGGCTTCCGGTTTTGCCTCACTGGTTGGAATACGCTTTCTCTTCGGAATTGGCGAGGCTGGAGCTTGGCCCAACGTGGCTCGGACGATTTCTCGGTGGTTTCCGCGCAGAGAACGCGGGAGGGCGCAGGGGATCTTTTTCATGGGCGCGCACATAGCAGGCGGAGTTACGCCGCTTATTGTCTCGGCTGTGATGCAGTTTGTAAATTGGCGTTACATCTTCGTAATCTTTGGTGGCTTGGGGTACATGTGGGCGTTTGTGTGGCACAGCTGGTTCCGTAACGAACCGTCCGAGCATCGGGAGGTTCGGTCGGAGGAGCTTCAATCATTAGAAGATCGTGTTGACCTTCCCCATCAGCTGGGTCCCACTCCCTGGCTTCGTATCGCGTCGAATAAAAGTGTGTGGGGTCTCTGCGGCATGTACTTTGCGCAGACTTATGGATTCTATTTCCTGATTACCTGGTTGCCGACTTATCTTTCGGAAGCGCGGCACTTCTCGGCATTTCGACTCGGAATGTTTGCAGGCCTGCCACTGCTATGTAGCGTTGCTGCTGACTTACTAGGCGGCATAACATCCGACGCTTTGTCGCAGAGGGTCGGGATCCGGTTGGGGCGAGGGTTGGTTGGTGTTTCCTCTTTTTTACTCGCCTCTGGGTTTATCCTTTTTGCGGCCGCCACGCCGAGCGCCGTGTTAGCGGCGATTTGTATTTCGATTGCGGCGGCGTGGTCAAACTTCATTCTCGGCGCCGCTTGGGGAACGGCTGTTGATATAGGCGGTAATTACGCGGGCACGGTTTCTGCGGTGATGAATACCGCAGGCCAGGCGGGAGGCGCCATGAGCCCGCTGGTGCTTGCTTTGCTTGTGGATAGATTTCACTCGTGGTCAGTTCCTCTCTATGTGACCGGTGCATTGTACTTTCTTGGCGCGTTCTGTTGGTTCGCAGTAAATCCTGCCTCAACGGTTGGCTCGGACTGTCCACGTTTTCAGAGGGCCGCTTAGTAATTGCGTTCGCAGCAAAAAGGCTCGAGACGAATGCCGGAGCATGCGAATCTGTTGAGTGGTGGGGTGGCGGAGCAGTGGCAGTTAGCAAGTTGCGCTCGATCACACGTCGTGAGGATGCGCTCACTCCTGAAATCGTCGATCCTCGTATTGCCGATGTTGAGGCGGTAGCCCGCTGGCTTGATTACGCGTTCACGCTGCCAGGAGGCTTCCGGTTTGGAATCGCTGGAATCATCGGTTTGATTCCGGGCATTGGTGATGCCCTGGATGCGGTGATCTCGCTTTATATCGTGATTCGCGCCATCCAGCTAGGCATCCCACGCGTCGCCATTGCTCGCATGATGGTCAATATCGGTATTGAAGCTCTCGCCGGGTCGGTTCCGCTGATCGGTGATCTGTTCGATGTCGCTTTTAAGGCTAACCGGCGCAACTACCGGTTACTGAAGAACCATATCTCGCAGCCGAGACACCAGGGTATACAGGACTGGTTGTTCCTGATCCTGACAGTGGTGCTCATGCTGGCAAGCATTGCGCTTCCCGTGCTCGTTCTGATCGAAATAGCCAAACGTATCTGAAAAAGAATACAAGAAACGGTGCGATGCAGAGGCAGTTCAGCGTCCATCAGTTGACATGCCCGATAACTCGCGTTTGATAGTGGTCTCAAATCGTCTTCCGGTAGCGTTGGTTCGCGAAGACGCCGGGTGGAAGACAACCCGTAGCGCCGGTGGACTGGCGACGGCCATGGATCCGATCTTAAAGCGCGCGGGAGGTGTGTGGATTGGCTGGTCTGGCGCAACGGAGGACCTCGCTCCCGAAGCGATTGAGCTTCTGAGACAGGAGCAATCGTGCATTGCGGTCGACTTGCCCCCGGACCTGATGACGAAATTTTATGAGGGCTACGCGAATCAGGCGCTCTGGCCTTTGTTTCACAGCTTTCCCTCAATGCTGGAGTTTGATTCCGAGAGCTGGGAGGCGTACATCGAAGCGAACCGGAGATTTTGCTCTGCAGTGGTGGAAGAGTTTCGGCCGGGCGATCGGATATGGGTTCACGACTACCACCTGATGCTGCTGCCGAGCATGCTACGTGAAAGCCTACCTGACGCAGCCATTGGATTTTTCCTGCACATACCGTTTCCCAGCTCTGACATCTTCTCCCTCCTGCCCCGGGGAGAGGAGTTGTTAGCCGGCCTGCTTGGTGCAGATCTCCTCGCTTTCCACACACACGTACATCTCCAGCATTTTCGAAGGTCCCTACGCCGCCTGCTCGGGATCGAGAGCACAGTCGATCACTTCGAAGTGCCGGGCCATCAGGTGC
>CAXTMN010000086.1:15276-19778 GCA_964245395.1 uncultured Bryobacteraceae bacterium
ATTTTCTTGAGTATTTCGACAAGCCTGAAACGCAAGAGCACCTTGCCAAACTACGGGCACAATATAGCGGGCGAAAGATGATCGTTGCGGTTGACCGGCTCGACTATACAAAGGGGCTTCCTCACCGTCTTCGAACTTTTCGCCGGCTGTTAGGCGGCAACCCGGGTCTTATAGGAAAAGTTGTGCTGCTCCAGATTGCCGTGCCCTCCCGCGAGAATGTGGAAAGTTATCAAGAACTGCGCAGCGAGGTACATGAGCTGATTGCCGACCTCAATGGCGAGTACGGCACGCCGGACTGGGTACCAGTCGTATATATTCACCGAGGCATCTCCAAACCGGAACTGGTTGCTGTGTATCAGTTCGCGGATGTAGCGTGGGTCGCGCCGTTGCGGGACGGGATGAACCTGGTAGCAAAGGAATACGTGGCGTGCCGGCGGGATGGTCGCGGCGTGCTCGTTTTGAGTTCCTTTGCCGGGGCTGCGGCCGAGATGGCTGAAGCGTTGCTGATCAATCCGTACGATCAGGAGCGAACTGCTTCCGCGCTGATTCGTGCGCTCGAGATGAGTGAGGAAGAGCAGCGGGATCGCATGTTAGCGCTGCATGAGCGAGTGCTTCGCAACGACGTGTTCGCCTGGGGTGACCGATTTCTGGCTCTTCTGGAGGAAGCGGCAAAGCAACGCCGGGAGCGCGCCCCGGAAAGGCCCCTACAGCTGCCATTTAATGAGTGCGTTGATGCTTACCGGAAAGCTGTCAAGCGTTTGTTGATGCTCGATTACGATGGTACGCTCGTGCCTTTGACTAACCGGCCACGGGATGCGGCTCCGGATGAGGAGCTTCGGACATTACTGACGCAGCTTACAAGCGACCCGGCTAATGGCGTCATGGTGATATCGGGCCGGAGTACGACTGATCTGCAACGCTGGCTGGGTGAAGTGCCGCGTCTGGGGCTCGCACCGGAACATGGCGCGCGCTGGCGTCTACCGGGGAGCGATACGTGGGAGGGCCGGCCGGCTGATACAGAGTGGAAGAATACTGTGCGACCCATCCTGCAGCATTTCGTAGACCGGACGCCGGGCAGCTTCGTTGAAGAGAAGGAGTTCGCGCTGGTGTGGCACTTCCGCACGATTGAAGCAGAGTTCGGGGATTGGCTGGCGACAGAACTCGTCGCGATGCTCGAGGGAATGTTGGCCGAGACTGAATTGCGTGCTTACCGCGGTAACAAGATCGTCGAGGTCAAGCCAATGTGGGCCAATAAAGGGGCGCTCGCAACCGAGTTATTATCGGCGTACGCAGACGGCGGATTTATCCTCGGAATCGGTGACGATCTGACCGACGAGGACCTACTGGCGCAGCTTCCGGAAAATGCGTGGAGTGTTCATGTGGGAGGCGGAGTAAGTCGAGCGAAATACAGCGTAGCTGATACGGGCCGCGTCCGGCACTTACTTCAACAGCTTACAAAATAAGGCTACAGATTGAGCGTCACTTCATCAGTTCGTGTAGGAATTCAGGCGCTTGCAATAGCGATAACATCGGCGAGCAACAAGGGGTTTGTGCAGGCGTAAATTCCATCAGCTCTGAGCGCGTGTCGTTCGGGTTGAAAAGATTCAGCTGCCATTTGCCATCCCGGCCAATCTTTGGTGGGGCCGGCGGGTTGTAGCCCCGGCTGGTGACAGCCTGATAGCCAGGCTGGATTTTATCGACGCCCAGAGCGAAATGATGCATGACACCGAGTTGCTTGGGCGTGGGATTGTGGGAGTTGAGCATGTACTCGAGCCAATCGGTTCCATCGGGCACGCGCATATCGACCCAATCCACTTCTTTCTCATCATTCACATTCCTGCCTCCGTACCACTTCAGTTGAAAGCCGAGGATGTCCTTATAGAACTTGTCCGCAGAGTCACGATCTTGAATGGTGACACCAACGTGAATCATACGGTTCGAGACTCGGGTATCGGGGAGTAACTTTCCGAAGTAACTACTGTGCAGCGAGCCGGGCATATATTGGACAAACTCTACCCGGTGCCCTTCGGGATCTTTCACACTGAAGCTCATGTTTTTGTCGAGACCCGCCTTCAGAGTTGCGGGGACCTTCACGCCTTGGGCATCGAGATAATCACGTAGCTGCTGGATGTTGGTGGTTTCGAAGGAGAAGTGCGTCATCCGATCCTGGTTCAGGTCGGTTAATGTAGGGTACACCTCGATGTATTGGTGATCATTGACTTTGTAGTAATAGAGAAACAATCCGCCCGTAGGCTTATCCAGGCTGAAGTGAGCATATCCGAGGACATGGCCGTAGAAGTTTTCGGCGGCCGCCAGGTCGCTTACCTGAAGTCCGATATGCGACACGCCGACGATGGGCGGCCGCGCGGGCGCAGATGCGGAAGCTTGCGCTCCGGAGCGACACCACACAGCGGCGCATAGGGAGCAAAGAGCAATGATCAAAGCGAGGACATTTCTTAACCGTGGCATAGGGAGATTGTGTTTTACGTGACTAATTGGTTGATACCGCCGCGATTCCGTTTAGAAGAGCAGTTTCAAGGCGAGCTGTATGTCTCGCGGTCTATTGATTTGGTCTGGAATGACTCCCGCCGATGATGAACCAATCACAGTGTTCGGGATATCGAATACCGGATGGTTCAAGATGTTGAAAGCTTCGGCGCGAAACTCCAGGTGCAGCCGCTCGCGAATCGGGATGTTCTTGAGGAGCGATATATCGAGGCCGAATGCACTCGGTCCGCGGAGATAAGGCAGCAAACGGCCTGCGTTTCCCAAGGTGTAAGGAGCGGGAGTCCCAAAGGCAGAGACATTGAAGTAGTCATTCAGTTTGCTCTCGACGGACCCGGGAGTGGTGACGTTGCCTCCCAGGTAATTGGGTCGCAGAGCTGTTCCAAAGTTATCGGCTGTGTTGCTGGAGGTGGTGAGTCCAAGTGGTGAACCGCTATGAAAGTTCACGATGCCGTTAATCTGCCAGCCTCCTAGCAATGTATTACCGAGCCCGGAGTTACTGACAAAGGCTTTTCCCTTGCCGAAGGGCAGCTCCCAATTGACGCTAGTCGTGAGGTAGTTAGGCGTATCGAAATCCGCTACGGAGCGTTCATTGCGGCGATTGTAATAATCCTGAATATTTCCAGCGCTAAAAGTTTCGCCCGCGAAGCCAAGGTTCGCCGTCGATGGCAATACGTCATCGATCAGTTTGGAATGCGTGTAAGACAGGAGCATTCCCAGACCATTCGCAAAACGGCGTTGAACCTTTAGCTGAAAGGAGTGATAGATAGAATCGCCGTAGGAGTTGTTGGTGGCGATCACGCTGTTGAATTGAGGGTAGGGCCTGAGCAGTTGGGCTTGCTGCACGGTTGACGTACTGAGAGGTCCACTCTGAATGGTTCCGAAGAACGGGTTCGCCACCACTGTCCGGAGAGCACTGCCGAGCGCGAGATCCTGATCCGGCAACTGATCATAGTTGAGAGGTCCGAACAAGTGAACTCCATGACTACCTGCGTAAGAAACATCGACAAGGAGATTACCTGGCAAGGTTCGCTGGATACCAAAATTCCACTGCTCGGAGTAGGGGGTCACGCGTCCGCGGTCCATGGTGGAGATACTTTGTCCGAGTAAGGTGAGCAAGCCCTGCGTGCTGCCGGGCGCTTGCTGAAGCCCGTTCGGGAAGGGGTTGGACAGAAACGATACCGGCGTCACGCCGTTAACGGTGCTGGTCCACTGAGTAGACGCTGCGAAGGCCGTATTGGGAGTCGAGTTGCCTGTGAAGGCCGCTCCATTGATCGGACCAAAGAAGATGCCGAACCCGCCGCGAACGACGGTCTTTGAATCCGCCGAGTAGGCAAATCCAAACCGGGGAGCGAAGTTATCGCGATTGTCCTGAAATTGGCCCCGGGGCAGTCCACCGACTCCCGGGAATTCGAGTCCGCCCTGCAGAGCTAAGCCAGCAATCTGGACAGGCGCGGTTCCATTCCAACTATTAATCCGGTTGTGCTTTTCAGTCCAGGGTGCGTTGAAATCGTAGCGGATCCCTAGGTTGAGAGTAAGTTTGGGAGTTACTTTCCAGTCGTCCTGCAAATAAGCACCGTAGTAGTGATAGATGATGAATTGTCCCGGTTGGACATTGCTGAGGCTACCGCTGTCGCCGGTTCCCAACAGAAAAGAAGCAAAGCCGAGACCGGCCGCCGAACTTGCGACTGTAGGGTTCGGTCCTTGTGTGAAAGAGGAGGAGAAGTTAAATGTACTGCCGGAAGCACTCGCCCTTTGCGTCCAGCGATTAGAGCCCCAGTCGCCACCCATCTTGAAGGTATGCGCGCCAGAAACTTTTGTCAGGTTGGCATATTCGTCGAACGCATCATAGGATTGGCTCGTTTTGTTGCACGCACCGATGAAGCCCGCGCCGCTGGATGTATCGGGCACGTTGATGGTGGTGCCCATGCCCGTGACGCCGATGCTCGGGAAACAGGTATTCGAGTTTACGTTGTTGAAATAGGGCGGGAATCCCA
>CAXTMN010000086.1:19823-21086 GCA_964245395.1 uncultured Bryobacteraceae bacterium
CTATTGACCCGGCCAAGCCAGTAATGGACAACGCTGGAGCTTGCCTCGAGCACGGTGGTGGGGTTGATCACCCAGCTGTAGTTCATGGTCGCCTGCTGATGATGTAAGGTGTCAGTTCCGACGGTAGGCGTAGAGGCAGCATCAGCTGTCCCGAAGATAGCTGGGCGTTGAACTAAGTTGACATTGGTCGTCCAGCGCAGGAAGAGCTTTTGGTTTTCAGTTATCTTCTGGTCTCCACGAATGGAGAACGTGTCTTCGTTGGTGGGTGCTGACGAACTTACCGTATAGTTATTCGTCCCGGTAACCGGGTTGCCTGGCCCATTCGGAAGCGGGGTGAATTTTAGCAGCGCCGCTGCAACGGGGTCGAACCGAGCCGTGGGGATGACATTCCCCTGGAACGGTGTTCGCGTGTAGGATCCCGGATGTCCAGGGACCGGGGTGGTGGTCAAAGGGTCGTAAATGGTGATTAGCTGGCCGGCCTGGTTGCGGGTTTGGGAGAAGTCGCCTTGCCGTTGAAGGAGCGATGGCAGCGTGCCACTGTCGGTGTAGCTTCGGACCCAGCGCAAGCCCTCGTAGGAAAAGAAAAAGAAGGTCTTGTCTTTACCGTTGTAGAGTTTCGGTATGGAGACGGGGCCGCCGAGTGACGCTCCAAACTGATTAAATCGCAGCGGAGCAATAGGAATGCCTGCTCGATTCGCGAAGAAGTCATTCGCATCGAAAATGTCGTTCCTGAGAAAGTCGTAGGCGCTGCCATGCACCTGATTAGTGCCGGTCTTAGTGACGACGTTGATAACACCTCCAGCCGTGTTGCCAAATTCAGCACTGAAGTTATTGGTCTGAACTTTGTATTCCTGCACTAAGTCGATAGATGGGAAGATTCCAGGGCCGTTAAATCCGGGCTCCGAGTTGATTCCGCCGTCGAGATAGAAGATGTTCGCGTTCACGCGGGAACCGTTGATGGAAATGAACTGGTCGTTGTAACTCGCGTAAGCAACCTGCGTGAATAGATTCGGCGTGCGGACTCCAGGAACCAGTTGTGCAAAGCCGTATGCGTTTCGTCCGTTGATCGGCAGGTCGACGATGGCTTCGTTGTTGAGGACTTGGCCCAAGGAGGAGGACTCTGTTTCAAGCTGTGGACCGGACTCGGTGACCGTTACGGTTTGTGAAGCTTCGCCGATTAGCAGGTTGATGTTTTGTTCGAGCGTTTGAGCAACATCAAGCGCCATCCGCTGAACAACGAAACTGCGGAAGCCGGCCTGGTCG
>CAXTMN010000087.1:0-1050 GCA_964245395.1 uncultured Bryobacteraceae bacterium
GTGGTTAAGAGTTTCGGTTACAACGTTGGTTTTTTAGGACTCGCGGCTATCGCGTTTACAGGAATGCTGTTCTTCGCTGCCCTAATGCCGGAAACCAAAAACAAAACTTAGAAAACAGGAGATCAAATATGAAAGCCGGATGGGTTTATCCCTTTATCATTTTGGGCGGTGTCTTACAGACGTGCGGCGCGGCCATGAACGGGCAGCTCAACAAGTCTTTGCTCAATCCATGGCTGGCCAGCACAGTCTCATTTGCACTTATCACGGCATTTTTCACTTGTGCCTTTGCCGTATCCCCAACACCTTTGCCCAGTGCTGAAGGTCTCGCCTCCATGCCCTGGTGGGCGCCTCTGGGCGGCTTGGTAGGAGCCGTTCAGGTGTATGCCGGACTCACTTTGGTGAACAAAGTAGGTGCTGGACCGTTTGTTGGTTTTACCGTAACCGCAGCGCTCATTGCATCTTTGGTGGTCGATCACTTTGGGCTGTTTCATATGCCGATACATGCGGTTAATATCTGGCGAGTGGCGGGAGCGCTGCTCATGGCTGGCGGAATCGCGCTGATCGCCAAATTCTAAGGCGATGGTGCGGATGGGGAGACTTGAACTCCCACGCCCTTGCGAGCGCTGGAACCTAAATCCAGTGCGTCTGCCAATTCCGCCACATCCGCAGCAGACAAACAAACTCAGAGTATCATCTTAAACAAGCGGAGCAAGGCAGCTGTTGAGTTCGCACGCGATGCGCTGATCGATCTGACCTTCTGAGAATTCTTTCGTGATTCGGATCGCATTCATGATTGCCTTGGCGCTAGATCGGCCGTGACAAATGACACAAAGACCGTTCAAGCCGAGGAGCGGCGCACCGCCATACTCGTCCACATCCACTCGCTTCTTAAACTCTTTAAAAGCGCCTTTTGCAAGATAGGCGCCTAGTTTGCGAACCGCACTCGCCGCTAGTGTCTGCTTCAAGGTTTGCCCAATTACTTCGACCAGTCCTTCGCTCACCTTCAGCGCCACGTTGCCGACGAAACCGTCGCAGACAATCACATCGGCG
>CAXTMN010000087.1:1060-21003 GCA_964245395.1 uncultured Bryobacteraceae bacterium
GTGGGGCGCCGCCCGATTCCGCATAGTCGACGCGCTTCTTGAAGTCGCTAAAGGCCCCCTTGGCAAGAAATGAGCCAAGCTTTCGAGTTGCGTTGGCGGTAAGCGACTGCTTGAGCATCTTGCCGATCACCTCCACCAGTCCCTCACTCACTTTCAGCGCGACGTTGCCAACGAATCCATCGCAGACAATTACGTCTACTATGCCGGTGTAGACATCCTGTCCTTCCACGTTCCCGGTGAAATTGATGTGCTCGAGACTCTTTAATAGCGGCAACGCCTCATGAATAAGAGCATTCCCTTTATGATCTTCTTCGCCGATAGAGAGAAGTCCCACTTTGGGCCGTTCAGTGCGATAGATCACTCGGGAGTAGGCGTCGCCCATCACCGCGAATTGCGCCAGCATTTTCGGAGTGCAATCGACATTGGCGCCAACGTCCAGCATAATGGCGCGCTTGCCACTTAAGGTAGGAAACGAGGAGGCAAGCGCAGGACGGTCGACACCGGGGAGCATGCCTTGCACAATCTTGGCCGTTGCCATAACCGCCCCAGTGTTTCCGGCGGACACCACACCCTGTGCCAAACCGTCCCGAACCAGTCGGGATGCCACACGGATGGAGCTGTCTTTTTTAGCGCGGAAAGCTTTCCCAGCGCTGTCCTCCATAGTGATCTGCTCGGTAGCATTGGCGATTTCAATGGGAAATGCTTCCCATCCGGGGTGTTTGTCCAGCGACTCACGGACAATTTCCTCGCGACCGACAAGGATTACTTTGACATCGAGAGTTCTTGCCGCTTCAACAGCCCCTTCTACTTCTGGTTCCGGGAAACTGTCCCCACCCATTGCGTCAAGGGCTATCGTGACCATGCAGAGGATCTATCGTAGCGCGTCGTGAAATTAAAATTTAATCAGAACTACGCTTTAGGCCTCGACAACCTCAATCACTTCGCGTCCCTTGTACTTGCCGCAATGCGGACAGGCGCGATGAGAGCGGATCTTTTCGTGACAGTTGGGACATTCTGCAAGCTGCGGGATGGGCAACGCGTCGTGTGCGCGTCGGGTAGAGGTGCGGCGCTTCGAATGGCGTCGCTTGGGATTCGGCATGGTTCTTACTTCCTCAAATCTTTTCTAAACTTGTTCCGACACTCGAGAGTCGGTCTGTAAAAGCTTCAACTTGCTCCACCGATCATCAACCGCTTTGACTTGGCAAGCGCATTCGCTTTGATTCCGGTTCTGCCCACAAATGTGACAGATCCCTTTACAGGCTTCGCTGCAAACTAGCCGCATCGGCAAAGCCAAAAGCACAACTTCTCGAAAAGCATCATTCAACTCAAGTCCGTTGCCTTCGTAAAAGCCTACGTCAATGGCGTCTGCTTCCACTTCTTCATCGCCAACCGCATGTTCCCCGGCTGGCATATAAATCAAATCGAAGCTGCTGGTAACGGGAAAAGCAGCCGATTCTAAACACCGGTCGCAAGTTCCGTCGATCGTAACAGCCAGCTTTCCCTTCAGTCGTATTTCGCCCAACGACTGATCGAGCAACTCTGCCATACCATCAGCCCGCAAAGGCGATGACTGGACCAGCTTACTGTCAAACTCGATCTTCCCGACGGGAACTTCCAATTCGAATTGAAACGGACGCTTTTCTAATTGCTGGAGACTTATCAGCATGAACCCTCACTAACGGCAAGCATGGAAGCAGCCGTTACTTCCCGGCGGACACGCAAACCTAAAGTTTACCAAAGGGTCTTAGGCAACGACTTCGCGGCGGGTTCCTGCACTTAGATCAACGGCGATCTGAGGGCTGAGTGCCTCGCAGTTGTCACACCGGTTGCAGGGGCCAGCGAAATCGTCGCCAAAATAGCGAAGAAGGTACTCGCGGCGGCACGTTGCCACATCGGCATATCGGCGGAGGTGGTCGACACGCTGTTTCAACATGCCTCTCCGGCGTTCGTGAGCATCGGCCGCCGCTGCAGCTGCTCTGTCAAGGTGACGATCCTCAATCACCGAAACCTCGCCGGTGGGCAGCACCTCCACAGCGCCTATTTCTTCCAGGCGATGGACGGCGCTGGTCAGCTTGCGTTCGGAAAGGTGCGATTGCTCCGCAAGGTCTTCTAGCCCAACCGAACCCTCCTGCCCGGCGATTGCCTGCACCACCTCTTCGATCTGTTCCTCCTCAAGTTTGCCTTCGCTGGAGTGAAAGCGGGCGAGGCCCAAATCTTCAGGTCGAAAGAAGAGAACAGCTTCGGCGCTTTCGCCATCACGGCCGGCGCGCCCGATCTCCTGATAGTAGGAGTCGAGCGAGTCCGGGATGTCGTAATGGAAGACAAAGCGAATGTCAGCTTTGTCGATGCCCATCCCGAAGGCGCTTGTGGCCACAATTACTTCTGCCTCGCCTGACATGAACTGCTCCTGGTAGGCGGTGCGCTCCGATGCTTTCAGCCCACCGTGATAATAGAGCGAGTCGACGCCTTCCCCGGCAAGACAGCGCATGATTTCTTCCGCTGTTTTACGAGTTCCGGCGTATACAATACCCGGCTTCTTCGACCAGCGTACCCGCCGAACAACAGCTTCAAGTTTCTTGTCTGCCTTATCAAACCGATCAACACGTAAGAAGATATTCGGGCGATCGAAGCCATGCACAAACACCTGCGGATCGCGCATCCCCAATCTGCCGATCAGTTCCTCTCTCACTTGCGGAGAGGCGGTGGCAGTCATCGCCAGTACCACCGGATGTCCCAGGCGTTCAATTGCCGATCCAAGATGAAGATAATCGGGGCGGAAATCGTGGCCCCATTCACTGACGCAGTGGGCTTCGTCAACCACAAACAGCGAGATCTTCGCGTCTGCAAGCGCCCTTATGGTTTCTTCCTTGCGCAACTGTTCAGGCGCAAGAAAAATAAACTTGCAATCGTTATCCGCAATTCTGGAAAAGCAGTCGCGAAGATCTGCTGTGCGCTGCACCGAGTTGATCACGCGAGCGTCGCCCAACGTCCCTTGCTCATTGATTGAATCCACCTGATCTTTTTGCAGCGCTATCAGTGGCGAAATCACGACAACGGCGTCGGCGAGCATCAAACCCGCGATCTGATAAATGGCTGACTTCCCCGAACCAGTCGGCATGACGACCAGCGTGTCCTTCTTCGACAAGACGCTCTGAATGGCTTCCTGCTGACCGGGCCGCAGTTCCTCATAGCAAAACTTTTCGCGAGCTACAGACAGGATGTCGGCCTGTTTAGCACGTGTCCGTGTCCTTTTGGAAGATGCTGTCCGTGAATCGGTGCGCCTTTTAGAATTCGACCTGGCCATCTCTCGATCTGAGTACGTGCAGCTCCAGCTAGCTGTAAAATTTGAGAGCGAACTTACCCCAGTTTGAAGCCAGCGCTCTTGTAGATGTCCGTCATTAGCTGCATGTCGCGCAGCCCTTCTTCGCCGTTGCTCCTGGGCTCTTTGTCGCCAAGGACGCAACCGGCAAAGTAATCTGCCTCACGTGCAAACTGTAGAGGATCTTTCTCCGTATTGGGCTCGTCTATCGGCTCGCCGCTTTTGAACTCAGCTTTCAGGTGCAGACCCTCGTAAGCGAATGCAGGTTCAAGGTGCAGAATCCCTTCCGAGCCGTGCACGCGATAATAACCGTTCATCTGGGCGCCGTATGTGGTGTTGCAACTGGCTACGATTCCGGACGGGAACCGCATCGTCCACCCAACGTTCTCTTCAACCTGATCGAACCGTCCATCTTTGTCGATCACAGAGGAGTAACCCTCAACGTGCACCGGTTCTTCACCGGTCAAGTAGCGGCACGCGTTGAGCGAATAAATCCCCACATCCATCAAGGGCCCGCCCCCAGCAAGCTTCCTGTTCAGCCGCCACTCGCCGGCTCGTTCCACAAATCCGTTCGCACTTTCAATAGCCTGAATCTTGCCCAGCCTTCCTGCGCGGATTAGCTGAATCGCCTTTAGGTTTGCCGGCTCGTAATGGAGACGATAGGCGATCATCAACTTCCTGCCCGCCGCTTTGCAAGCGCTGATCATGGCCTGACTCTCTTTGACGCTGGTAGCCATGGGCTTTTCACAGAACACATGCTTACCGGCATTAGCGGCCCGGATCGTATACTCCGCGTGCATGCTGTTGGGCAGCGCTATATACACTGCGTCGATGTCGCTGTTCCTGGCAATCTCGTCGTAGTTTTTGTAGTCGTAAATGTTCTTGGACGAAACACCGTATTCAGTTGCGGTTTTTTCGGCTTTCTCAGAATGACCGCTGACCAAAGCCACAACTTGAGACTGCTGCGACATCTTGCACCCGGGCATAAAATGCTGAAGCGAGATACGCCCCAGCCCTACGATGCAATAGCGCAGTTTCCGACCCGGTGAAGCCTGATCCTGAGCTCTCAAATTGCTTCCGATTGCGGAGATAGCCGCCACAGTTCCTGCAGTCCGGCCAAACTGACGCCTGCTGATGTTCATGGATAACTCCTTCCCTGGTCGTTTGAGCCTATGCCACTCTGGCCCGCGCTGCTTTCTTCATAGGCGTTAAGAGTGCGAGCACTATTTGCTCGTACAAATAATTACTGCGGGTATCTTGAAATTTACTCGCGAACTCCCGGAGAGCACCAGTCGAGAAATGTTCCATCAAGGCCGGGTGAATGTAGTATTTCTTGCAGGTAGCCGGCTTGTTGCCGAGCTTTTGAGCGACATCCTTGACGACATCTACCAAGACGGCTTTTGGTGAACCAGGATCGACCTCTGGGTCACCGCATTTCCCCAGAAGATAACTGGCGGCTAAACACGTTCCGCCCCAGGTGCGGAAGTCTTTGGCCGAAAAATCGCCTCCACTGACTTCGCGCAGATAGTCGTTTACATCGCCCGACTCAAGCGACTGTGCCTCTCCGTTCTCGTCTATGTATTGAAATAAAGAACTTCCGGGGATATCTTTACAGCGGCGCAGGATCCGGGCAAGGCGCTTATCTTCAAGGGTAATCTCGTGATGCTGACCGCTCTTGCCGCGAAATTTGAACTTCAGCATCTCGCCCAGAATCTGCACGTGTTTATTGCGCAGAGTCGTCAGCCCAAACGATCCGTTTTCTTCAGCGTACTCTTCGTTTCCGATACGGATGTAGGTCGTTTCGAGCAGCTTAACGACCGCGGCCAGCACCTTGCGCTTGGGAAGCCCCGGCCGGGCCAGGTCACGACCCACGATTCGCCTGATACGCGGCAAAACTTTCCCAAATGCGCGCATGCGGTCAAACTTGATCAGATCTCGTACCGCCCGGTAAGCGGGATGATAACGATATTGCTTTCTCCCTCTGACGTCGCGTCCGACTGCCTGAATATGACTATTTGCGTAGGGACTGATCCAAACAGAAGTGTAAGCAGGCGGCAAGACCAGAGAACGGATGCGAGTCAAAACGTTCTCGTCAGTAATCACCTCGCCTTGCCGGTCGAGGTACTCGAACCCCCCCTCGATACGGCGGCGCTGTATTCCCGGACCTGAGGGAATCTTGTAGCGCAAGCCCGCCTGCTCGGCCGACTCCTTTTCGTCAGGAAGGCTCGAAACAATTTCTGATGGCGTGGACATCCGAGGTATTGGATGCAAGTTTTGGCAGATTGATCACTTTCCGTCTCGAAACCGATCGCACGCCCTCAGAATAAACGAAGCACTAGGAGGCGAGACCCGTCTCACTTCCAGAAGATGCCTAAAGCAGTCCTATTCGATATCGACGGTACTTTGCTCGACTCTGTAGACCTTCATGCTCAAGCCTGGCAAGAAACCTTTCACCATTTTGGATATGAATTCGATTTGGGCAAAGTCCGAACCCAGATTGGAAAAGGGGGCGACCAGCTGCTGCCATTTTTCCTGAGCCCTGAAGACGTTAAGTCCAAGGGAGAAGAAATCAGCAAGTTTCGCAGCGGTTTGTTCAAGGACCGTTATCTGTCTCAAGTGAAAGCATTCCCAGGTACCCGGGAGCTATTCGAGAGAGTGAAGTCGGAAGGTCAGCAGGTTGGACTGGCATCCTCGGCCAAAGGGGACGAGCTCACCACTTTTGAGCGGATTGCAAAAATAGAAGACCTGGTTGAGGTAGAAGCAACGTCTGCAGATGCTGAAAAGTCTAAGCCGTATCCGGACATCTTCGAAGCTGCCTTTCAGCGGCTGAAAGATGGAGTCTCCAAGAGCGATGTGGTGATTGTCGGCGATAGCCCACATGATGCCGAGGCTGCTGTTAACGCCGGGATCAAAGTTGTCGGAGTGCGGTGCGGAGGTTTTCCGGAAGATGATTTGCTAAAAGCAGGTTGCATAGCCGTTTACGACGGGCCGGAAGATCTTTTGGATCGGTACGATCAGTCGCCGCTAGCTCCGAGCAGGTGAAGGGCGTCTCCTAAACAGCCTGAGACCCGATGCGCGTGAAGAACGCCAGGGTGGCAAACGTAAAGAACAAGACATCGTTGTTCCAGAAATAGAATGCCGTTAACAGGCAGAGGAATGACAACTGGGACCGTGGGTCGAGTGACCAGTCAAACATGAGTACGCACCCATAGTGGAAACGGCGCAGTCACAATCTCTACATCTTTGAAAGCGAACCTGGTAGAGGGCTAGTGAGCTTTTAAATCCGTGAAACCGGTTTTGAGCTTAACGTACGTTTCTTCCAGGCTTTCCGGCAGTACGCGTGTGTTGGCCACGCTGGTCATGAAATTGGCGTCGCCCTTCCATCGCGGCAGAACGTGCATGTGGACATGCTGCTCAATGCCGGCGCCCGCAGCTTCCCCAAGGTTGATGCCGATATTCAGGCCGTCCGGGTTATACGCCTCCTGGACAATCTGCTCAGCAAGCCTGGCATAATCTGCCATCTCATAGGTCGTTTCTTTGCTGGTATCAACTAAACGGGATACGTGATCGTATGGCGCGATCATCAAGTGCCCACTGGTGTACGGATAGCGATTAAGAATTACGAAACAGTGCTTACCGCGCTGCACGACCAGGCTTTGCTCATCGTTGTTGCCGGTGGCCGCTTCGCAGAAAATACAGCTGTTCTTTTCTTTTTGCGCTTTCATGTACGTGGAACGCCAAGGCGCCCACAGGTAGGTCATCGAGTGCGGCCGCGCCTTCAGGTTTTCTCGGGGCGGGCGGCAACCGGAGCCGGCACATGCGATTCCGGCTCGATACCAGCCCCGGACGAAGTTGAATGGTTGACCAGATCTCTCAACTCTTTGCTGGGCTTGAAATAAGGAATGCGTTTGGACGGAACTTCCACCCTGGACCCGGTTTTCGGGTTACGACCAACCCGGGGTTGCCGCTGGCGTGTGCGAAAACTGCCGAACCCGCGGATTTCAATTTTCTCTCCCTTATGCAAGCTGTTCACGACGCTGTCGAAGATCGTTTCTACGATCGTCTCGGAGTCCTTGCGGGTCATCTCCACCACCTTGGACACTTCTTCGATCAGCTCAGCCTTCGTCATCGCTTATTCCTTCGTGTTGACTCTGGGTTTCGATCCATTTGTGCTGTTTGATTGCGTTACCTACTGTCGATGTTGCTGCCACCGCCTGCCGGGAGTAATCCTGCAACCGGCTACGTTCATCATCCTCACTTACCGCGCGTAAACTTAGCCCAATCCGTTTCTGCTCCTCGCTAATCTTGATGACCTTGAAATTGTACTCGTCCCCAATCGGTAAGGCGGGAGGCTCGTCTCCATCGGCAGCGCCCTTAAGCGGCGGCTTGCGCATCCGATCCCCTGGAACTTCTGTCCGGTGGCAAAGCCCCTCGACGCCCGGATACAGCTCGACAAAAACTCCAAAAGCCGCTGCCCGGGTGACCCGGCCTTTGATGACATCCCCGATCTGGTGACTTCGGAAAAATGTTTCCCAGGCGTCGGGCTGCAGCTGCTTCATGCCGAGCGACAACCTGCGATTTTTCGCGTCGATGTTCAGGATGACAGCTTGCACAATTTGACCCTTCTTGACCAGTTCCGAAGGGTGCTTCACATGTGCCGTCCAGGACATATCCGACACGTGGACCAGACCATCAACGCCCTCTTCGATCTCGATGAACGCACCGAAATCTGCCAGTTTCCGGACGCGGCCCTCCACAACCGAGCCAATGCTATAACGGTCTGCTACGGTGGTCCAGGGGTCGGCCTCCAGCTGCTTGATGCCAAGCGAAATGCGCCGCTCCTTAGACTTGATCTCGAGGACCACTGCCTCGACATGGTCACTGGCCTTTACCACCTTGGCCGGATGCTTCATGCGGCGACTCCAGGTCATTTCCGAAATGTGAATCAATCCTTCAACGCCCGGCTCCAACTCGACGAACGCGCCGTAATCAGTGACACTGACCACGCGCCCGATGACACGGCCTTGCCGCGGATAGTGACTCTCGATGTCGAGCCACGGGTCGGGCCGCATTTGCTTCAGACCGAGCGAAATACGTTCTTTCTCGCGGTCGAACTTCAGCACCTTGACCGTTACCTGTTCCCCGAGTTGAATCACGGTGGAGGGGTGAGTCACGTTGCCATAGCTGAGGTCGCTCACGTGAAGCAGACCGTCTATGCCACCCAGGTCGACAAAGGCTCCGTAGTTGGTTAGCGTCTTCACGATCCCGGTAACTTCGGCCCCTTCGTGCATAGCGGCCAGCGCTTCTTCTTTGCGAGCTTGGATCTGATTTTCAAGCAGCACCCGATGGGACACCACAGCGTTCCCCCGCCGGCGATTCAACTTCAAAATTCTGACGTCGATGTCGCGGCCAAGATAACTATCGAGATTCGCGTGGCGCAGCTCCACTTGAGAGCTTGGCAAAAACGCTACGATGCCGATATCGACCTCTAAGCCGCCCTTGACCTTGGCTAAAACGCGACCGGGAACTGTTCTGTTTTCGGCTGCAGCGCTTTCCAGCTGATCCCAGAGATGAAGCTTGTGCGCCTTCTCGTGGGAGAGAAGGATATAGCCCTCTACCTGATGGCCGCTACGATCGAACATCACTTCGATCGTGTCCCCGGGCTTGACCGCCGGTTTGCCTTCGATCAGAGGAAATTGTTCGGCAGGAACCAGGCCTTCGATTTTGCGGCCAATATCAACGATCACTTCCTTGTCTGACACAGAGAGGACGTGACCTTGCAGCATTTCGCGCTCGTTAGGCACAAATTGACTGCTGTATCCATCCAGGAAAGCCTGGTAGTCGCTGCTTTCGTCGGTTCCAGGTAACTCTACGTACTCGTCAGACGGACCGGCCATTTTGCCCTATAATCCTTGGGTCGTACCTCTAACGGTAAAGAAAGAGCCTTTAAGCGGCACAGGCCTTAGAAGGTTCCGAACCTGCTCAGATATACCGAATGGGAACGTCAACTCGTTGATAGTTCAGTACTTCAGAACTATAGCCGAGCCTAATAACGATGTCAACATGACCCTTTCGGCGTTAATCTGGCAGTTTCAATAGACGCCCGAGCCGGTGTAGCCGCTTGATTCTCATAATCCAGATTGATCCCGGCAGCCGTACCTTCGTCATATACTAAGGAAGCGGAAGAAATTGGATCCGCTGCTGGAGAAAATCTCATGATGCACGATCTGTTGCAACCGACCCACCTGCTGATCATCTTTGTTGTGGCGCTGTTTGTGTTTGGTCCGAAAAAACTTCCCGAATTGGGCCAGGGCCTTGGCAAGGGAATAAGATCGTTCCGCGACAGCATGAAACAGATGTCGGAAGAACCTGAGAAGACCGAAACGCCCCAAGCCGAACAGGTAAAGTAACCCTCCTTTTTAACTCGGACGGTTCTTTCTTGCCCCCGCGAGAACGGTAACGCTGGAGGATCAAACGCTTAGGAAGATCTTAGCTACCATTGCGGCAAGCGCAATTATTTCTAGCGCCCAAACTTCCTCTGCGAAAGAGCCTTTTCGCTGGGGGGCCGCTTCCGCCGCCTATCAGGTTGAAGGTGCTCCCAACGCGGACAATAAGGGCCCTTCTATCTGGGACATTTACCTTGACGAGAATCATCTTGCCGGGCCTGGCATATCGGGCAGGGTAGCAATCAACTTCTACGACCGCAAACAGTACCTTGAGGACATCGCGCTCCTCAAACAGATGGGTCTCACCAGTTACCGGTTTTCGATTTCTTGGCCCAGGATTTTGCCTGATGGCCTTGGTCCCGTCAATCCGGCTGCTGTGGCACATTACCGCCGGTTCATTACAGACCTGAAGGCTGCCGGCATACAACCGATGTTGACTCTCTACCACTGGGACATGCCTGCTTCGCTCGCCGCTGCAGGGGGTTGGGAGAACCGGGCGTCCATAGATTGGTTCAGGCGATACGCGGAAGTTATCTTCGCGAATTTTGCTGACCAAGTTGATTTGTTTGTGCTGGTCAACGAGCCTTCGATCGAGCGCGATTTGAAGACCCTTGCCGAAGAGAAGCTCGCTGGCCGGCAAGAGAGTATGCGCCTACTGCCGGATGAGGAGCATCTTGCCGTATCCCTCAAGACCTACAACCACATTCTGCTTGCTGCGGCGGCTGCTAAGGAGAGCTTTAACGCAAAGGGTTACAAGGGTCATCTTGGTCTGGCCCTCCCGCTTGTTCCGGCACTTACAACCGGCAATCCCTCTCCGGCGGATATCGCCGCTGCCCAATTCGGCGACGGTGTGCTTAACCGCTGGTTCCTCGATGCCATGTACAAAGGGACCTATCCCGCAGACATACTGGCGTTTGCAAAAGCACGAGGCCTTCAGATCGATGTTCGACCCGAGGACCCGGCGAGGATCCAGGCTGCCCATTTCGACTATCTCGGTGTGAACTACTATGCGCCAGTCTTTTTTCGCCGTGTGAAACAGGCGAATGACGCATCCGCAGTGGAAACGTTCATGCCGGAAGGGACGGATGCCGCCTTCAATGGTGCGGTTCGGCCCGATCAGTTTAAGGCTTTGCTCGACCGGATCAGAATCGACTATGGCAACCCTACGGTATTTATCACCGAGAATGGAGCGGGCTTCCCAGGCGAGGACAAGCTTGTGGATGGGGCAGTGCGGGATGTCCGGCGGTGCCGCTATATTGTGCAGCACGTTGCGGCAATGCAGCAGGCGATAGCTGCCGGAGCCGACATTCGCGGCTACCACGTGTGGTCAAGCCACGACAATCTTGAATGGTTCAGCGGTTATGGGAGCCGGTTTGGGTTGATCTATGTTGACTTCGACACGCAGCAGCGCACACCTAAATTGAGTGCGCAAGTCTACGGGCGGCTAATCAAAGGCGAGATCGTTTCGCCAAATGCTTGCAGCACTTGAAGAACTGATAAGAGACTCCCCTCCCGAAGTTTTTCTAGCCTGAAAAGGTTTCGCTTTTCAAGCCACCTTCTAGAAATTTTTGCACGCGTGGGGTAGATTTGCGCTTGCGCATGGCCGGCAGATTAGTTGCCCTTTATACTTCTATAGACCGTGAAGATATACATAAGAAAAGACTTAGGCCGGTGTCACGAGTTCGTATGGTTTTGCTTTAACTAGGGTGGCCCCAAAACTGCCTTACCCAGACGGTAAGTGATAGCAATTGATCACTGAAGGCGATCGGGTTTTGATCATCTCCTCTTGCATATTGCTGGGGTTACCGAATTAACTTAGGAGCGGTGAAGGTTTAATGACGACAGAAGATTACGGAAGAGCTTATCAGCGTGGTTTTAATCTGACAGTGCGATTCCTTGTGTCGCGGGGGCTCTCTTACGATGCCGCGCTTGATACTGCACAAGCCGCTTGGGCTAAAGGGTGGGAACGACGCGAACAATTGCGGGATCCGAATCTGGTTTTAACCTGGACGAACAGCATCGCTCTGAATATTCATCGCACATTCCTGCGACGTGAACCCCAGACGCAAACTCTCCCAGAGCTCCAAGCGCCACCCCGAATGAACGTTGCTGCGATCGACGTGAAACGTATCTTGAATGAGTGCAAACCAAACGATCGGGTGGTATTGGAAGGGCACTACATTGAGGGGTACAAGGTTCAGGAAATCGCCCGCCAGCATGGATGGTCGGAAACTGCTGTGCGTATTCGCCTGTTAAGAGCGCGTCGTGGTGTAGAGAAGCGTCTGAGTCGACCGAAGCACGCTCGACTCAAGAACCTTGCCGAGAAAACCAAACGGGCCTTGGCAAATGCTCTCGACGTTTCGTCATTTGAGCCGAAGGTCGCATAGGTTAAGACCTATCTTTTTGGGTTCCAGACAGGGCAGGAACGGGTCACCCGTTTCCTGCCTTTGTTTTGCCCGAAAACCTAAAGCAGTTCCGCGGCGCTGAAAAAGAACGGGATTTCCTGACTGGCCGTTTCCAGCGCATCTGAACCGTGCGCCGAATTTCTCTCGATGTTCTCGGCATAGAGTTTGCGCACTGTTCCCTCAGCGGCGTTTACGGGGTTTGTCGCTCCCATAACGTCCCGCCACTTCGACACTGCGCCTTCACTCTCCAGAACCATCAAAACAACCGGGCCCTCGGTCATAAAAGTGACCAAACCTGGGAAAAACGATCGTTCGCGATGAACTGCGTAGAAGGCATCTGCTTCATGCTTGGCGATGCGCCTCATCTTCAGGCCAACGATGCGGAAGCCACTTTTCTCGATCAGCGCCAGGATCTTACCGGCGTGGCCATTCGCCACTGCGTCCGGTTTAATCATGGCAAAAGTTCTTTCTACACTCATTGATTAACTTTCCTGTTCCTGCGTGCCGTTACGATTCTGAAGCGCTTGCTGCATTTTCTCTCCGAGTACAGCTGGAGAGGGACAAACCACAATGCCAGCCTGCTCCATTGCTGCCTGTTTGTCTTCAGCTCGGCCCGATCCGCCTGAAATAATTGCGCCGGCGTGTCCCATGCGACGTCCTGGTGGAGCGGTCTGTCCTGCAATGAATCCGACAACCGGCTTCCTGACGCGCTCCTTTATGTATTCGGCAGCGGTCTCTTCAGCACTTCCGCCGATCTCGCCGATCATGATAATCGCGTGAGTGTCCGGGTCTTCATTAAACAAGCGGATGGCATCGGTGAACGATGTTCCAATAATCGGATCGCCACCGATGCCGATGCAGGTGGATTGCCCGATTCCGAGCTGAGTCAGTTGACCGACCGCTTCGTAGGTCAGAGTACCTGAGCGTGACACGATGCCGACGTGTCCGGGTTTGTGGATGTGCCCGGGCATGATGCCGATTTTGCATTTCCCCGGCGTGATCACACCAGGACAGTTCGGACCCACCAGGCGGGTAGCGGGCTTGGTCTTCAGGTAAGCCCAGACGCGAGCCATGTCTTCCACTGGAATTCCTTCGGTGATGCAGATCACCAGAGGCAATCCGGCATCGGCGGCTTCCATGATGGCGTCCGCAGCAAACGGCGGAGGCACGAAGATCACGGAGGCATTAGCGCCGGTGGCCTGAACGGCTTCTTCAACAGTGTTGAAAACGGGACGGTCCAGGTGTGTCTGACCGCCCTTTCCTGGCGTAGTTCCGCCTACAACCGTGGTTCCATATTTGATCGCCTGCTCAGCGTGAAAGGTGCCTTCTCGGCCGGTGAAGCCCTGAAAGAGGACCTTCGTGTTTTCGTCTACCAGAACGCTCATTGTGCTAACCTCACCACTTTCTCGGCAGCGTCTTTCATTCCCTCTGCGACGGTAAAGTTAAAACCCGATTCGGTGAGAATCTTTTTACCTAATTCAACGTTGGTGCCCTCCATGCGCACAACAACGGGAATTTTAATTCCTAACTCAGTAGCTGCCGAAACAACTCCGTTGGCCAGCGTGTCGCAGCGCAGGATGCCTCCGAAAATATTGATCAGCACCGCTTTTACACTGGCGTCGGAGAGCAGGATGCGAAACGCGTTCTTGATCTGCTCGGCATTCGCCCCGCCGCCGACATCCAGAAAGTTCGCTGGTTGTCCGCCTGCATATTTGATGATGTCCATGGTGGCCATAGCAAGCCCGGCGCCATTGACCATGCAGGCAATGTTGCCTTCCAGCTTGATGTAATTCAGACCAAATCGCGACGCTTCCACCTCCAGCGGATCCTCTTCGTTCAGATCGCGCAGTTCAAGCAAATCTTTGTGACGGTAAAGCGCGTTGTCATCGACATTGATTTTGGCGTCCAATGCATACACCTTGCCGTCTCGGGTCAGAATAAATGGATTGATCTCAGCGAGCGATCCATCGATAGCGCTGTAGGCCTTCGATAAAGCGATCATGGCGGCTGCCGCAGCATTCACGCTTGTTGCCGGAATATCCATTCCAAAGGCGAGTTTGCGCGCCTGATAAGGCTGCAGCGTACCGCCCGGAAGAAGCGGCTCTCGCAAGATCAGTTCTGGTGTTTTCTCGGCCACCTCTTCAATTTCCATACCGCCGGCTTTTGAGGCCATGAAGACTGATTGACCAATGGCCCGGTCGAGAACAATGCCGAGATAAAGTTCGCGTTCGATAGGAAGGGTTTCCTCAATCAGAAGCCGCTGCACAACGCGCCCTTCGGGGCCCGTCTGATGCGTTACGAGCGTCATGCCGATCATCTTCTTGGCGATCTCAGTAGCTTCCGCGGCATCTTTGGCCACCTTGACGCCACCGCCTTTGCCCCGGCCACCTGCGTGGATTTGCGCTTTTACGACAACGCTGCCTCCGAGTTTTTTGGCAGCTACTTCGGCCTCTTCAACCGTGTAGGCAACTTCTCCCCGCGGAACAGGAACGTCGTATTTGGCGAGGATCGCCTTCGCCTGATACTCGTGAATCTTCATAGGTGGATGTCGGCGCTTCGACGCTCAGACCACAATGCGCCGGAGGCCATCCGCTAGTGTATCTCGTGACTTAAATCTTCGGTCAGACCACTGCCGCCACTCTTCGCCGCGAGTGGAGCAAGGTTGCGAGTGCCTGACACTCCTCTGTCAATTCGGCAAACTGATCCGGGTCGAGTGATTGATTTCCATCGGACAAAGCCTGTTCCGGCGCCGGATGAACTTCGACCAGAAGCCCCGAAGCTCCTGCCGCAATGGCGGCCAGCGACATCGGCAAAACCTTATCGCGCTTACCGGTGCCGTGGCTCGGATCCACAATTATGGGCAGGTGACTGAGGGTTTGCACTGCGGGTACAACGCTCAAGTCCAGCGTGTTCCGGGTGTGGTCTGCAAACGTGCGTACACCGCGTTCGCACAGAATCACCTGGTAGTTGCCTTCGGCCAGAATGTACTCGGCCGCCATTAGAAACTCTTCCAAGGTGGACGACATGCCTCGCTTCAGGACGACAGGCTTGTACGAGCGGCCGGCGCGCCGAAGCAGTGAAAAGTTTTGCATATTGCGCGCGCCAATCTGGACGCAGTCGGCGTAGTGCTCTACCATGTCGAAGGTTTCCACGTCCACAGCCTCGGTGACAATGCCCAGTCCGGTTTCCTCCCGCGCTTCGGCGAGATAGCGGAGACCCTCCTCACCCAAACCCTGAAAGCTGTAAGGCGAGGTGCGCGGCTTGTAAGCTCCTCCCCGCAGCAATTGTCCGCCTGCTGCCTTGACCGCGCGCGCTGATTCCAGGATCTGGATGCGGCTTTCCACCGCACAAGGTCCGCCGCAGAAGGCAATCTCGTCGCCGCCTACCGGAACGCCATTTATCGCGACAACGGTGTTCTCCGGCTTAGTCTCCCGACTGACTAACTTATAAGCCTTAGAAACGCGAATGGCCTCCGCCACGCCGGGCAAGCTCTCAAAGTCAGCCGTGTCCAACGGACCGCTGTTGCCGGTAATACCGATGGCGGTGCGCTGCTCTCCCGGAATGATGTGCGGCTTAAAACCCAGCATCTCGATGCGCTTGCAAACCCGGTCGATCTCCGACGGCCCGGCCTGGGCCTTCATGACTACGAGCACAATCGTTTCCCCTTCGACTCTCAGAGTAGCGGACGGTGAGCCGCCCGGTGAAGGCGTTTTAACTTAGCTGGTAGTTCACAATAGATGGTTTGTAAGGAATGGCTCGATATGCATGTGTGTTGGCAGGAGGCGGAGCCGGTTCGCTCGCGCGCTATCTTTTGGGGAAGGCAATTGTGCAGCGCTTTCCTAACCAAAACTTTGCCATTGCTACATTCGTGGTCAACGTTACCGGGTCCTTCCTTATCGGGCTCTTGATGACGCTGCTCACTGAACGGCTGCGGCTTCCCGACTATTGGCGTCTGCTGCTTGTGGTCGGAATGTTAGGGGGATACACCACGTTTTCCAGTTTTGAATACGACGCTTATCTGACGACCCGGTCCGGTCATCATCTGACGACGCTTCTTTATCTGGTCGGCAGTGTTGTCGTCGGGTATGCGGCGGTCTGGGTTGGCGTTTCCGTGATTCCCAAGCAGTAATGGATGTTGAAGAAGGCGTTGATCCTGTCCACCATCGCATGAGCAGTCAAAATTTGTCTCACCTTCCGTTCCGGAACATCCTTCACCTCTCGCAGCCCGAGGCATACGACCTGATGCATCGCATGCTCTCAGGCGAGATGAAGACCGAAGGAATTGCCGACGTGCTTAGCTTTCTCCGGAGAAAAGGAGAAACTGTCGCGGAAGTAGTAGGCTTCGCCACAGCCATTCGCCAGATGGCGCAGAAGATCGACTGTGACCAGACCGAAGAGCCGTTGCTTGACACGTGCGGCACCGGCGGCGACGACACGAATACGTTCAACATTTCTACGGTGACCGCGTTTGTCGTTGCCGGTACCGGGCTGCGCGTCGCTAAGCATGGGAACCGCAAAATTTCGAGTCAATGCGGCAGTGCTGATGTTCTGGAGGCGATCGGTGTTCCGGTTGATCTATCTCCACGCCTGGTTGGCGAATGCATCCGGCAGGTCGGCATCGGCTTCCTTTACGCTCCTATGCTGCACAAAGCCATGCTCCATGCGCAGGAAGCACGATTGCTGCTCAAGGGGCGCACGGTGTTTAACCTTCTCGGCCCGCTCACCAATCCGGTCGGCGCCCGAGTGCAGTTGATCGGGGCCTTCTCCGTTCGTTCCGCCGAGATGCTGGCCCAAGCCTCTGCCCGGCTTGGTATCGAGCGCGCAATCGTGGTTCATGGAGCGGACGGGCTGGACGAGATCACCACCACGGCCTCGACAGTGGTCTTTCAAGTCGAAGAAGGGCATGTGCAGAAAGTCCGTTGGCTGCCGAGCGACTTCGGCCTTCCACAGGCGTCGGTCGAAGACTTGGAAGGCGGCGACGTGGCAACCAATGCGGCCATCCTGCGAGCTATTCTCGATGGCGAAACCGGCCCACGGCGCGATGTGGTCGTGGCCAACGCCGCCGCAGCGCTTGTGGTCGCTCAACAGGCGCCGGATTTAAAGACCGGGGTTGCTTCCGCGGTTGAAGCAATCGACAGTGGAGCGGCACGCCGGAAACTGGACGACTTGCTGGAATTCACTGCGTCGGCCAAAGGAAAATGATCCGCTAATGTCTAAAGCGATAACGGCATGAAGTCTTTCACGATTCCTGAGTTTGGCATCGACAATCTAGCGCTTATTGACGGGGAGAATCCCGGTCCCGGTCACGGTGAAGTTCTTGTTCGTATGAAAGCTGCTTCGCTGAACTATCGCGATCTCATGATGGTCAAAGGCGGCTACAATCCGAAGCTGAAAAGACCTCTGGTGCCGCTTTCGGATGGCGCGGGCGTGGTTGAGGAAGCAGGCGCCGGCGTTACCAGCCTGAAGGCCGTAAAACGGGGGGACCGGGTTGCTCCTATTTTCATGCAGAAGTGGATCGACGGGCCGCCTACTCGGGAAAAAGGTGCTTCAGCACTCGGCGGCGCTCTCGATGGCGTGCTTCGGGAACTGGCCGTTTTTCCGGAGGACGGCCTGGTGCTGTCGCCGCCTTCGCTGTCTAATGAAGAAGTCGCCGCTTTGCCGTGCGCTGCTGTCACCGCGTGGCACGCGCTTTTCGAACACACACCGCTCGCGCCCGGTGAAAGCGTGCTCATTCAGGGCACCGGAGGCGTTTCTGTGTTCGCTCTTCAATTTGCCCAGGCGGCCGGGTTGCGTGCCATTGTGACCTCAAGCAATGACAAAAAGCTGGAGCGGGCAACAGCGCTGGGCGCAGCCGAAACGATTAACTACAAAACCACGCCGGACTGGGAAAAGCAGGTGAATCAATTGACCGGCGGATGGGGTGTTGATCACGTCATTGAAGTAGGCGGCAGCGACACCCTGCCACGCTCACTTCGCTGCGTTCGTACGGGCGGAGTAGTCAGTGTCATAGGCGTTCTAAGCGGGGCCGGCGCTACCGTGAGCCCGCGGGACATCCTGATGAACAGCATCCGCGTCCAGGGAATCTATGTAGGGTCGCGCAGCATGTTCGAACGAATGAACCGCGCCATTGAGTTTCATCGCATAAAGCCGGTTGTGGATAAGGTGTTCGCGTGGACCGACTTCAAAGAGGCCCTGCGCTATAT
Organism: uncultured Bryobacteraceae bacterium; assembly: GCA_964245395.1. Lineage (GTDB taxonomy): Bacteria > Acidobacteriota > Terriglobia > Bryobacterales > Bryobacteraceae > Bog-105. Next base: position 19,434 of record CAXTMN010000087.1, read on the forward strand.
GGAAGGACAGAGCCACTTCGGCAAGATCTGTCTCCGCTTCTAAGCCTGTTTACTCGAACGGAGCTTCGTTGTCACCCGTATCGGCTGCCAGGTTTTCAAACTTGGTAAAGCGATTGAGAAAGGCCAATTTCACGCGCCCCGTCGGACCGTTACGCTGCTTGGCTAGAATCAGTTCCGCCATTCCCTTCAGGCTTTCTTTATCCGGGCGGTACACTTCTTCACGGAAGATAAAAGCAACCAGATCGGCGTCCTGCTCGATTGAACCCGACTCGCGTAAGTCGCTCAACATGGGGCGATGATCGCCTGGCCGGGTTTCCGGTGCGCGGCTCAGCTGTGAAAGAACAAGAAATGGCACGCGCAGTTCCTTCGACATCAGCTTGAATCCGCGCGAAAGGGAGCTGATCTCCTGAACGCGGTTCTCGAAACGTCCGCGGCCCTGCATCAGCTGAAGATAGTCGATCACCACCAGCCCCAGCTCGTGCTCGGCCTGCAACCGCCGCAGTTTTGAATGCACGTCCATCAGGTTCGTTCCCGCGGTGTCGTCGATGTATAAGGGCGATTCCACCATCCGATACATAGAGTCCCGCAGGGACCGCCGTTCATCCGCGTTCAGATATCCGGCGCGAAATCTCTGCTGGTCGACTCGCGCCGAGGCGCACACCATGCGGGTCAGCAGAGATTCTTTGGACATTTCGAGTGAAAACACGGCGACTGCTTTGGGATTTTGTGGATTGCTGGCCACATGTTGGGCCACATTCAAGGCCAGAGCCGTCTTGCCCATGGCGGGCCGGGCCGCAAGAATGAATAATTCGCCCTCGCGGAGCCCACCGGTCATCTCGTCAAACTTGAGGAAGCCTGTGCTGATGCCCTTGATGCGCTTGCTGGTGTCGAGAAAGGCGTTGATCCCGCCCTCGTACTCGCTCAAGATCTGTGCTGGGCTGGCAAGCGTATTCTTGGCCTGCACATCGCCCAGCTTCATGAAGGCGTCTTCCACTGCACCCAGGATTTGTTTCGGATCGTCGTCGGAAGCGATACACCGGTTAATAGCGTCGTGTGAGACGGAGATGATCCGCCTCAGCAGAGCCTTTTCCTTGACAATGGCGACGTAACTCTCCAGATTGTGCAGCTGGGGCAATCCGTCGTCGAGCGACACCAGGTAACTGAGACCGTCTACCGACTGAAGCTGACCGACCTTCATCAGTTCGTTTGCCAGCGTGACCCGGTCGATGATGTCTCCGCGCTCATGCAGGTCCACCATGCGCAGGAAAATGCGCTTGTGCTTTTCCAGGCTGAAATCGTCCGGCGTCAGCGTGCCCGCTACCTGGATAAAGGCCGTGTCCCTGCTCATGATGGCTCCGAGCACAAAGCGTTCAGCGTCCAGGTTGTCTGGGAGCGCCTGATCGAAGCTGATATCACGTACAGCCATAGGACCGTTAAAATCTACCGAACACTCCCGGCGCGGCCAAGAGAAATTTAGACAAAGTTTCGCCTTCCACAAGTCACATTCAAACCTGTGGCGGCGTCTCGGATTGAGAGGAACAGGAAATTCACAAGCATTCCTCAAACCATT
>CAXTMN010000088.1:0-18791 GCA_964245395.1 uncultured Bryobacteraceae bacterium
GTGAAATAACGACCGAGAAGCGGCTGAACACCCAGAAACTCAAACGTGTTTCCGCTGACCAGTCCTCGATCCAACGATTCCGGCGGACCGGTTCGAGTCCACAGCGCGCGGTCTTCGGTTCCGCCCATGGAGCCGTCGAAGATGTGATTTCCCTGCTGGTAGTCGAGGAACTCCGGCTGGGAGAACGCCGGCCGGCCTCCGGACTCGGTTGAGGTCGAGTCGTGAATCTGGATCAGTGTGAGCCGTGAGCCATCTTTATAGGGGAATGGCTCGAGGAGGACATTGTCGATAACGCTGAAGATGGCGGTAGTCGAGCCAATCCCGAGAGCCAAGGCGAGAATTGCCATAGACAGCGATCCCCGGTCTTTCAGAAGAGTGCGGAAGCCAAAGCGGAGGTCTTGCCAAAGCCAATCCATAAGGCTTAAACGTAATTGGAAGAGGAAAGGGTCGAAAAATCTTTGGTGGGGTTAAGCGCGAACAGGTAACTGCAAGCGCAGAGACTATTGAACATGGTACACAGGATAGGAATTCTGTTTCTATGAGCACCGAATCTCGCCAAGAACCCTGCCTTGTTATCGGAACACCCTGTTTTGGCCGACAACTTACGGATCTGTACGTCAACTCGTTACTGAAACTCCAGATGGCGTGTTTTCAACGAGGTCTGCGGCTTCAGATCAAGATTTTAGGAGGAGATGCGCTCATTACCCGGGTACGACAGAATATTCTGGCGTACTTTCTTTCGGATTCGACCTCAACTCACTTGCTGTTCGTGGATGCTGACATTGGCTTTGAGCCAGAACAGGTATTCCGGCTGCTTGACTTCGATGCCGATGTATCCGCAGCGATTTACCCCATAAAGCGCCTGGACTGGAATAAAGTGGCCAGTGCGGTAAACACGCGCCAGCTTTCTCTCGAGTCTTCGGCGCTCTCCTATATGGTTGAATTTACCCAGGGCGACCGTATTGAGGTCCGAGACGGCTTTGCGCAGGTACAGTATGCCGGAACCGGTTTTTTCATGGTGAAGAAACAGGCCGTGATGGCGATGGTTCAGCACTACCCTGAACTGCGCTATGCCCATGACCATCGACACGATGACAAACTAGCCGGCACCGACTGGCGGTACGCACTTTTCGATTGCATGATCGACGAGGAAACCAAGACATACTTGAGCGAAGACTTTGCATTTTGCCGTCGCTGGACTGGCATGGGCGGGCAAATCTGGGCCGATTTAACAAGCAAGCTGACGCACACCGGTTCGTTCAGTTTCAAAGGTGATATAGCGACTCAGTTCACCAATTCCGGCACATCTGCCTGAACTTGTTCTGTGCAGATGGCAGGAGCGCTTTTCTGAAGAGCTCGGATTGATAGCCTGTTGGACATGCTCAAAGCACTCTCTCTGCTGTTTGTCGCGCTCACTACCGTACGTGCGGTAGAACTTCCGACGAAAAAGACGCTCAATCTGGCGGCCATCAAGACGATGGTTGCAGGGGCTGAAGCCGAAGCAGCCAAGCGCAATGTGCAGGTGAGTATCTGCATTGTTGACGAAAGCGGAAATCTGCTGTTCTTTGAAAAGGCAGATGCGGCGTTTCTGAACACGATTCAGTTTGCGCAACGCAAGGCTCGTCATGCGGCGTTCTATCGAGCGCCCTCGCGAACCGGCGCTGAATCACTGAAGAAGGGCAACATGGATGTGCTGGCATTTCCGGAGTTCTTCCCGAACCAGGGCGGTCTGCCCATTCTGGTTGATGGGGTGATCCTGGGAGGCATTGCGGCAAGCGGGGCCAAATCCGAGATTGATGAAGCGGTGGCACAAGCCGGTCTGGATGCGCTGCTGAAGTAGCCGCTAGTCTGAGGCGAGGGATCAACCCGGAACTTTGTGCCAAGGGGCAAGGGTTCGGAATGGCTCCAGGACCAGGCTTTCGAGGTCGAACCGACCGCGATTCAGGTCGTGGCCTGCGCCGGGGATGGTTACTAATGCAGTTGGGGCAGAAATGAGCGGGAGGGCAGACCGCAATTCATCGAGTGAGCCAAATGGATCTTTCGTCCCGTGCACAAAGAAGGACGGAATTTGCAGATCCGGCCAGTGAGCTGTTCGCAATTGCTGTGGTTTAGCCGGCGGGTGTAGCGGATACTACAGCAGAAGAAGAGCATCACCGATTTGATGATCAGCGGCAGCGAGCAGTGTAGCCTGACGGCCGCCATAGGAATGTCCGCCGAGGAACAAGGGTCCGCTGGTTATTTCCCGGACCGCGATAACAGCGTCGCGCAGGCCAGAGCGGTCTTCAGCAGCAGCCGCAGGCGGGGGAGGGCCGTGGGGCCGCTTCTGGCGAAACGGCAGATCACCGCGGAAAACGAGAACGCCTGCTTCGCAGAATGCTGTCGCAAATGCGACCAGCAAGGGGGCTTCGCAGTTACTGCCAGCTCCGTGGGTGAGGACGAGACCGGATGCGGGCGGCGCAGAAGGGTGATGGAAAAAGCCCCGAACGGAACCGCGGTGAAAGGGAGTGATCTTCAAGAGTTGAGGCGTACTCATCCGTCGCAGACTCCACTTAAAGACATGGCAAGGTCCTCGTGATCTTCGGTAATTCTATACGCGTCAGATTTCGAGGGCAACCCAGCGCTCCCCTACGTCCCAGCAGGAGACATGGTGAGGAACGTAGAGCACTCCGTGGCCGTCGGGGCATAGCAGTTCTGTGCCGGACCAATCGAGGAAGAGGCAGCCAGGACAGCCGATACGAATGGGGAAAGCGAGACACTGCAGGCAGACGCGGCAACGAGCCTGCTGGTCGGCAATGACGGCAAAGAGAACGGCGCTGCAGCCGGCGGTGTAAAACCAGAGCAGCGCGGGTCCACCGAGAGCTTCTGATGCAGATTGCCGGCTTAATCCGACGAATAGCTCAACGCCAATCGTGAAGACCAGGGTCAAGGCAATTGCGGTCTTCCCAAGGAGGAAGAGCCACCAATGCCAAGAGTCCAGAGGCAGCCTGGCGTGGGAGGGACGGTAGTGGAGACGAGACCCGTGCCCGATGCCGGCCAGAACGAGCGCTAAGACCAGTGAGCTGCCGAAGAGCCATAGCGGGGTGCGCACAGCACTGCTGACGAAGAGCACGTGGGGCGCAGTGCGGGTAAACGGGATATCGTTGCGATCGGCAGTCTGGAAGAGTTCGGCCTCCAGCTGTGCGGCCGAGACATGGGGCTTGGAGCGGATGACCAGCATAGCCCCGTCACCGACGGAGCGGCTGTTCAGTTCGTAGATCTGCACGGAAGGCGAAAGAAACCAGAAGGGGGGCGGCAGCACGCCTCCGATCCGCAGATTGCGGCCATCGTGCTGGAGGCGACCGCCGATCACGGCGGGATCGCCATTCAGTTCTCGCTGCCAGAAGGAGAAGGAGAGCAGGGCGACGGGCTCGCCAGCATCGAGAGAGCGGCGGACTTGCGGTGAGACTGTTTGGCCGATCACATCAAGCAGATTGCCGGTAGCTTCGAGAGAGGCCGCGGTAACGGCGCGCCGGTTGATATGTGCGTTTGTTCCATGAACAAAGGAACAGGCTGCTAAGGCTTCGACGAGTTTGCTTTGCTTGAGCCAGGAAGCGGCCAGCTGGTGGGGAATTCCGCGGCGGATCGCTTCGAGACGACCCGTGCGGGATACCAGAGCCACTTGTGGACCATTGCGGTAGGGCAGCTTCGACAGGATGGTTCGGGTTGCGGGGAAATAGCCGGTACCGATGGCGAAGCAGACGAGCCCGGCGCTGAGGAGCGCCGCACAGAAGTTGGGCGTGCCCATTTGGATTTGAAGCCCGGCCCAGCGGTCGTTGTCGAGTGTGAGCTGGGACCAGGCATCGTGAAAACAGCCGAGAGAGGCCCAGTAGAGTTGCAGAGCGGACCGCGTATGCCACTCCCCTTGCGAACGAAGAGCGCGCCAGCGGAACCAGAGTTCACCGAGCCATTCCTGCTGCCACTCGCCACGCCGATTAGCAGCGATGAGAGCGCCGGCTACACGGATGAACATGCGGCATGGTGCGAGGGCGATGGGATAGGGTTTCATGCGGCAGCTCGGTCAAGTCATTTTTGAGCAGCAGGCGAGAGCTTATCAAGCAGAGGGTAACGTTCGCTCAACAAGCGAAGTGCACCTTTTCCGGCTTTGGTAGTGCGGTAATAGCGGCGGGGGGGACGCTGTTCTGCAGCGGCGGTGCGATCGCTCTCCCAGCGGGCAGCAATTAAGCCGTCGCGCTCCAGACGGCGGAGCGCCGGGTAGACGGTACCGCTCGGAAGCCCGATAACATCCATGATGTCGAAGCCGTAGCAGTAACCGCAGTCAATGCTTTTTAAGATGAGAGAGGCGCTATGAGAGAGTTTCGCTTCCGGGCTCATATCTATGTAGCATTCTAGACACACGCGTGCGTAAGAGCAACTAGTCATTTCCCAGCCGCAGGAGTGCAAACGGCTCGAGGCCGCGGTCTTCGTAGAGCAAAGTATCGGAATCGGGATGTCCATTCCGGTAAAGCCAGACCAATGCGCCCAGCAGGGATACGACAAAGAGCGGAAGGGCGAGGGGATGCGTCAGAGTGTAAGCCTCCATGCGGGCGAGGGTGGGCAAGACCAGCAGAAGGACGACCAGGCTGCCTATGACCACTATGAGGAGGCGATCACGATTCGGAGTGAAATCGCAGGTGAAAGGAATCTTTCGAAACTTCCAGAGCAGGACTTCTACGAGCAGACAGATAGCAAGAAGGTGAAACGACAGATAGATGATCGCTTGTTGCGGGCCGTTCTGATAGAGAGCAATGAGAAACCAGATCAGCACGAGCGGCAAAAGACCGATGAAGAGCAGCAGTTTGCGGCAAGCGGTCCGGACCAGGTGAGATTCGTTAACGGCAAGGAGGCGAAAGGGCCAGTTGGCGTAGGCCATGCTGGGAAGATCAAACACAAAGCGAAGCCCGCCCAGGCTAAAGAGGGTAAACGTGAGCGGCGCAACGAGCAGAGCCTGCGCGGTCGCTTCGCTTGTTGCAAGTGAGGGCGATCTTATTCCTTGCAGCATAAGCAGAAGACCAAGACCAGCCCACAGACCGGCAAACAGCAGCTGAAGTTCGCTGCGCACCAGCGTGCGGCAGGTGAATTGAAAGCAGGCGGTTTCGAGGCCTGGGCGGAGTAGCGGCCGGAACACCGCCAGGGCAGAGGGAAAGGGTAGCCATTTACGGCTAGAGCGGCTTGCCGGTCCACTCTGGCGTTCGGGAATGGTGAGGAAATAGCGTGTGTAGCTGAGTGAGAAACCGCAGATGGCGAGAAGTCCGGCACTGCCCAGGGCTCGCCAGGCAGGACCTGTGCCAAGCAGAGAGTGGCTTCGCAGTTCGCGGACGTGGCTTTCGAACAGAGACAAAAACCAGAGCGGAGGCCACCACAGTGCGGCCCCGGTCGAGGCGTGGTTCACCTGCAGGAAAGGAATCGGAATCAGAAACACCGAGACGAGAATACCGACGAGACCAATCAGCAGGACGGTGCGCACGAAGAGAGCAACACGGCGGTAGAGCCGGTCGGGAAAAGCGGCCATCAGCATTCCCTGGAGAGCGATGAGAGCAAGAAATGTGAAGGCACTGATGCCGAGGGCGGCGATCGCGTGGGCAAGGATGAATTCGCAAAGCGCGACGAAGCTATCGGCCTGCAACGTGACGAAGAGGGGAAAGATAACAGATGAAACAAGGTTTATGTCGATCGCAAAAACCGCGGCCAAAGTCGCCAGTGCGACGACATTGGCAATAAAGATCTTGCGGAGAGAGAGCGACAAGGGCGCCAGGTTGGCAAAGTCCCGCGCATCCGGCAGCAATTGGTCCCAACGGAGCAGAGTGACCAAGCCGGTGACGGCCATTGAATAAACGATGAAGAAGTATTCGTCGGGGAGGCAAACCAGGTAGGGATTGAAACGCGATTGTCCGCGCATCCATTGCAGAAGACTGGAGTATTTCCCCAGCAACAGGATGGCGGTGAATGCTCCGGGAACGGCGAATAAGGCGAGCGCACTACCTGCGCCAAAGTCGATATCGGAAGTAGAGCTGGCGCCTGCGGCACGATTACAGAAATGCTGGACCAGGCAGAGGAAGGGATGCCGCCGAATCAGAATCGCGAGGCTGTGGCGCAGGGGCGACAGGGAAACGGGCATTCACTTGGCCTCTAACGTAAGGTCGACCATGCGCTGGGCGACCTGGACCGCGTCGCTTTCGTCAACAAGACGCGAGAAGGTCTGCTCCAGCGATTGCATTGATTGCCGCTGTTTTAGATCGGGGAGAGAGCCGTACTCCACCACTGTGCCTTTCCGGAGGATAAGCACATGTGAGCAGACCTTCTCCACGACTTCAAGGACATGCGAGCAGTAAAAGATGACCTTGCCACATTGGCCGAGTTCCTTCACCAGATGCCGGAAGATCAGAGTGGACGTAACGTCAAGTCCTGAAAGCGGTTCGTCGAAGATAAGCAGGTCGGGATTATGCAGGAGAGCGGCTGTGATCAGAATTCGCTGGCGCATGCCTTTGGAATAGGTACCGATAGCGACATGGCGGCTGCCGTGAAGGGAGAACAGCTTCAGGTATTCATCGATGCGCCTGCCGAGCCACGCGGAGTCAAGGCCGCGCAGTTCGCCGATGAGCTCGAGGTATTCGCGGCCTGAAAGATACGGATACAGATTTGCTTCTTCGGGTACGTAGCCGAGGTTTCGCTTGTAGGCGGCTAAATTCCTGCCGATATCTTCGCCCCGAAACAGAACCTGACCTTCGCTTGGTTGCAGAAGCCCAGTGAGCATTTTGACGGTGGTGCTTTTGCCCGATCCGTTCGGTCCTAAATAACCCAGAATCTGCCGGGGCTCAATGCAGAAGTTGACATTGCTAACGGCAGGAACTCCCGTGTAGCGTTTGGTAAGGGCGCGAGCTTCGAGCATCGGTGATCTGTGCAGATAGTATGCTACATAGGGTAGCGGTTATGCAACTATCATCACGTAGAAGTCTACTTCATTGCGCGTGGGCAGCTGCTTTACTGCCCGTCGTGGGCTCTGCTCAAGTGACTACCTCGCAGTACGACAATGCGCGAACCGGCGCAAACCTTCACGAGACGATCCTGTCGCCGACGAACGTCAACCGGCGGCAGTTCGGGAGAATCGGTGTACTTCATGTTGACGGAGATGTCTATGCGCAACCCCTCTATATGCCGAAACTCGAGATTCCGGGTAAGGGTGTACACAATGTGGTGTTGATCGCAACAGAGGGCGACAGCGTCTATGCTTTTGACGCAAGCGGCAGGTCGGCCGCTCCGCTGTGGCAGGATGCGTTTGCCCATCCTGCAGCCGGAATCACGGCCGTTCCGTCCGGGGCCGTCGACTGTCCTTTGATCGAGCCACAAGTAGGAATTACTTCGACTCCGGTGATCGATGCCGCGACGCAAACTCTTTACGTTCTGGTACGGACCAGCGAGCTTGACCGGAAAGGAACAGCTCGTTTTTGGCAACGGTTGCATGCAGTTGATGTCAGGACTGGCGCGGAAAAGTTCGGCGGACCTGTAGCAATCAAAGCTTCTGTAGAAGGGCAGCGCAGCCTATTCGGGCTGATCAAGAGTGCCGTTGATTTTAGCCCGCTACGAGAGAATCCGCGCGCCGGACTAGCGCTTGTGAACGGCCAGATCGTTCTCACCTGGGCGTCTTCTTGTGACGTAGGACCCTATCACGGCTGGATCATGACCTACGATGCCCATTCACTGAAACAAACAGGGGTTTTCAATACTTCGCCTGATGGGGCAGACAGTGGGATCTGGCAGTCTGACGCGGCTCCCGCAGTGGATGCGCAAGGGAACGCCTTCGTTCTAACCGGCAATGGAGTATTCAGTGCCGCACAGGGCGGACGCGATTACGGCGATAGCGTACTGAAAGTAAGCGTCACAGCGAGTGGACTTCTCCTCCGCGACTTTTTCACTCCTTTCAACGAAGAAGGGCTCAGCCGGGGTGATCTTGATTTAGGGTCAGGCGGAGCGTTGGTGCTACCGGATCAGCCAGGCAGCGGACGAAGACTGCTGGTGGCTGCGGGGAAGAGTGATGCGATCTACCTGCTGGATCGAGGGCATCTGGGTGGGTATCGCCGGACTGACAACACCCAGATCGTGCAGACATTGCATCTGTGCGGTACTGGTGCGTTTGGCGCACCCGCTTACTGGAATCATCACGTCTTTTACCTGTGCCGGGAGGATGTGCTGAAAGACTTTTTGGTGAGGGATTCCAGGCTCTCACTGGTGAGCAAAGCAGACGCGCGTGTGAATTTCGCCGGCACAGGAGCAACGCCAACCATATCGGCCGATGGGATACGGAATGGCATTGTGTGGGCGATCGAATGTCAAAGCTCGGGCAACAGCCTGGCAGTCCTCCATGCCTACAACGCGGCCGATGTGTCAAGGGAGTTGTACAACAGCAACGAATTCGCCAGGGATCATGCGGGGACGGCCCTCCGGTTCGCAATTCCGACGGTCGCCGGGGGACGTGTGTACGTGGGCACTCAGGGAGAAGTGGACGTTTACGGTTTGTTAGGAGGGATCTGGTAGAACGGGACTTGATAGAACGACGCTTCATCCCTGAGGAACGCTAGCCTTGTGCCCTGGACGCATCGTAGCTTCTGGCTGGCGCCACTGATCATTGGCGCGATCCTGGCAATCCTGGTTCTTCTGTTCTCGCGCGGCCGGCTTTACGCGGTCTATAAGGAAAGATTCCAGGAACCAAGACGCGAGCGGCTCTTTCTAGGTTCGCTCGGGTTTTTCATAACGGCATTCGTGGTGCGCGCCATCACGATCGCGATTCATTATGACGTCGGACCTTTCCATGACGTCTCGATGCACGGCCGCCATATTCACCACATGGTGTGGGGCATCTTGCTGCTGCTGATTGTAGGTTACTGCTGGCTGGTGGAGATTGGAACGGGTGCAAACGATTCGGGGCCGCTCGCCCGACGAGTCACCGCCATGATGTATGGAGTTGCAGCGGCTTTAATCCTGGATGAGTTTGCCTTGTGGCTGAACTTAAGCGATGTTTACTGGCAGCGGGAGGGGCGGGAGAGTTATGAAGCGCTGGCGCTTTTCGGGAGTTTGCTCTCGATGGGACTATTCGGCGTGCCTCTCTTTCGGGGTTTGATGCGAGAGTTTGAAAAACTATTTCGGTGGCACCTTTCGTGAGATGTGGATTAGAGAAGCGCAGGAAGCAGACGGCCCGGTCTACATTGGACGAGGTTTGGGAAAAAAACTCTGGACCGATGCGGTCGCACGCTCCAGAGCGCTGGGTCATCACACACTCACTCTGATAGCCGATCCAAACGCGGAAGGATTCTATCGGAAGCAAGGAGCGATCAGAGTAGGTGAAATTGTTTCGGCAGCAGAGGCTACGAGAATATTGCCTAAGCTCAAGTACGACTTACTTAAGCTTGATTCAGCTCCCTAGAGGAAGGCGCACAGTTTGGCCGGTACGCGCGGACTGACGGGCGGCGTCCAGGATTTCGCTCACGATCAGATTGGTTTCGAGCGACGAGAGGCTGCCGTTTTCCTGAATGTCGCCGTGAATGACAGCAGCGAGATAGTGCAGCGGGTCGTCATAAGGCGCGGGTATCGCAGCGGCCTGCGTCGTGTGACCTTCCGGTTCACCTTCCTTACGCAACTCTATGTGGTCGCCCTTTAGCGTTTTGATATACCCGGTGCGGCCGTACACATCCATGTTCTTGACGTCGAACGGCCAGCTCCACGAGCCTTGGAGAATTGCAACCGCACTCTTATAGGTCAGCAGAACGTCGGATTCATCATCGACCTTAGGGTAGAGATCGGGTTGCAATTGCCGGGTGACGGCCGCGACGGACTCCGGGGCTTGACCGTGCATCAGCCAAGTCATCAGGTCCGCTCCGTAGCAGCCGAAATCGTAAAGCGCTCCGGCGCCGTTCAATTTCGGATCGGTAAGCCAGGCAAAGAACTCGGGCGGGACATGGATGAACTTGGGGCCGCGGTGCCCGTCGCGGACAATGACTTTGCGGATATCGCCGATGGCAGTGGGGCCGAGATCGTGCGCAGCTGTGTTGCTGGCGTACCAGGTCGTCTCGTAATCCACAAGCACGTGAACGCGATTGGCTTTGGCGGCGTCGGCCATGGCGAGCGCGTCCTTGTAGGTGACGGCCATCGGCTTCTCCATCATGACGTGGATGCCATGCCGAGCGCATTCGAGGACGGCGGCGGTGTGCCCAAGCGTGGAGGTAAACACGAGCGCAGCATCGGGATGAACGTGCGCGATCATGTCGGCGGTGCTGGCGAAATAAAGAGATGCGGACAGATGCAAGCGCTGGGCGTACGAGTCGAACAGGTCGCGGTGCGGTTCGACAATGCCGACTACTTCAATGTCGGGACGATGGAGAGCGCCCCCGGCAGGGACAAGGGCGCTTCCACCATTGAGGAACCCGGTGACGTGACCGTGTTCAAGGCTGATGATGGCTACGCGGAGGGGAGCGGCGACAAGGGCAGAAGCAAGGCACAGCGTGGCGATAGCAAGTTTGGTGATTCTCATTAGCTGGATGGAGGGAGCTTATCAGAATTCCTTTTGCATAATTTAAGACTACACTCATAAGCTCATCTGGACGCGGAAGTCCGCCGCCCGACGCCGCGACATCTCCACTTCAAAACCTCCTCGCACTTTGAGATCTAATCCGCCCGAAACCGATTGCTGGACCGACTCAATTGCCTGCAAGTTGACGATGTGTTTCCGGCTGGCGCGAAAGAACAGAGCAGAGTCGAGGCGCTCTTCAAGCGCTTGCAGGGAGCGAAGAATCAAGGGCCGTTCCGACGCGAAATAAACGCGCGTGTAGTTGCCTTCTGACTCAAACAGATTGATGTCTTTGAGCTGGACAAACCAGCAACGCTCACCATCTTTGACGAAGATGCGCTCGTCGGCAGAAGCGCGCTGGCGCTGCTGGTTTTGCAACTCTACTCGCTCGAGAGCTTTGGCCAAGCGGTCCGGCGAAATGGGTTTCAGCAGGTAATCGAGGGCGTTCACCTCGAAGGCTTTCAACGCGTAGGCATCGAAGGCAGTGGTGAAGATGACGGCCGGCATCCAGTCCAATTGCTCCAGCAGGTCGAAGCCACTCCCACCTGGCATTTGCACGTCCAGGAGCAGGAGGTCGGGATGGAGAGCGTTGATAAGTGGCTGGGCTTCCGCGCTAGTGGCGGCCTCGCCCGCAATCTCGACTTGCGGGTGCGCAGAAAGTAATCTGCGAAGCTCGACGCGAGCCAAGCGCTCATCATCTACGATCATGACTCTCAAGGGCGTCCGTCCTGTGAAATGAAAGCTGCGGAATGGGAAGCTGCGGTATGAGGAGTTTCGCGCGCACGATGCCGTCCTGCTCGGCGATCGATAGATGCGCACCCGTGCCCATAAGTAAGGCGAGCTGTTGGGCGGCATTGTTCAGTCCGATTTTGGTCGACGCGGAAGTTTTCGTCAGCCTGCCTGGATTGGAGATGTTGATCTCCAGCTGCCCACTTTGCAAAACAGCTTGAATGCGAATTGCGCCACCCCCTGGTTGCGGCTCGATACCGTGTTTGACGGCATTTTCGACTAAGGTTTGTATCAGCATGGAAGGCAAGATAGCATCCAAGGCGACATCATCCACGTCCGTTTCGATACGCAGCCGGTCTTCGAAGCGGACCTTCTCGATGTCCAGATACTGTTGGACCATGGCTAGCTCTTCGGCCAGCGTTACGACCCTCTTCTGGTCTGCATGCAGAGAATAGCGGAGCATGTCTGCCAGTTTGTCAACCATCAGCGCGGCTTTAGCGGAGTCTTCGAAGATGAGAGCACGGATACTGTTCAGGCTGTTGAAAAGGAAATGCGGGTTCACCTGGTTCCGAAGAGCAGCGAGCCTAGCGTCCTTAACGGCAAGCTCAGCATCTCTTCGCCTCGTTTCTATCTCGTCGGCTTTGCGTCTCTGACCAACAGCCACATACAGAGCCGTCCAGACGATAAAGGTCGCAGTCCAGATGGTGAGAGCGCTCGGTACCCAACTCAAGTCGCGAAAGGCGCCGGGTACTAAGAAAATCCGAAAGAGAATTCCGGCAAGAAACGTTTGAATGATTCCCAGCAGGAGCGGCGCAATGACGTAGGGCCAGAAGCTCTGTCGAACGCGACGGCCTAGCCATTCCCGTTTCAGCTGCATGCGGAGGAGATGGGCAAGGAGAAGCCCGGAGAGCGAGCACAAAGCGTAGGTCGGGAAAGACGGCGCCAGCCACGCCGGTATAAACATGGCGGTCAGGACTTCGTTGATGGCAAAGACCAGGCCCCAGCCGGCGACCTGCAGGGTCCAATACAGGAATTTGTTCCGCATGGGAAAAATCTTTTGCCGGTTAGTTACTTGCCTGCGCTTTTATCCAGAAACGCGTCGACGTGAGAAAAGAACCAGGCCGGATCGTCGTACATGATGAAGTGCCTTGCTTTCGGCGCCAGTTCGATTTCCACGTTAGACTCTTTGGCATATTGTTGTTCGAAAGTTTGTTTAATGGCCGGCTCAGTGGCGTAGGCTGCATAGGCAATCCATGTTCCCAAAACCAGAGCGGGCGCTTTAATGTTACTGATTTCGCCACGCAGGTCGGTCCCCATCAGTTCGGACATGGCCACTACTTCGGTGTGCCAGTCCGTTTTCTGGCTCCATGAATAGATGCGGTCAACGTCCGACGGATTGGTAGCCATAGCCTGGATGGACTGGCGGGCCACCTTTTGTCTTTGATCGTCAGGCATGCCTGACATACCAGCCTCCATCTGAGCTGCGTTCTGTTTCAGCTGCGCCGGAGCGAGGGCAGGATTCTGGACGGCTCCCAATGCAGGCAGGGAGTCGACGATGATCAGACGGCCGACCTGGTCGGGATGCCGGGCGGCTAACTCGAGCGCTAGAAGGCCGCCGAGACTGTGCCCGATTACTGCAGCGCCTTCCAGCCTGTTGGTCTTGATGTAGGTGGAGAGGTCCTGAACAACGTGATCGAGGGAAAAGTCTGGGATGGGCGATTGTCCTGCAAAGCCTGCCAGAGTGAGAACGTGGCATTGATAGTGCGCTGAGTATCGGGCGACGGTCGAATCCCATGTTGCGCCAGAGGAGGCGAGTCCGGGAATCAGGATCATGGGTTTGCCGTGTCCGGTTACGTCGACGTGGAAGCTGGGATGCTCGCTGACGGCGCGCAATGCCGGATCGTTTGCAGACGTGACATTTGCGGCGGCGGCCGGGTAGACGCTCAGAAGGAAGCAGGCCGTGAGGATCGTTCTGGGAAGAGACTTTGTTCGGTTGGAAGTGCGAATGGTCATGAGCTCACGGTAGAGCCGATCAGAGGCGAAGACGCGAATTTTGTGAGGAGCGGCAGGAGGAAAGGATGGGTGGTGAGGGTGCAGTAGCGCTGAGGGCTTTCAGCGTCGACTAAAACGGGCCGAAGCATTTCAGCGCGCATCGGCGTCAGTTGCAGTAGGACACATTACATGGATAAGTTTGCGATTTGGGCACAGATGGAAGCGAAGCCGGGCAAGGAGGAGGAAGTAGAAGAATTCCTTAAATCTGCGCAGCCGATGGCGGAGAAGGAGACCGGGACGACAACTTGGTATGCGTTGAAGATCGGGCCTGCGAAATATGGCATTTTCGATACGTTCGCTGATGAGAAAGCGCGCGAGGCGCACGTGAACGGAGATATCGCGAAGGCACTTTTCAGCAAGGCCAAAGACCTGTTTGTCAAAGAACCGGAGATCGATAAGCCGGTGATTCTGGCCGTGAAAGCTCCGGGCGCATAGGCGGGTTCCTGGGGCAGGAGCAGCAAGTGGCTTTGGTCGGATTGATCTCTGATACCCATGGGCTGCTCCGGCAAGAGGCGTTAGAAGCGCTGGCGGGAGTGGATCAGATTATTCATGCCGGCGACGTGGGAAAGCCTGAGATTCTTGACCGGTTGAAAGCTTTAGCGCCGGTAACGGCAGTCAGGGGAAATGTAGACAAGGGCGAGTGGGCGAAGGCGCTCCCCGAAAGTGCAGTGCTTCAGGTGGGCACGGCGATATTTTATGTAGTGCACGACGTAAAGGCGATTGACCTAGACCCGGCTGCGGCGGGGTTCTCTATTGTGGTGAGCGGACATTCGCACAAGTTTGTAAGCAGAGAGCGTGCGGGTGTGCTCTATGTAAATCCAGGAAGCGCGGGGCCTCGACGGTTTGGGTTGCCGGCGACGGTTGCGCGACTGGACGTTGCGGTCATGCCCTGGCGCGTGGAGTTTGTTCAGCTGTCTTTTGGCCCGTAGAATGCGCGTCGATACAATGAGCAACCGCTAAGAAAGAATCTATGGCGACGAATCCACAAGTTGACATCTATATCTCTCAGGCCGCACCTTTCGCACAGCCGATTCTCAGACACTTTCGTAAAGTTGTTCACGAAGGATGCCCGGAGGTGGAAGAGAGCATAAAGTGGCAGCGGGCGACCTTTGTGTTTCGAGGCAAGATTCTATGCCTGATTGGAGCGTTTCAGGCACATTTCCGAATCAGGTTTTGGGATCCGGAGATGAGCAAGCTTCTGGCACAGGACGGAGTCAAGTCGATGGACCGGGTGGCGAGCATAGCCGATCTGCCCAACGACAAGAACTTACTGCGGTACGTTCGTGCAGCTGCGGCTTCCATCGAGTCTGGCTCAAGGACCGTTCGCAAATCGGAACGCGGGCCAACTGCGGCTGTTCCGGAGGACTTCGTTGCGGCACTTCGGAAGAACGAGGACGCTTTCCAGAGATTTGAGCGCTTAAGCCGCAGTCATCGGCGCGAATACATCAGCTGGATCAGCGAGGCCAAGCGCACCGAGACGCGAGAACGGCGAATCAGTAAGGCTCTCGAGCAGCTGACAGAAAGATCTACACGGGAGTCCGGGCACCCGGCGTAAGGTCCTTTAGTGCAGAGGAACAAAGCGGACCGCGTATCCGCCACCCGGGGCGAGATTCGCCTTCAGGCGCGTTGCCGCCGTGACTACTTGCTTGGTGACGCGGACGTTCTTTGGATAGCGATCGGCATCCTCCCCGTCAGCGTAGACTTCAGCCTGGTATTTTCCCGGACCCAGGAACTCGAGTGGCAGTTCCAGAGTGCGGGCGCTCCAGTTCGTGATGGATCCGAGAAACCAGTCAGCGCCGCTGCGGCGAGCAACGGTGATGTACTCGCCTGGCAGGCCATTGAGCACTTTGGTTTCGTCCCAGCTTGCAGGCGAGTGCTTGACGAAGTCGAAGGCGGGCTGATCGGTGTAAGCAGCAGGAGAATCAGAGACCATCTGAAATGGCGCCAGATAGATAGCGTATAAGGCGAGCTGCTGAGCGCGCGTTCCCATCACCATCGGGTGAGTGGAGCGGGATTCAAACGCATCTCTCGTTACGTTTTCGAAGCCGCCCGGGGTGTAATCCATAGGACCGGCGAGCATGCGCGTGAACGGAAGCATAGCGCGGTGGTCTGGATTGTCTCTTGCGCCGGCCTTGGATTGCTCCATGCCCAGCACGGCTTCGTAGCCAAGAACATTGGGATAGGTACGCTCCATACCAGTCGGTTTCGTTGCGCCATGAAAATCGAGCATCAGGTGGTGTTCCGCAGCGAGTGCAGCGGCGCGGTAATAGAAGTCGATACCCTTCTGATCGTCGCGTTCAACGAAATCAATTTTCAGGCCGGCAACGCCCCACTTTTCGAAGAGCGGAAAGGCTTCGTTCATCTGGGCATCGACGTCTTTGTAGTGCATCCAGATCCAGATTTTTACTTTCTTAGGAGCGGCATAACGGACCAGTTCCGGGATGTCGACTGCGCCATTCATTCGGGTGATGTCGTTCTGGGCAGCCCATCCGGCATCGACCAGCATGTAAGGAAATGCGGACTTTGCCGCGAAATCGACGTACGACTTCATGTTCTCTGTCGTGAAGGCAGAGCGACCGGTTTTGTCCAGACTGCCGCTCCACCAATCCCAAGACGCGAGACCTGCATGGATCCAGGAGGTATCGGCGATGGCAGACGGAGGATTGAGGCTGAGGATGGCATTAGATTCGATGAGCTGTCCAGGTTGGTCGCCGGCGAGAAACACTCGCCAAGCTGAGTGATGGGGCAGCGACCCTATAACCAGGACCTCGGGATCATCGCCGGGCGCCAAACGTGATTCGAAGACGTGCGATCCCCAGCCTGCTCCGGGGTTGACCAGATACATAGAACTGTTGCCCTGAAGATCAGCTTCGGTGATCGCCATCCAACCGGCTCCGGGAGTGTTCGTCAGCAAGGGGCAACCGATTAACGTGGTAGAAAGTCCGCTCTTGCCGGCGAAGGCGCTGGCGTTTAACTTGAGGTATTCGCTTTCGTAGCTGGTGCGAAAGTTGGGTAGCACGAGCGCATATGTGATTGCATCTTTGCTCAGGCGAAATTCAGTTGCTTCCTTTGTGAGGCGAAATTCGCGCAAGCCGGGCTGATCGGGAACGAGATAGCGGAAGGCAACCGCGTCATCGTAAGCGCGGGCTTCTACCGTGAATCTGCGGCGCGGTCCAGCGGTCTCCTCCAGATCGATCCGGAGAGCGTTAAAGTGATCACGAGCCCGGCTGGTTTTGCCGGTAACGAGCGAGTACGTTTCATCGGATTGAGACGGCGTTGCGGAGGCAATTTCGACGTCAGCACCAAGCGGGCGCATGCCTTGCAGCTCCAAACGGAGCGCAGAGCGATCGATCAGCGGATGGCCACGGAACGAGAGTGAATAGACGATCTGTCCTGAAGCGGAATGCTGACTATTCTGAACAGTTTCGAAGGTAATGCTCAGGCGGGAATCGGGAGAGCCTAGACGAGCGACGCCAAGTTGCCCTTGCGCGGAAATCGGGCTGAAAGTGAGAACGGTGAGGATCGACGCGAGCGTGAGAGGGCGCACTGAATAGAAGATCTACCGGTTCGCGGAGGCGAGCAGGGTTTGCTTTGTTTCAACGATCTGATGGATGTGACGCCGGGTATGCCCAGCGATGATGAGGATCCACTAATAACCGTCAAGCGGACCCAAGATGGGGTGGGGCATGGAAACGGCCTTGAGATCTTGGCTAGTCACTTTGACATAAGCCAAGGTGCGCTGACGAGCAGCCCTGAGATCGGCGAGAGCTTCGCGATAGCTCTTATAGCGGCCAGTAGGACGAACAACGTCTGGTGCAGGAACTTTGCAGGTGCGAGAAATAACCGCTTCAACCAGGGCGGCGTTCTCCTTCTCCTGATCGGCTGGGCTCAGCAGAGATGGTTCTGCGGGCGAGAGCTTCTCGGCAAGGCGGGGAGTGACTCGCTTCTCCAGGGTGGCCAGGTGCTCGATGACTTCAGCGATCGACCAGCTTTCCGGAGTCACCTTGAGAGAACAGATTGTATCGTCGAGACCAGCCAAAGATTGTTCGAGCTCGGCGTACGACTGCTCAAGAGTCTGAACCAGATCCGGATATCTGCCTGCTTCGCGATTTGAAGGGCCGTCGATTGTGGCTTCGCGCATGTGTTTGGGCCTGCGACTACGCCGCTTTCTTCTGTTCCCGTGTTTTGCCCTGATAGAGCATTCCCACCCAGTTCTGCGGTTTCAGCATGCCATTCCCCCACTGCGCATCATACTTCTTCGTCGGCCGGGCCGCGATGAGCTCATCAGCTGTATTGCCCGCCGCAACGAGTTTCGAGATTTGCTCGTTCGTCTCGGCGAGCATATCGTGAAATTGCTGGAGTTGGGACTGGTTGCCGATCGGGCCATGGCCGGGAACGATCTTGGTCCTGTTGTCTACTGCTTGGAGAATTGCTGCGGAGTTACGAATCATTCCTTCTATGGAGCCGCCTGTCGAGTAGTCGATGAACGGATAAAACCCATTGAAGAACAGATCACCCGTTGCGTAGACATTGGCCTCGTTGAAGTGAACAGTGATGTCGGTATCGGTGTGGGCTGGAGGGAGATACTGACACTGGATGCTCTGACCACCAAAGCTGAGCTGCTTGTGGTCTTTAAACGTTTCTTTCGGCTGACCCGCAGCCTGCTGAGCGGGGTAATCTTTTTGGAAGAAATCAATATGCTGAGTTGTTGCGAGACGCTTCCCGCAATTTTCGTGAGCCATGATGTACGTTCCTGAGCTGCCGAATGCTGCGTTGCCGCCCGTGTGGTCGTAATGCCAGTGAGTGTTGATCAAATGTGCGACCGGAACAGATGCTACCTCCTTCACCTTTCCGGTTACTGCAGTGGCTGTATCGGGCAGACCGGAATCGAGTAAAAGGAGTCCCTCAGGTGAACGCAAAACGGTGATGTTGCCGCCGGCACCGCTCAGCACCATCAAGTTATCGATAAGCGGCGTTAGCGCAAGTGCGCCTTGCGCTTCGCTACGAGATTCCCAGACAACTGCACCAAGGGCAGCTCCGAAAAGCCGCAGAGTATCTCGTCGGTTCATTCTCAACCAAGATAATCTAAGTGGCGCGAGTGACGGTAGTGAAGTCAATTTACCCACATGCGAGTCAGGCGACTGCAATGATGGAGACGTGGATATTGAAGTCGAGATGGATCTAGTGTGCAATCAGGCAATCGATACAGAAAAACCAAGATTTTTCTCCGATTACGATGGGCGCATTTACCCGTTTTGTTCACCCGAGTGTAAGCGGAAGTTCGATGATCATCCGGATAATTACATTCAACAGCACGCAAGGGAGCAGCTTCATCTCGAGTAGGCGTGCGGCCGAAGGATGAACAAGGTGAAGGACAGAAATGCGGATGGAAAGAACTGCTTTTTTGCTGAGGCCC
>CAXTMN010000088.1:18801-20614 GCA_964245395.1 uncultured Bryobacteraceae bacterium
TATACAAAAGTTTACTAGCGGTGACGTTGCAGCCGCGTTACCATAGAGCAAATTCGTTTTTTGAGGGGTTTGCATTATGGGTTTCGGGGTTTCATATAGGCTAATTGTCTCCAAGAATGCTGCTGTGTTGCTCATTTGGGGATTATTGTTGCTCAGCACAGCATTCAGGGTGACCGCACAATCGAGCCGTGGCACTGTAACCGGGTTGATTACTGATACAACAAAAGCGGCCGTGGCGGATGCAACGGTTGAGTTGAACAATGAGGACACTAAGGTAGTTCGATCAGCAACCACGAACACATCCGGTATTTATCGATTCGATGCGGTCGATCCCGGTCGCTATACGGTCAGGGTGAGTGCAAGTGGCTTCAAGTCTCTTGCAGTGGCTCCGTTTGAGGTGGGTGCGGCCGTCGCCTCCATTGATGGACAGCTCGATCTCGGGGCAGTGACGAGCACGGTGGAAGTTTCGTCCGAAGCGGCTCTGATTCAGACGGAAGCTCCGGTCCGCGGTGGAACTCTGACCAGTCAAAACATGACTAATCTACCGATAGCGACCCAGAATCCGGTGTCGCTGGTGCTGACGCTCCCGGGGGTATCTACAAACAGGTTTGGGCTTGGCGTGAGCTCTTTTTCTGTGAACGGCGCGCGAAGCCGGTCGAATAACTTTCTGATTGACGGAACGGAGAATAACGACATCTCTGTGGCCGGGCAGGCTTTCCAGATTACGAATCCGGACGCGGTGCAGGAGGTATCGGCGCAAACAACCAACTTCGATTCCGAGTATGGGCGAGCGGGTGGCGCCGTGGTCAATACGATCACAAAGAGCGGAACGAACGAATTTCACGGGACGTTGCGCTATTTGTTGGAATCGACTTTCTCGGATGCGCTGACAAACCTTGAGAAGCTCGACCCGAAACAGTTGCAGCGTGGGCATCCTGCGGCAGGAACGGATCAGTATTTTTCCGGTACTGTGGGCGGCCCGGTTATTCGGAACAGGACGTTTTTCTTTAGCGCGTATCAGGAGGAGCGACAGGCAGCCACGGCAACAACTGGATTGACTTCGCTTTCGGCAAGCGGTCGCGCGGCCTTACTAGCGGCATTTCCGAATAACCCGCAAGTGGCTTTGCTGAATCAGGTCACTTCGGGCGCAGATGCAAATTCCCAGTTTTTCACTGCTTCGTCCGGAGTGGGCCTGCCGCTGATACAGCTGGGGACGTACACTCGTTCGTACGCTACAACATATAAGGATCGCCAGTTACTGGAACGGATTGATCACAGTTTCAGTAATAACGATCAGCTTTCGGTTCGATATTTGTACGACAGTAATGCCAATCCTCATGGCGGAAGCGTCGGCTTTACCGGATTTGATACTTCGTTCCAGAACGAGGTGAACAGCGGCCTGCTTACCGAGACGCATACTCTTTCTCCGATTTCTACAAACGAATTTCGGCTCGGGTACAACCGGATTTATTACTTCTTTCCGTTCGACGCAGCGAACCCGCTAGCTGCCAACATTCCAACTTATACGCTTTCAGGTTTGGGATCGAGCAGTCTCACTTTCGGCGTTCCCAGCAACTTGCCCCAAGGCCGAATCGCAAACAACTATCAGCTGCAGGACACGTTGAGTTATGTGCAAGGAAAGCATAGCCTACGGTTTGGAACGGACCTGCTTGACCAGCGGTCCAAGCAGGCGGCGCCTTTCAATATTCGCGGTACATTGAACTACAATCCCAGCAGCGGCAACTCCAGCCTGGCTAACTTTATCAGTGACTACGGCGGTTCGGGCGGAAGTGCGAACCATGATTTTGGGAGC
>CAXTMN010000089.1:0-18817 GCA_964245395.1 uncultured Bryobacteraceae bacterium
TCCAAATGCGAGGAAACGCCAGCTTCTGACGGAACGCCAACAGCATCAGAATGCCCACTCCCAGCATGATCTGGCTGGCTGCAATAGAAACGTGAATCAACGCCGCTGCTAACACCGCAACGCCCGTCAAAAGCGCTGTTTGTCTCTCCTCACCCGGCCACATGGAACGCACCAGTATGACAGAATGAAAGGCGAAACCAGACGCGATGGAGGTCTACTTATTGCGGCACGGGATCGCTGAAGACGGCGGACCCGCTAAGCCTGATGCCGAGCGGGCTCTTACTTCCGAAGGGCGCCGTAAGTTGCGGCAGGTCCTCCAGTTGGCCACCGAGGTTGGTGCCGATCCAACGCTGATTTTGACCAGCCCCCTTAAGCGTGCTGCACAGACTGCTGAGGTGGCCCGTGACATTTTTAAGTTCGAAAGCGAAGCCATCCACTCTGATGCTCTTTCTCTTGGTTCCCCGGTGGAACAAGTCTGGGATGAAGTGCGGGCCTATCGGGATGAGCCTGCAATTCTGCTGGTTGGGCACAATCCTCAGTTCGCGGACCTTGCTGCCTATCTTCTCGGTTCACGCGAAATAAGGATCGACTTTAAAAAGGGTTCTCTCTTCCGAGTCGACGTCGAGTCTTTTTCCGCTCATCCACACGGGATTTTGCGCTGGTATCTGACCGCTAAGCTTGCGGTGCGCCATAACTAGGACCGGGTTTCTACAGTCTATGATGTAAATGGTGATGGATTTAACTGCTAAAGGGCACGGGTACGTCTGCGCATGGTTGTTGGCGGCGGTACTCGTGTCCGGTAGCCCGTTGCAGTCGCCTGTGTCTCCTGGACAAAGTCCCAATCGACCAGCCACCGATCCCCCGAAACCGGGCGCCACAGCTCAGACTCCGAACCCTCCTCAAACAGGTTCTGCTCAACCCCTTCCCTCTCAGTCGACACCAGTTAACTCAGCTGATTCAAATCACACGAACCCGCAACCACAGTTGCCGATTGAGTTTGAGTCCAAAGGAATGCAATACGAGGCGCTCACGAAAGAAGGGATCACGGTCATGTTTGCGCCCTTGCCGCCGCACATCAAGGATTACAACATTGTCCAGGTCACCGTCACCAACGGCTCCCTTGTGTCCTGGACAATAAAACCGGGCGATTTTAGCTTTATTCGTCAGGATGGAACAGTGCTTCAGCCCGTGTCAGCCGATCAGGTGGTCGAATCTTTACTCGAGAAGGCTAGCCGGGGCGATGTTATCAAGCTTCAACTGCTTTACGAAGACAGCATCTACTCGCTCTCAAACTTCCGTTCCACTAACGGATATGAACAGCGGCGTGAGGCGGCAATGACGCAATTCGTTAACCGGGAATTTAAGGCAGCGGCCGCAGCCTCCGCGATCACGCTCGTGCCGACCAAGCTTAAAACGGGCGACAGTACAGACGGAGCAGTTTTCTTCGAAAACCGGACAAAAGAGAAGAACCTCGGTCCCGGCCGTCTGCTGGCCAGGACCTGCGGTCAGACCTTTACCTTCGAAGTTTATCCGGAAATCAAATTACGCCAGTGACGGAGTCTCGCGAGTCAGCTTTCATAGATCTCCACTCGCATACGACTGAATCGGACGGTTCGTTGACTCCGGCTGCGCTGGTCGAGCGCGCAATCGAAACGGGATTGGCCGCACTGGCCATCACCGATCACGACACGTTCAGCGGCTACGCTGCCGCCGAACCTTTAGCGAGAAGTGCGGGACTTGATTTGGTTCGGGGAATAGAGCTAAACTCCCGCCTCGTGCTGCCGAACGGAGAAACGCGGTCTGCTCACCTTCTGGGCTATTTCCCCTGGCAGGAGCCTTCGGCTGCTTTCATCAGATGGTTGGACAGTGAGCGTGACGAGCGTCGTAATCGCAATCATCTCTTAGCTGAAGCTTTGCGGAAACGGGGCGTGGCGATCACCCTCAACGAGATAGAGGACCGCGGTCGAAGTCTGGCAGGACGGACGCACTTCGCCCAGATACTCGTCGAGAAAGGGTATGCTCGCAACTTCGATGATGCATTTCGCCGCTACCTCGGAGAGGGCGCCCCGAGTTACGTTGAGCGCCAAAGTCAGAGTACTGAAGAGGCCGTCGAGCGGGTGCAATCCGCCGGAGGCATCGCGGTCATTGCTCACCCGGTAAGACTCTCCATTGACCGGGATCTCGAGCCGATCATCTTGAGTAGCTTAAAGGACGCCGGGCTTGGCGGGCTGGAGGTGTATCACTCCGACCATACACCGGAGTTGCAGGCCCACTATCATCAGCTCGCTCAGGAACTCGGTCTGCTCCCAACCGGCGGATCCGATTTCCATGGGGACGTTAAACCGAATGTTGAACTCGGAACTGGCGTGCGCGGCAATGTAAGAGTCCCTCTTGAGTTCTTAGACCGGATGCGAAGCTCGGCGCCTTAAGCCGGCTGGCTAGAATAAGGCGTGTCCGAGGTCCTTCCACGTATCCGATTTAACCTCGATTTTATGCCGTCGCCCGACCCGTCCCGGCCTGGGCTGTTCATCCGTGACCCTTATCACTACTCAGACGCTACGCTTCTCATCCCACCGCCGCTCGTGGGGGCTCTCGAGTGTTTCGACGGCCAGCAATCGCCCACCGATCTTCGTTCCGAGCTCGTTCGCATTACCGGTGAAGTCCAAGTCGCCGAGCTGGAGCAGCATCTTTTCGACAGCCTGAATGAAGCTGGATTCCTGGAAAATGATCGTTACCTCGAATTGAAGGCAAAGCGAGAAACAGCATTCGCAGCCCAGCCTACACGCGAGGCGGTCTTTGCCGGTGCTGCTTACCCAAGCGAAGAACGACAACTCTCTCGATTGTTAAGGCAGCAGATAGGTCGGGCTCACGGCTCCGCCACAACGGTTGCCATCGCCGCACCTCATGCCAGTCCGGAAGGTGGGTGGGACACCTATCGCGCCGCATATCAAGCCCTCCCCAGCTTGGAGGATTCTCGCGAGAAGACTTTTGTGATTCTTGGTACCTCCCATTACGGCGCCCCGGAGCGTTTTGGCCTCACTCGCAAGCGCTTCGTAACGCCCCTTGGTGAGGCAGAGAACGATATCGCCTTGGTGAACGAGCTTGAGTCCGCAGCCCCTGCGTCCATTCGCATGGAGGATTACTGCCATGCAGTTGAGCACTCCATCGAGTTCCAGATCGTCTTTCTTCAGCACCTGTACGGCCCCAGTGTGCGCGTGCTGCCCATATTGTGCGGACCATTTGTAAAGAGTGTTTATGGCAGTGGGCTACCGGAAGCAGACGACCGAGTCGCGCGGTTTTTTGATGCCCTCGGCAATATCGCGGCCCGGGACGCTGAGCGGCTATTCTGGGTGCTTGGCGTCGACATGGCGCACATGGGCGTACGATATGGAGATTCGTTTCGCGCAACTGCGGATATCGGTGAGATGCAAGCGATCGAAATCCGCGATCGTCAGCGCCTGGAGCATGTCACTGAAGGCAATATCGAGGCGTACTGGTCACTCATTCAGGAGGGGCACGATGATCTAAAATGGTGCGGGTCTTCGCCGCTTTATACCTTCCTGAAAGTGAAGCCTGGTTTGAGAGGCGACCTGCTCCGCTATCAGCAGTGGCAAATCGATCCACAGAGCGTCGTCAGCTTTAGCGCTCTTACGTTTCAAGAGAACTGATTCCTGAGCCGGACGTTATTGCTGTCCGCCGCCCCACCAATAACCAGGCCGCGTTCGAATCTTTAATCCTGGCCTGTTCACGGACACTTTGATGTTGTGAAAGCCCGGCTCATCCGTGTTATTTGGCGAGTAGCTTAACAAATACTGGCTGCCCAGATCTTTCCCGATATCGGTAATCGCATTTTCCAAAGCACGCTGTTTGGCAAAGCTATAGACCTGTCCACCAGTGAAAAACGTGAACGCCTCCGCCGGGCTCTTCCGAAACAAATCATGGATTGAGTGCAGGATCGGGGAGGCCGCGTTTAAAACATTTCCATCTTGTTGCTGAATAACAGATGTTTCGGTCCGCGGCCCGTTTCCCAGGATGTTCGGTTGTGCTTCAGGAGGAATTCGGCCATTTTGAGGACCAGGATAAGGCATCTGTTTCATGGCAGCAGTAAGAGCTTTGGAGATGTCGACGCAGTATACGATGACATTGTCAAACTGCATTCTGCGGACGGTTTCTTCCAGATGTGATTCGCTCCCCTTATCAACGTTCCTGCTTAAAACTAAAATCACCCGCCTGCGAGCGTTTTGCCGGTCGTGAACAGCGAGCATGTGGTCGGCTTCCAGAACAGCATCGATCAAACGGGCACTGGTTGATCCCGAGGTCAATTTCTGCATGGCGTCGTCGATCTTTTCCGGATTGTTGGTGAAATCCTGAAGCTTCTGCATTCGATGATCAAACGCCATAACAGCTAAATCGCTGTCCGGTCCGGTAACGAGCCCCTGGACGAGAAGGCCGGATTTTTTGAGAGCAGGCAAAACTGGTTCGATGTCAGCATTTGCTTGCACCACCAACACCACCGAAAGGGGCTGCTGGGTGTATTCAGCCGTTACATGCTGGATCTTGCTGTTATCGAAAAGTTCAAAGTCTTTGGCGTCCAGACCATTCACATAACCATGCCCGTCGGGGTCAAGCACACTGGTAGGAACAAGGATCTGCCGTACGTTGACCTTGATTGTTCCTGCGTTGGGGTCAACCACGTCGCCCGCTGCCTGCGCTCCGTCCTGTGGCGTCATCGGATCGAGCTTCTTCGGGGCGGGACCGAGTTGGCCGGGCTGCGGGGGCGGACCAGGCGGCACTTGCCCAGGAGGCAACTGCTGCGCAACACCATTTACCAATCCAAAACAAAGGAATGCGCTCAGAGAAAAGTCGCGAGCAGCTAAATGCAAACACCTGCAAAAGCGCTTCTTCATACGTCCTTCAGATGTCTCCCTATGCCGCCTAGTTTCGCTTGTCATCTTTTAGTTTCGCTTACTTTGAATCGTGTGCGGTTCTACCGGCGAGAAGGTCCACAAGATGGGGAACCAGATCTTGGATAGATTGGAGCGAGTAAACCGCGCCCGCCGGAGACCCGGGCAGGTTAACAATCAGCGAGCGCTTTCTCGATCCAGCCAAAGCTCGCGAAAGGGGAGCAAACCTGGTCTGCTCCAATCCCTTTGCGCGCATTAGCTCACCCACACCCGGAATCTCCCGATCAAGAATCTTTCTTGTGGCCTCTGGAGTGACATCTAGCGGGGAGACACCAGTCCCACCCGTGGTTAGGATCAGCGCAGCCACAGATTCATCCGACCAGCCGGAAAGACGTTCAGATATGGAATCCTCATCATCCGAAACCGTATCTGAAATCAGCACTTTCCAGCCAAGGTCCTCACAATGCTTCCGAAGAGCCGGGCCCGAGAGATCTTCGCGAGTGCCTCTGGCAGTCGAATCGCTAATCGTCAGGATTGCGACCGTGATCACGTGACGGATTTCCGGCGATAGACACCCGATTTGCCACCGGTCTTTTCAAGCAGGTGGATCTCCCGAATCTCGATGCCCTTATCGAGCGCCTTCGTCATGTCGTAAATCGTGAGCGCTGCAACCGAAGCCGCCGTCATAGCTTCCATTTCTACGCCCGTACGCCCCTCCGTAGAGGCAGTTGCGGTAATTTCAACGCCTTCCCTGCCGACTGCAAACTCGATGGCAACGTGGGTCAGCGGAATTTGGTGGCACAGCGGTATCAGTTCCGACGTTTTCTTGGCAGCGCTGATCCCGGCAATCCGGGCTACTTCCAGCGGGTTACCCTTTTTGTTGTCAGGCAAAGCCTTGATTACCTGCTTGGTCATGGAGACGAATGCATGTGCGCTAGCAGTTCGTTCGGTAATTTTCTTCTTCCCGACATCCACCATGGACGCTTGGCCGGCTTCGTCGTAATGGGAGAGCTTTCCTTTCATAACTGAGTTTTCACTACCGGGCTTTCATGGCTTACGCATGACCCGAATGGAATCGCCGGTGTCCCAAGCTTCCCGGTCCTCCTCCGCGACGAGAAATACGTTTGCTCTCGCCAATGCGGGAACATCACTAGACCCCTGCCAGGGAATGTGCCGCAGATGTTGGCCATCCTCACTCAACAGGGCCGGCAGAAAGCGGGTTAGACCCAATTTGTGCCGAAAAGGTGCTTCGAATTGAGCCTGAAGAAGGGGAAGCACGGGCTTACTCTGGCCACCGAGAACCTCGACAGCTGAGCGCGCAAAGAGCTCGAACGTAATCAAAGACGATCCTGGGTTACCGGGAAGTCCAAACACCGGTTTGTTGTTCAAAATCCCAAATGCTGTCGGTTGCCCGGGCTGGACTCGCACTCGCTCAAAGCAAAACTGCACCCCCATCTCCTGCAGAGTTGGTTTCACTAGGTCGTACTTACCAGCCGAAACCCCGCCACTGATCACCAGCATGTCATGCTGTAATCCTCTTTCGAGAAGCGGACCCAGTGCTTCCTTTGTATCCCTTGCAATGGGCAGTATGGTCGGCTTGCCGCCGGCGGCTCTGACTAGGGTGGCCAGCATGTATGAATTCGAGTTGCGAACCTGGTAAATCGCCGGTTGCTCGCGAAGCTCAACAATCTCGTCGCCCGTGGCCAACACTGCCACCGAAGGCCGGCCAAACACTCTGACAGTGGTCCGACCCGACATAGCCAGCGTGGCGACATGACTCCCGTCCAGCTTCGTTCCGGCTGAAATCAGGAGTGAACCGTTGCGCGCCTCTGCGCCTTGTTCGTTGATGAATTGGCCAGTCTGCGCGCCTCGGTCGGTGCGAACGCTAGAAACACTCGTGCGAATCGTATGCTCGATCATGACGACTGCATCAGCGCCGGGCGGAACAGCAGCGCCTGTCATGATCTCGACCGCTTCGGACTCGCCGATCGCAGACTGCTCGGCCTCTCCGGCCCGAACTTCCCCACGAATGGATAAGATTCCCGGAACATCAATAGCTCTCACCGCGAAGCCATCGCGTAAAGATCGCCGCAGGGCAGGGTAGTCGCGATCGGCTGTGAGTTCGTCGGCTAGCACGCGTCCATATGCTTCTTCCAGGTCGACTGACTCGACTTTCAGTGACCTTTGAATAGATCGAACGGTGTCGATCACCATCTGTCGCGCCTCATCAAACGCCAGTGGCGTTGGACCTGCTGGGCTATGGTTCACGATCACTTCATCCTTTGCTATCGCTGCACCTGGAACGTATTGCACGCAGAGATATTTCCGCCTTCCAGTCCGCGCTTAAACCATGCGGTCCTCTGTGCTGATGTACCGTGGGTGAAGTTCTCAGGACTGACACGGCCTGTTGCCATTCTTTGAAGCCGGTCATCGCCGACCGCCGCAGCCGCTCCTAATGCAGACTCTACATCGCTGGAATCGATAATTTTGCGCTGCTCTGTTGAATTCCCCCAAACACCTGCAAAGCAGTCAGCCTGCAATTCAAGTCGTACAGAAAGTTGATTTGCTTCATCAGGACGCCTCTCCTGAAGAGCGTGCACCTTGGGCTCGATCCCAAGTATCTTCTGAACATGGTGCCCAATCTCGTGCGCTACTACATACGCTTGGGCGAATTCTCCGGAGGCGCCAAAGCGCGTTTTCAGCTCGTTAAAAAACCCCAGATCAAGGTAAACCTTCTCATCTTCAGGACAGTAAAACGGACCAATGGCCTCCCTGGCCGTGCCGCACCCTGACGGATAAGCATCACGGAACAGAACCAATTTGGCGTGTCTGTAGTCAACGTGGCCTGAGGTCGGCAGAAGACGATCCCAGTTTTTCTGCACATCGTCGAGCACAAAGGAGATAAACTGCACCTCCTGTCCTTCGCTTTGATCCAGAGCGCGGTCCGGTGCGCGTTGCACTTGCGTGGTGGCCGGCGCGCCTCCCGAGAACATCACAAATAAATTTCGATGGAACAGCAGGCTTAACAGCCCGACAATCAAAACTCCGCCTATGCCGAGGTGTCCGAAGCCAAATCCACCACCACCGAACCCTCCGCCTCCACTATCGTCTCGGCGATCTTCTATGTCGCTGCTTACGCCGCCTGGGGTCCACTCCATTCGTGTCTACCTCCTCCTCGCTTCAAACCTGTTTGAGGTTCTTACTTGGAATTTGTTCCATCAATCAGCTCATCGACATCACGAGTCAGTTTCGACATAGATTCGCTGTCGATGTAAACCATATGGCCTGCTGCGAAGTGGTCGCGGATTAAATTTTTATGGCCAGACTCGGTCAAGCCCATGTGGTTGAAGGTATATTCTGCCGCGAAATAAGGTGTAGCAGAGTCGTAAAAGCCTTCCGCAACGAAAACGCGCATGTACGGATTTTTGGCAAACGCCCGCCGTAGCCCCTCACTTGTGTCAGCAAAACCCGACCCGCCACTTATTTGGAAATCCCAGGTCCCAATGCCTCCACCGAGCACGTAGTACGTCAGATCACTCTGGTAATTGAGCTCTTGCTTGACATAATCGCCAAAAACCGAGGTGTACGGCGGACGGATCGCCGCTTCGCTCGGATCGTAGTCTGGCGCCTGCTGAGTTCCCGAAGCGTCAATGCCCGTGAACCGGCCATCGAGCCGTCCCACGGTCTTGTTTTCGTCTCGCAGCAGCTCCGTATCGAAGTGCGACAAGTCCACTCGTAGATTACTTCGCTCGATGAATTGCTTGCTCAAACCCGTATACCGGGCCAGATGTTCCACCACTAACTGACGCTGGTCCGCAGGTAAACGATCTCCTTGCTGCAACGCTTCCGTGTACTCGGTTGAAGCAAACTTTTCTACTTCTGCCCTCAACGTCTCGACGTTGTTCGCCAGCTCCGGCGCAAGCTTATGGTGATACGCAGCAGTTAAGGCATAAGTCGGCAGGTACAAAATATAGGGCAGATCATTCCCCTTCGTGAAGCTTGTGGTTTCGAAGTTCAAAATTGTTGAGATTAGTACGATGCCGTTCAGAGCAATGCCGCGGTCCACCAGATATCCCGATAGACCCGCAGCGCGTGTAGTACCGTAACTCTCTCCGGCGAGAAACAATGGCGAACTCCAGCGTGAATTTTTCTGCAGATAAAGGCGAATAAACTCCCCGAAGGCTGCCAGGTCTCCATTTAGGCTCCAAAACTTCTTGCCCAGCTCGGGTGTTATCGCCCGGCTATAACCTGTTCCTACCGCATCGACGAACACAAGGTCGGTTTTGTCGAGTATCGTGTTCTGGTTGTCTTCCAGCGTAAACGGTGGAGACGGCATGAACCCATTCGCCATCATTTTCACCCGCCGCGGTCCAAAGCAGCCCATGTGCAGCCAGATAGTGGCCGATCCGGGGCCGCCATTGAAGGCAAACGTCAGCGGGCGCTTTGGGCCGCCGTTGTCTAACGTATACGCCACAAAAAACATTTCAGCTTCGATTTGATCGGCTGCGTTCTTGATCGGCATGCGACCAGTTGTGGCGGTATATTGCAGAATCTGATCTTTCACTCTCACCTTGTGATGAGTGATGATTGGCTTCTCCTCTCCCGGCTCGGTCTGCTTGTCTGCCTTGGCGGTATCGCTCGGGGTAGCTGGATGCTGCTGCTCACTGACTGTCGACTGCGCCAACGCTAGAGCAGTTGAAAGGCCTAGGAACAAGACTGTTTTGGATAATTTCACTCTTCCCTGTTGTACTTCATCGCCAATGATCCAAGAAAGTTCTTGAGGTACCCTGCTAGTCAGAGAGAGCATGCAGGAAATCGCCAGGGACGTTGCGGTTCTTCCCATTTCGTTTGTTAACGTGTACCTGGTCGGCAACTCCGATTCCTGGGTTTTGGTAGATACTGGCCTTCCTGGAAGCGAGCTAAAAATTAAGGGCGCCGCTGAGGCAAGGTTTGGATCGGGTGCGCGGCCGCGTGCCATCGTTCTCACGCATGGGCATTTCGATCATGCCGGCTCCGCGCTCGGACTGGCTGAGCTATGGGACGTCAAAGTGTTCGCCCATCAGCTTGAAAAACCCTTTCTCACCGGGGTTTTTCCTTATCCACCGCTTGACCCGACAGCCCCCGGAGCATTCTCCTTCCTCAGCCGGTTTATTAGCGCTCCGATGATCTCTGTCGACGATCGCTATTCGCGGCTTCCCGATCAACTTGCGGCGTTAGGAATGGATGGGTGGGAGTGGGTCTTTACATCAGGTCACTCGCCGGGACACGTTTCGCTCTTCCGCTCAGGCGATAGCACCTTATTGGCTGGAGACGCCGTCACGACTCTAGATATGGACACCCCGCACGGCCTGATTGGCAAGCGCGCCAAAATATGCCGGCCACCTGTTCCGGGAACCATCGATTGGTACTCTGCACGGCAATCGGTGCGCTCATTGGCGAAGCTGCGGCCCCGAGTCATCGGGGCGGGACACGGTCATCCTATGTTCCGTTGCGCGGACGACCTTCAAAAGCTCGCTGATTCGTTTCCCATCCCAGAACATGGCCGGTATGTTGAGGATCCTGTCCAGACCGACGAGAACGGAACTACCTACCTGCCTGCGAAACCATTCGATCCAGTGCCATCGCTAGCGGCTGGTTTGGCTATTGGCATTTTGGTAGCTGGCGTAGCTGCGGTTGTACCGGGCAAGCACAAATCATGGGATTGATTGCCTGCCTGCAAACGAAACGGACCAGAGCATTGCTCTGGTCCGCTACATCTGCTTTGCGCTCCAGACTCTTTTTTTGAGGATTTTCCGGCAGAAACGGTTTTGGCCAGGTCAGGAGGCGCCGATGCCGCTGCCGTGAGAGTCGGCATACGGAAGTTGTCCCCAATCATACTGGCCATCGCGTGTACTTCAAGTCCTTCCGCTTCTTTTGTGAATAGGAGGCAGTGACTGTCCATGTCGAAGTCGGCTTGAATCCAGTCGCCGGCATTGACTTGGTTAGTCGCCATCAGATTCGATAAAGGCTGAACCAGCCATCGTTCAATGGCCCGCTTCAGGTGCCTTGCTCCATACTTGGTGTCTGTCCCTTCTGTAAGGAGGAACTTCTTGCCCGCTTCAGATACCGTAAACACAAAAGATTTCTCTGCTGGAGAGAGCAGGATTCGTTGCTGGACCTGTCCCAGTTCCAGATCCAGGATCCGGCGCAATTCGCCTTCCCCAAGAGATTTGAAAACAACGACCTTGTCAATGCGATTCATGAACTCGGGTGTGAACTTTCGTCGCGCAGCCTCTACACCGCTCCGTGCTACCTTCTTCGAAAGCCGCTCTTCTTCGGCTGAATTCGAGACTTCCGAAGATTTCTTGAATCCGAGTTTCGGAGCAATCATGGCGCTCATCTCGCTAGCTCCCAGATTGCTGGTCATGAAGATCATGGCGCGTGAGAAGTCAACCTTCCGGTTGTCTCCCAAGGTCAAAGTCGCCTTGTCCAGGATGCCAAGCAGAAGATTCCAAAGAGCATCGCTGGCCTTTTCGATCTCATCGAAAAGAATGAAGCTCAGCTTCATTGTGTCCGTTTGATGCTGATTAATCACTTCCTGACTGAGCAGGGGATGTGTCTCGCGGTGGCCCAGATATCCGGGAGGCGAACCGATCAACTTGGCAATCTCATGACTATGTTGGAACTCTGCGCAATCAATCTTGATAATTGCCCGCGGATTGTGGACCAATGCTTCTGCCGTCGCTTCCACAGTCCGAGTCTTTCCTGAGCCTGTCGGTCCAAGGAAAAGGAAGTTTCCAACAGGCCGGCCCGGGGCCGAGAGCCCTGTGATGTGCATCTGGTAGATGTTCACGATCTGTTCAATGGCTTCGTCTTGGCCGATAACCAGCTTTAACAGAGTCTTTTCCAGTGACTCAGCGTCTTTTCCCGTTTTGGTTGGGTCGAGAACTTTTCGTAGCCCGCTCATATCTGTTGGTCCCCTCTTTATCCATTGCGTTGGGCATCCCAGCCTGATTCATCTGATTTCTGGTCCAGGGCCCCAATGCTTTTGGCTGTCTACCAAAGTGAAGCAAGCCGCGTGCCAATCGCCACCACGTTGCTCCTCAACCCGTCTATCGTCTGAACTGCCTAATTTCTGAATAGCTGCGAAAACACTATTTGCGTTTTCTGATTAGTTCTTTAATGGCCTTGAAGGTCTCACCTCAACTCGACTGATCAGTGTTCTCTCAGGCATCCTTAGAATATTGAGTACGATTTCGGCTATATCTTCGGGTGCGATTTTCCAGCTTGAACTCTCGTTTTTCTCTTGGCCGGAAAATTCGGTGTCAACACTGCCTGGCATGATGTAACTCCCCCGGACATTATCCGAGCGGTGATCGAGCATGGTCGCTTCACTCAGCCCGTTCATCCCGAACTTTGAGGCATTGTAGGCCGCTCCCCCCGAAAAGGGATTTTTCCCAGCCAAACTGCTGATATTGACTATCCATCCGCCTCTTGCTGCGTGGAAGCGCTCTAAAGCTTCGCGGCTGCAATAGAACGCCCCGGAGAGATTGGTCCCAATTACCTGGTTCCATTCCTCGACGGTCAACTCAGCCGTCGCGCGAAACTTGCCTACGCCAGCGTTGTTCACCAGAATGTCGAGCCCGCCCAACTCCTGATCGGCAAACTGAAAGAGAGCGGCCACGTCCTCGGCTCTACTTACATCAGCTTTGGTCCCGGCTACTCTCCGCTTACCCGCAATCTTTCGTAACTCTGCCAGCCCCTGTTCCAGCGCGCTCTGCTCTCGTGAGCAAATCACGACGTCAACGCCTGCTGAGAGTAGTGTCGCGGCTATTGCGAGCCCAATCCCTTTGGAAGCGCCTGTTACGAGCGCTCGTTTTCCCTCTAGACTTTTGTTCATAAATATTCTTTAAGATCCTCTCCCCTGGTGTCACAATCAGCGGTTTCCTACAGCCACCACCTGACCGTACGATGATTGAGTACACCCATCCGTTCCCAATCTGTTGGCGCTGTGTCGCATCATATAGATAGGAAACTGATTGGTGTTACTTCATACTGACCGCCGGCTCCCGCTATGAGCGTTGTCTGGCTGCGCACTGCCGCGGTCCTCTACGCATGCGGACTGCTTTACTCGCTAGTTTTTCTGTTCCGGAAGACGACTAGCTTGTTTTCGCCGGCGCTGGTTGCCTTCGCTGCGGGCGCAGTATTCCACCTTGTTTCAATTGTCGAGCTCCGTGCTGAAAGCGGCCATCTTCCCATCGACAATTTCTACGAAACAAGCTCGACCTGCGCTTTCCTGCTGGCGGCACTGTTTCTCTTCGCTTACAGCTACTACCGTGTGGCTATCTTTGGGGTCTGTATCTTCCCTCTCGTCTTCTTCATGACTCTCATCGGGGCTACAGAGTTCCCCGTCTCGCCGTGGGCCAGCCCCCAGGTGCGAAATGCCTGGCTAGTCGTTCACATCGGCACGGTTCTTATGGGCTATGCTGCTCTGATCCTTTCGGCGGTAGCCAGCATCTACTACTTGCTTCAGGAACGCCGCCTGAAACAGAAGAGTGTCGCTTCAGCGGGGGGAAGTTTGCCGCCCTTAGCCACATTGGATAAATTGATTACCCAATTTATGAACGCCGGGTTCGTATTTATCACCCTAGGGACCGTTACTGGAGTCGTTTGGGCTTTCATTGAGAGCGGTACCCGCTGGATCCTCGATCCGAGGATCGCCTTCTTCCTATTTACCTGGGCGTTTTATCTGGCCATGATCTTTCTTCGGGTCTCTGCCGGATGGCGCGGCCGTCGGATGGCATGGCTTGCCGTTAGCGTCTTAGGTTGTTCCCTGATTACCTGGGCCACGCACTTAGGCTTCCGGAGTTTCATCTTTCGATGAGACTTGCTCTTGCTGGCATCAATCATCGAACCGCTCCGGTTCAGCTCCGGGAGAAGCTCGCGTTTCGTGCTGAAGAGATTCCTGCCGCTCTCGTTCAAATGCAAGAGCATGGCGCTAAGGAAGCGCTGATTCTGTCGACTTGCAATCGCGTCGAAGTCACAGCAACTCTGGCCGAAGATGTATCTGTGGAAAGGATCCTTGAAGCCATTGTTCCTGGGCGTGATGGCCTGACGATGGATTCGGTTCGTCCGCATTTATACGTTTTTCACGAGCGGGAAGCGATTCGCCACCTGTTTCGCGTTGCCGGCAGCCTGGACTCGATGATAGTCGGCGAGCCGCAGATTCTTGGCCAATTGAAGCATGCTTTTGCTCAAGCGCGTGAGCAGGGCACTATCGGAACCGTCCTTGAAGCCATTGTCACGCGTGCGTTTAATGTTGCCAAGCGGATCCGTTCCGAGACGGAAATCGGTCAGAGCGCTGTCTCCGTCAGCTACGCGGCTGTTGAGCTGGCCCGCGAGATCTTTGGCTCCTTAAAGCACAAACGGGTGCTAATTATCGGGGCAGGGAAGATGTCCGAGGGTGCAGCCCGTCACCTGCTTCGTGCTGGGGCGGCCGAGATCCTGATCACCAATCGCACTGTTGAACGGGCGCATCAGATGGCTGAGCTTTTTCGGGGCGAAGTGGTGCCCTATGAGCTCTTCCCAGTGAAATTGGCAGACGTCGACATTGTGATTACCTCCTCGGGTGCATCCGAGTTTGTGCTAACTCCCGAGCTGGTTCACCGTGCGATCGAGGTCCGAAAGAATCGGCCTATGTTCCTGATCGATATTGCTGTGCCCCGGAACGTCGATCCGCGTGTAAACCAGATTGAGCATGCCTTCTTGTACGATATTGACGATTTGCAGCGCCTCGCAGAACGCAACATGCAAACCCGCCACGAAGTAGCACAACAGGCCGAGATGATTGTAACCGAAGAAGTAATCCGCCTCGAATCGAAGCTGCGCGAACGGGACGTTACACCCACCATTCTCAGCCTTCAGGAACAGCTTGAGATCATTCGGCTCGACGTCCTTGATCGGTTTCGCGGCCGGCTAGGTGCGCTCACTCTCGACCAGGAGCAGGCGGTCGAAGGTCTCACACGGGGCATTATCAACAAAATAGCCCATGGTCCTATCTCTGAGATGAGACGTCAAGCCGCCGACCAGACAGCTGGCGAGATGGCACGCGAAGGGGAACTGATCACAGCTGTGCGCCGAATTTTCCGCTTGACCGAACGCTAGGAGCATCAGCTGCTTACTATCGGATCCCGTGGCTCTCAGTTAGCGTTGTGGCAAGCGCACCATATTGCATCCAAGCTGGGCGAACTTGGCGTTGCCACTCGCATTGCGGTCATCAAGACGACCGGCGATCATCTGCAAACTGCCTCTCTCCAACAGGCAGGTGGGAAGGGTCTGTTCACAAAAGAAATCGAAGAGGCTCTTCTCGCTGGCACGATAGATGTTGCCGTTCACAGTCTTAAAGACCTTCCAACTGAAAATCCTCCCGGGCTGACCATCGCCGCCATACCGGAACGGGAAGATCCCCGCGACGCATTGCTCGGAAGGAGACTGGAAGACCTGCGGCTAGGAGCACGGGTCGGCACCAGTTCCGGGCGACGAGCGGCTCAGCTGCACCTTCTTCGACCCGATCTTTCCATTGAGCCTATTCGCGGAAATGTTGACACCCGCCTTCGAAAGCTGGAGGAGGGTCAATTCCAAGCCATCCTCCTGGCTGTAGCCGGATTGCGGCGGCTGGGGCTCGAATATAAGATTACCCAAATCTTCTCACCTGAAGAGATCTGTCCTGCTGCGGGACAGGGCGCATTGGCTATTCAGACTCGTGTTGACGGCAACTCCTCAGAGATTTGCGCTCGACTTAATGATGAAAGCACCAGCCGTGCAGTTCGCTGTGAACGCGCGGCCCTGGCGGGTTTAGGCGGAGGTTGCCAATTGCCAGTTGGCGTGTTTGCCGAGTTTTCGTCTGGTCGACTGGTTGTTAGCGGCGCAGTCGTTTCCTCTGATGGGCGGCACTTACGAGAACGGATCATCGGCTCTGCCGAAGATCCTGAACGATTAGGCGATTCTCTGGCCCAATCGCTCCTTGCTCACGGTGCAAATCAGTTGCTCGGCGTTGCTTGATGATGGGCCGACTATCCGGCTTGCGCATTGTCGTGACCCGTGCTGAACATCAGGCTGAAGAGCTTGCTATGCCCTTGCGCACGCTTGGGGCGGGCGTCATTCTTTTGCCGGTCATCGCCATCGGTCCACCACTCAACCCGGAGCCTTTGCGAGATGCGGCAATTCGTTGCAGTAATTACGACTGGATCATCTTCACCAGCGTGAACGCCGTCACCGCGTTTGCTGCGGAGTTGCCGGACGACTTGGGACTAAGTAGGAAAACTCGGGTGGCAACAATAGGTGCGGCTACGCGTGAGGCCGCTGAAGCTTATGGATTTCCCGTTCATATCACTCCCGAAAACTCTCGAGCCGAAGCTCTTGTAACCGTTCTTGAGGCTGAGCGTCTCCAAGGCCGACGCATCCTGATCCCGAGTGCCGCCGTTACCCGCGACATCGTTCCCAAGGAACTTCGCAAACTCGGCGCTGTCGTCGACGTTGTCGACGCTTACCGGACTGTCATGCACCCAGCTGCTATTCAACGGGCCGCCTCTGTTTTTAAGGAACCGCTACCGGATTGGGTCACTCTTACCAGTTCGTCGGCCGTCGATCACTTGGTAGCACTCATCAGCCCCAACGCATTACGCAGAATAAAAATTGCAACAATCGGTCCGGTAACTTCAGCCACTGTTCGCGCCCACGACCTAACGGTCACCGCCGAAGCCTCCCTACAATCAGTCGAAGGTCTGGTGGACGCGATCTGCCAATCCGCTTACAGCTGATTGATAGCTCGACGCAAAATTTCGGTGAGCTCTTCAGGTGATTTTTCCCCTTCAGCCGATAGCAACTCACCGACTGAGACGCTAATCTGACCCGACCGGAACCAGCGCTCTTTTTGAACTTTGATCTCGCCCAATCCTTTCAGCCGAACGGGCAACGCCGAAGTCCCAAGTTCCTTCCATAGCAGCCCAACGCCCTGCTTGAACGGCTGTAACGCTCCGTCGTCTGATCGCCGTCCTTCCGGGAAAACGATAACGTTGTAACCGTTGTCGATTGCTTCTCCGGCGTGTTGAAAACTTCGCCGAAATCCGCTCAGCTGGGGTAACGGAAACACGTTGAAGAGAGCCGTGACCACCAGGTACTCCAGGGGCCCGAGCACATTCAGGAGCCAATTCCCTTGCTGACGCCCACGCCGCCAACCGAGAATCATTTCGCCAGACATCGCGACCGTAACCCGCCTTCGCAACCTGCCCGGCAACGCATACAGAATGAAAGGCACATCGTACGAGGTCACGTGATTGGCTACGATAAGCACCGGGGACGAGGGCCAGTTCTCCACCTGACTTGTGACTTGCGTTTTGGTAAGCAGGCGCAATAGTGGCATAGCGACTGCGTCGAGAAACAAAGCTCGAATCGCTTGAACGATCACGCTCCAGGGCCAATGCGGATAGATATGCCGCTCCGCTTTGTCTTCATTGAGAGAGCTTTGGGGAGCTTGTGCCACAACCCGGCGCAGATCCTCCGGAGTTTGCGCAGCTTGAGCGACCGCATCATCTATGGCCACCCCAAATTGCTGCTCAAGGCGCGCTTGCAATTGCACCCGGCCCAGGCTGTCAAGACTTTCGAGTGTGTCTGTTCTTGCCAATGACGCTCCCTCGACTTCTCCCGAAGTGATACGCCTGAGCACTTCCCGTCGTAGTAATTTGCCGGTGGACGTTCGAGGCAGGTCCGCTTCCGGCCAGACGATCCATTCCCCGATCTGCTGAAAGCCAGCCAGCGTTCGATTGGCTTCAGCAACTGCTCCGCTTGCATCGGCATCTTGATAAGCGAGAACCAGAGCGGCCATGGGCATCGGTCCGTGCTCTGTGTCCCTCTCAACGATTACCGAACTCTTAATCCCGGGCTGTCTGTTTAAGGCTGCCTCCAGGTCCTCCGGATAGACGTTCAAACCGGAAGCCGTAACGATCACGTCCTTTTTTCGACCGCGAAAGCGCAGATTACCTGCCTCGTCGAATTCAGCCAGATCTCCCGTGCTCAACCACTCGGACTTCTGCTGCTGGAGCCGTCCACCCTGCCATATTGAGCTTGAAATTGTGTCGCCGCGCACTAGCACTTCACCCTCATCCGTCAAGCGCACCTCTCGCCCGGGCAGCACCTTGCCGATTGTTCCTCGTGCGAGTTTCAAGGGATGGTTCAGGCTCACTAGCGCTGTCGTCTCGGTCATGCCGTATCCCTGAATAACGGCAAACCCGAGCCCGTTCCAGAACTGCTCGGCTTCTGCGGAAAGCGAAGCTCCTCCGCTTACAAAGGCCCAGAATTTTAGACCGAATAATCTGTGCACATCACGAAAACGCCACCACCGCTGGTAGGCGTTTAGATTTTGAGCGTCGCCCAGCCGATTGGCTAGATTCGGGAACTTGGCAGCCACATACAAACGAAGCAGGTCCAGAACCCTCGGAACAGCTGCCAGAACAGATATGCGCTGCCGCCGGATATAATTCACTAGCTCAGACGCAACCAGCCGCGACTCATAGTGCACTTCGGCAGCAAAGAGTCCTGGAAGCCACAAACCCATAAACTGGCCAAAGACATGGCTCAGAGGAAGGGTATGCAGTATCCGGATCGGATGAACAAGCCGTTCATACTTCAGGTACTTGCTCATCTCCCGCTCAATTGGCCGCAAGCTGGCCAGCACGTTCCGATGTGTGTGAACGATGCCTTTCGGATCGCCCGTTGTGCCCGACGTGAAAACTATTTGCAGAGCGTCATCTTCTGAAAGCTCAACCGCGGCGATTTCACAATCAGTGGTAAGCTGCTCGAAGCTCTCGAACGGCAAAACCGCGGTTGCCGACAGCAAACATTTTTGCATCGTGGACGCACCCAGCGTGCTGATATCG
>CAXTMN010000089.1:18827-20498 GCA_964245395.1 uncultured Bryobacteraceae bacterium
GCAAACATTTTATCCGGTAGCTGTTTCCTACTGTGAGCTTCGGGCTGACTTCTCGAGACACCCGGTTTGCGAATTCCGCCGTGCTGGCGTAGTCGAGTGCAACCGGCAGAACACCTCGAAGTACGCAACCAAAGAAAGCCGCGACCCACTCAGCGCTGTTCTCGCCCCAGATTAGTACGCGATCACCTTTATAAATACCGCGAGCCTGTAGTTCGGCTGCGAAGCGGCGTGCTAAAGCTGCCAGCTCCAAATACGTCGTTTGCCGCTTTCGTAGTCCATAGTGCGCAACAATCGCGAGTTTGCTTCCATGCCCTTCGAAATCTTCTACCAGAGAGCTGAGGTGATCACGGGTCCCTCCCACCTCTCCAGCGTACGACTCTGAAAGAAACTAGTCCGACCGCTGCAATCGGCTACTCAGCTACAACGTTCGGAAAGCCGGAGCAACAAAATTTGGAGACTTCTTCTTTTCTTCGTTGTTAGGCAGAAGCTCAGCTGGAACGACAGGAACTGCGACCGGCGCATCCTGCGATGTTGTATCGCCTGCGCCCGGCATTGATTCGAGCTCGAGCAAGTGCGGGTATTTGGCCCTTGCTTGAGTGGCTTTCTCACGAACAACGGGGGAAGCGTCATTCCTCATTGATTCTAGAACCGGAATGGCCCGATTATCCTGGATATAGGCCAAGACCCAAGTCATTGCCCGTCGAAACGTCGGCGACGGATGCTTAGTAAATTCGGTTATCTTCTCAAATGCCGACTGGTCTTTTAGAAGATGCAAACCAACAAGAGCATTTCCGACGACGCGGTGATTGCTGTCAGCCAAAACGCTGTTGAAAATATGCTCCGCTTCCAGCGTGGTCGTGCCCCACATTGCCTCGACAGCATTCGCGCGCACCCGCTCGTCATCTGATTGCAGTTGACGTTCGATCATTGCTTTGTTTGGCCGTAAAGAGCAAAGCACCTTTGTTGCTTTGGAGCGAATGCGCTCGTCCGGGTTATGTGTGAGAGCGCGAAACCACGGCAGGAGAACATTGAAATCCCCTAATCCATCAACGACCGCGAGAGCTCGCCGCACTCGATGAGCATCTGCACCGGACGCTCCCGTAATCTTCGAAAACTTTACAAGAAATTGGGGATCTGTGTTTCGGAAAATCGCAAGCACACGTCTCGCGCTATCTTCCGACAAGAGCGTCGGATCCAACAAATGGTTAAGATAGTCTTCGCCCCGGCACAGCCATACGATCATCTGCTTGCCGGGTTGATCCGATGGATTTTCGGCCAGATAGGTCAAGCAGCCCCGGGCCACTTCGGCCGGAAAAGTCTCTCGAACCTTGCCGAAGAAGATCGTGAACTTCTCCAAGCTCGTTTTGGCGAAGTCGGCGAGAAGATACTCCAACGATTGATTGTTGGCTGACGCTGTCGCTGAGGAGTTCATAGAAACGCTTGCGCCACCGACCCGTGTGCAGTAGCTCCACAGGACATATCGACCGAATTTTAAAGAAGTGTAGCTAAATACTTCGAGCCGAACCTGCTGGCTCGACGTTCCTCTCGACCGCGAACACTTAACACCATATTCTGGCGGAGAGGGGGGGATTCGAACCCCCGGTAGCGTTTTTGACACTACGACGGTTTAGCAAACCGCTGCTTTCGACCACTCAGCCACCTCTCCGTTTT
>CAXTMN010000090.1:0-20460 GCA_964245395.1 uncultured Bryobacteraceae bacterium
TCTGAAAAACGATATAGATAGCGCTCGCGTTACTTATCGCAAGCAGTTTATGACTACCCCTTACATGGTCGATTACTTTCATCTCGAACTCGTCCGCATCGCTGCGGAAGGAGATGAGCTGAAACTGGGAGCTGATTATCCAGGGCAGTTGGTTTAAGGTTCGCGGAGTAATTACACTTCGTAGTCTCGTTTGGCTTGTTTTTGCCTTTCTTGTCAGCTCTGTTCTCGCCGCGCGCTCTGGTCTGGCGCTCCAGCACAAGAGCACATCAGCAAGCAAGTCTTCAAAGTCTTCGGCTAAGGCACAACCTCCGAAAGCGGTGGGCGCAGCGGGGCTGATCGCGATTGCCCAGCATGAATTAGACAACCGGCATTTCGATGCCGCGGTCAGCTACTCTATCGAAGCGGGCAACAAGACTCCGAAGCTCAACGACTACGCTCAGTACATTCACGCGCAAGCTTCTTATGAACTGAAGAACTACGCCGATGTGGCTCAGGCCGCCACCGCTGTCTTCAATCAGGCGCCGCCTTCTCCCCTGGTAGGCGCCGCCGCGTCGCTTGCCGTTCGGGCGGACCTGGATGGTGATCGCCCCAAGCAAGCGCTTGAGCTGGTTAAAAAGTATTACCAACAGATTCCCCAGCCCGAAGCGGATTTGTTGCTTGCCCGCTGCTATGAGGCTACGGGCGATCTGGCTCAAGCCGCTGAATATTATCAGCGAGTCTATTACGGATATCCGGTGGCCAAAGAGGCCACCGATGCCGCCAACGCACTGGTCAACGTGAAGCAGAGACTAGCCGATGCCTACCCGCCCGTGATGCCCTCTGCTATGCTCGCTCGCGCTCAGAAGTTGTTCGATGCCAAGAATCCCGGAGCGGCGCGCATCGAACTCGTTGCCGCGACCGGGCAGTTAGGTGGTGCTCAACGCGACTTGGCGCGCGTGCGGATCGGTGTTGCCGATTTGCTCTCGGGCAAAACTCAGGACGCCTTTGATTACCTCACTGCCCTGAAGGTCGACGATCCCGAAGCCGATGCCGAACGAATCAGCTACTTGATTCGTTGCGCCCGCAAGAAAGATCGTCATGCTGACGTGAACCCGCTGGTTCAGCAACTTGAAGAACAGCACGCTCAATCTCCCTGGCGTCTGGACTCTCTGATCTTCGTTGCCGATCAAGCCCGGACAGATAACGACTCCGGAACATACGTCCCTCTTTACCGTGCCTGCGCCTTCACCTTTCCAAAAGATCCCCGATCGGCCTGGTGCCACTGGCAGGTATCGTTTGACAGCTACCGGCATGATGGCAAAGATACGTACGACCTGCTTCGATCTCACCTGCAGCAGTACCCTGATTCTGAAGACATCAATAACTCACTCTACTTTCTCGGTCGCTTTCAAGAACGTAGAAACGAGAACGCCTCCGCTCGCGCCTGCTACAACGAGTTGATTCTCCGCTTTCCGAACACGTACTACGCCGTAGTTGCTCGCGACCGCCTGAAGCAGCCGAGCCTTGAAGCCGCTACTCCCGACCCGGAAAGGGTGACCTTTCTTCACGCTGTCAAGTGGCCCGCTCAGCCGCAGTTTCCCAGCTTCACTCCCTCCGAATTAGCCCAGAGCCGGCTTGATCGCTCGCAACTTCTTGAGCTGGCAGGTTTGAACGACTTCGCGGAGAACGAGCTGAAATTTGGTGCTCGTAACGATGGCACACAGGCTAATGTCTACGCATTCCATTTAGCTTTGATCGCTGCCGGTCATGACAATCCCGACCGCGCTTTGCATTACGTCAAAACTTATGCTCCTGGCTACTTATACATGCCACTGGATCAGGCCCCCGTGGACTTCTGGAAGCTCGCGTTTCCCATACCGTTCAGGAATTTCATCACCGAGTACAGCAACGACCAGAGCCTGGATCCATTCTTAGTGGCCGCACTCATCAGGCAGGAATCCGAATTTAACCCGGCGGTAAAGTCGCACGCTAACGCCTATGGACTCATGCAGCTTTTGCCCTCTACCGGAGGTGAACTGGCCCGCCACTTCGGGATCAGGCGATTCTCTGCCTCCCAGTTGTTTGTACCGGGTCGCAACGTCCAACTCGGCACTTACTTCTTTCATAACCTTCTTAATTCCTACGGCGGACAGATGGAGATTGCCCTGGCCTCCTATAACGCCGGTCCGGGACGCGCTAATCTCTGGCGAACC
Organism: uncultured Bryobacteraceae bacterium; assembly: GCA_964245395.1. Classification (GTDB taxonomy): domain Bacteria; phylum Acidobacteriota; class Terriglobia; order Bryobacterales; family Bryobacteraceae; genus Bog-105. Next base: position 2,193 of record CAXTMN010000090.1, read on the forward strand.
TGGGGCCCGTTTCGGGAGCCCGCTGAATTCATCGAAACTGTTCCGTTTCATGAAACGCGCGGCTATGTGCAGGTTGTATTGCGGAACGCTGACGTTTACCGGCGTCTTTACTCCGGGACGGTTCCAGACGTTCCTGCTTACAAGCCTAAGCCTCCGCCGAAAGTCAAAAGTAAGAAGCATGTGAAGAGGCATAAATAACACGAGCTCTGTTCATACCTGAGTTACTCCTTAGGTATGAACAGAGTCTTCGTAGCAACTTCTGCCTCACTGATTAAGGTTCGCCGTTGATACTCACCGTAGTGCTTTCGGCGCTGGTTGCTGTACTTGCGCTGGTTAGTGAGTCTGTGCCCCAGATTGCCTTCGAAGCAGAATCGGTAGCGGTACCCCAGATTGCTTTCGTTCCCCAGATGGCCTTATCATCGGCTAAAACTGCTGAGCCCCAAACTGAACTCGTACCCCAGATCGCCTTTGTAGAAGAGACTGTGCCAGTACCCCAGATTGCTTTGTTAGCGAAGATTGATGAGGGATCGTAGGACAGTGTGACGGTCCCGCTTGAGGGATCGAAACTCGCAATCGGCGACATAGCTGTTCCGCCGGACGGCACCTGATTCGCCAGGGTCATCGCTGCCCCAAGATCCAGATAACCTGCGCCCACGGTAAAGATGTCGTAATAGTCAGTAAAGGTCTGTCCTGTCGTGGCATCTGTCACAGTGCTGGAAGAAGGAAATGTCTTGTAAGCCGTCTGCATCAAGAGCAGTTTTACTTCGTCCGGTGTCAGATTCGGATTCGCTTGGATGAGGTCTGCTGCCGCACCGCTCACTACCGGCGTTGCCATGCTGGTTCCGCTCAGCATAAAGAAGGTATTGGAGACCTGATTGACTTGCTTGCCACTTGTCGCCTGGTAGTACGAGGTTAGAACCGCATTACCCGGGTTCTGCTTGGCCAGCGTCGCTCCGGGCGCAAGTAGGGAAACCACCCGGTTTCCAGGTGCAACCAGATCAGGCTTCACTACATGATCGATCTGGGTAGGCCCCTTTGAACTATAAGTGGCGATCAAATCATCACTGCGATCAAACGTTCCTTCGGTCTTCATGGCTCCTACCGTAATGACGTAGGGGTCGTTCCCCGGAGCGATGATCGTGCCGTAACCTTCGTTGCCGAATGAATCATCCCGCCCGTCATTTCCCGCCGCGGTCACCACCACGATCCCTGCCTTCCAGGCCGCCTCAACAGCTTGGCAGAGAGGGTCCATCGTATAACTCTCAAAAACCGGTCTGCCTAATGACAGGTTGATAACTCGAATGTTGAACGTTGATTGGAGAGCTATAGCCGCATCGATGGCCTCAATCACCGCGCTGTCCGATCCCTGTCCGTTCTGATCGAGGACTCGCAAATCGATCAGGTTAACCCCTGAGGCGATTCCTTGAAAGCTCCGCGTCCAAGTGCTTGCCGGTCCAATCGTTTTACTTATAGCCGGAATATTTGTTGCAATGATTCCGGCAACGTGTTGACCATGCCCGAACTGATCTGGCGCTGGACCTGCTTTGGGTTTCGGACCCGTGAAGTCCGCGGAAAAAACGACGTTTGCCAGGTTTGGAGTCGGAGTAATTCCGCTATCGATCACCGCAACGCCAATACCCGCTCCCGTATAGCCTGCACTCCATGAAGCCGTGGCGTTCACTGCCGCAGCCGTGTAATCCAGCTTGTTTTTCACTGGCCGATCCATGGACACATATTGAACTGTTGAGTCGGACTGCAGGGTGCTGATTGCTGCCGAGGGCAAGCTATACACTCCGCCATTCACCGAATTAAAATGCGCGACAACCGTTCCTCCCAGACTTGCGATCTTCTGGTCGGTAGTAGTTCCCGCTGAAATGTTCCACTGTACGATCACCTGTACTTGTGATTGCCCCAGGACTGCCTGTATTGTGTCCTTGGAGATCTTCGGTCCTGCGAACGCTCCTGCCGAACAGGCTAGCCCTGCAAACAGCAGAACTGCCGGAATTTTTTTCATCTGTAAACCTCCCTCAATCTGCTACCGCTTCGGCCGTCTCTCTTGACGATGCTCTTGCGGTGCTCATGCTCTTTATCGGCGAGGAGTCCAGCTACCTTTAGTGGTGAATCGCCGGCCCTTTGACAACAAAGTTTCGGTACGTCTTTCTTACCGCTGCTCCTGGCCGGTGTTAAGTACTCGTTGAACAGGGACGTTGCACACCTGAATCGGCTCCGGGTTGCTCGCATAAAATCAATCCATGAGTACCGTTCCGGCGCAACGCTTTCAGAGTGCTCGCGTCACTGAGTTCAAGGAATCCGTCATTCGTGAGATGAGTCGGCTTGCCTTCAAGCACTCCGCTGTTAATCTTGCTCAAGGATTCCCCGATTTTCCGGCGCCCACGGCCTTGAAGGAAGCGGCAAAACAGGCGATCACAGATGATCTAAACCAGTACTCCATCACGTGGGGCGCGAAACCGTTTCGCGATGCGATTCGTGATTACTATCGGCGCTTTTATGAGATTTCATTAGACCCGGAAAGAGAAATTACTGTCTGTTGCGGATCCACCGAAGGCATGATCGCCAGCATGCTCGCCCTGCTCAATCCGGGCGATGAGGTTGTGCTTTTCCAGCCGTTCTACGAAAATTACTGGCCGGATTCCCAACTGAGCGGGGCCGTTTGCCGTTACGTTCGCCTGCAGCCGCCTGATTGGCGCTTTGATCCCCATGAACTCCGTGCCGCCTTCACTGCGCGGACGCGAGCGGTGATCCTGAACACCCCGAATAATCCCACTGGGCGCGTGTTCCCGCTCGAAGATCTTCGCCTATTGGCAGAACTATGCCAGCAACATGACTGCTTGCTCATCACTGATGAAATCTACGAGCACATCATCTTCGACGCCGCTCAACACGTGCCGCCGATCACCCTTCCTGGCATGCGAGAGCGTTGCGTCCTGGTAAATAGCTTGAGTAAAACCTTTTCGGTTACCGGCTGGCGTGTAGGCTGGGTCATCGCTCCACCCGACCTCACCACTTCGATCAGAAAGGTGCACGACTTCCTCACCGTCGGTGCCGCTTCGCCTCTCCAGCAGGCAGGAGTAACCGCCCTGCACTTTGACGAATCTTACTATCTCGATTTGGCCCGTAATTATGCGTCGAAGCGCGATTCGCTACTTCGGATTCTTCAGCAGGTTGGCTTTCACTGTTATGTTCCCCAAGGTGCCTACTACATTATGTGCGATATCTCAGCCTTTCCCTTTTCAAGCGACGTCGCTTTTTGCCGCTATCTGGTAGAAAACATCGGTGTAGCGGCAGTGCCCGGTTCCAGCTTCTTTGCCGATCCTGCCGATGGTGCTCACCTAGTGCGTTTCTGCTTCGCCAAAAAACCAGCAACGCTGCAAGCAGCGGCCGAACGTCTGTCCCGGCTCCTTCCATAAGAAGCTCACCCGGCTGAGTAACACCACCACAACGCGGGACTTTCCGTACTCCTCTGTTTTCTTTACAACGTAGATTCGGTCCGTGGTGAAACCTAAAGCTTTTCCTAACGTCATTCACGCTGATAGGGTCTAATTTGAATTACGTATCTTTCTCCCTTCCTTTTTCCAGAATGTTCAAGTCGATATATCCTGTGGTGGCGGGGAGTTTTGTCCTGCTCGGGCTCAGTCCTTTCACCCGGGCGCAGTCCGTTGCACCAGCAGTCAGAATCCGGACGGCCATCGATGAATCACGGCGGCAAACTCTCCGCGGTAACACCCATCCTCTGGCCCGTTCTGAGTTCGACGCCGGCCCTGCTTCTGCAGATCTCGCCTTGAATCGTATGATTCTGGTGCTGAACCAAAGCCCAGAGCAGGCTTCGGCTCTCGGGAAATTGCTTGATGCGCAGCAGGATCCCACGTCGCCGCGGTACCACAACTGGCTTACGCCTGAGCAGTTTGGACAGCAGTTCGGGGCTAGCGATACTGATATACAGACCATCGCTGCCTGGTTACAATCTCATGGCTTTAAAATTACACAAGTCGCGAAAGGAAAACGAGTCGTCGAGTTCTCCGGCACTGCCTCGCAAGTGGCAGATGCATTTCATACTGAGATCCACAAGTACGTTATCAATGGCGTTTCTCATTGGGCTAATTCGACTGACCCTCAAATCCCCATTGCCCTCACTCCAGTAGTCGCCGGTGTCTCTACTCTTCACAACTTTGTCAACGCGCCTCAACTGAAGAAGTCAGGTCAGGTTTTTAACGCCACTTCAGCCGAATCAGGTGCACCCCAGTTCACCTCGTCAAACGGTCTTCATGCTTTAGCGCCAGCAGACTACGCGGTGATTTACAACATCAACCCGCTCTATCAGCAAGGCATTACTGGTGCCGGGACGACAATTGCGGTCGTCGGCCGGACAAACGTGAATCCCTCGGATCTCTCCGGTTTTCGTTCCGCTTTCGGCCTGACAGCCAATATTCCCCAAGTGATTCTGAATGGGGCCGACCCTGGTGATCTAGGCAGTGATGAGGAAGCCGAGGCCATTCTGGACAGCGAATGGTCGGGAGCCGTTGCGACCGGCGCAACGGTCGATCTGGTTGTGTCCGCGAGTACCTCTACGACAGACGGCACCGATCTCTCTGAGGAATACATTATCGACAACAATCTCGGTGACGTGATGACCGAGAGCTTCGGTGATTGCGAAGCCAATTACACCGCAGCGCAAGCGACTTTCTATTCAACACTCGCCCAGCAAGCCGCAGCCCAAGGCATCACTTACCTGGTTGCATCAGGAGACTCAGGCGCGGAGGGCTGTGATTCACCTGCAAACATCGTGGCCACCGGGCCAGTTTCTCCCAATATCCTCGCTTCCAATCCGTACGTAACTGCGGTTGGAGGAACTGTCTTTAACGAGAACAACAATGACGGTAATTACTGGAGGTCCTCCAATACCTCGCCGGGGCGGGCTTCCGCACTGTCTTACATCCCAGAGGATGTCTGGAACGATAGCTGCTCGGTAACCGACTGCGGTTCTGACTATGCATCTCTTTACGCCAGTGGCGGAGGCGCCAGCGGCTATTACGCAAAACCGTCCTGGCAGGCCGGAGTTGCCGGGATACCGAATGACGGGGCTCGCGACACCCCCGATGTTTCGCTCTCCGCCTCTGGGCACGATCCCTATCTGGTTTGTATCGACGGTTCTTGTCCCAACCGAAGCGGCAGATACTCATTCTCTGGATACAGCGGAACCTCAGCAGCTACTCCGTCTTTTGCCGGAATTATGGCTTTGATCGTGCAGAAAACCGCAAGCAGACAAGGGCAGGCAAATTACCGCTTGTACAAACTTGCGGCCACCGAGAACTTATCCTCCTGCAACGCCTCGAGTACTGCCGGCCAATCCCTCGCTGCCTGTATCTTCAACGACGTAACAAACGGCGACAATTCCGTACCAGGCGAAGCCGGGTATGGAACTTTAAGCGCCCAGTACCAGGCTGGAATTGGCTACGATCTCGCAACCGGGCTAGGTTCAGTGAATGTGACGAACTTGGCGACTGGGTGGAACGAGGCGATTCCCGTGGGCACTCCCGCGGTCAGTTTCTCCAGGACGAATCTGAACTTCGGAGCAGTTACCCTGGGTTCCTCTTCGTCACAGGTGATCTCTGTATCGAACCCTGGAACTGCGCCGCTGAGCATTTCTCAAGTTACTCTGAGCAGCCCCGCCTCTGCAGGTGAGTTTTCTCAAACGAGCACTTGTGGTGTCAGCTTGGCGGCCGGGGCTAGCTGCACCGTCACCATCTCCTTCTCAGCATTGAATGCCGGCTTCGCCGCGGCTTCGCTTACCTTGGTTGACAATGCCGCAGATTCGCCGCAAACCGTAGCTGTAACCGCTACTGCCGCTAGCTCAAACAGCACTAGTCTGTCTTCTTCGGCCTTGAATTTTGGAAACCAGAGGGTTGTTTCCTGGAGTGCGCCTCAGTCAATTACCGTGACCAATACAACCTCCGGAAATGTCTCGCTTACCGGAGTCTCTGCTGCAGGGGCAAACCCGGCGGACTTCACCCTTGTGAATGGATGTGCCGCTACCGTGCCCGCTGGCGCCAGCTGTACCATCTCCGTCATTTTCAATCCTCAACTGATGGGCGCTCGCTCGGCTTCGCTCTCGATTACCGCCTCTTCTGCAAACATGTCCCAAACAGTTTCGCTTGCAGGCGTCGGAACGGTGACCGGTCTGTTTCAGATCATCAATGCCCGTACCGGCAAGGTGCTTGAAGTCGTAAACGGATCACCTTCGAGCGGAACTCTTATCCAGCAGTACGCACTGGATGGGCTCGAACAGCAACAGTGGGAACTGATCCCGCTCCCCGGCGGCTACTACCAGATTGTCAATGCACTCACTCAGAAGGCACTCGACAACACTCTGGGATCTCTCAGCAACGGGAATTTGATTCAGCAATATGACAGCCTTGGCGACAACAATCAGCAATGGCAATTTGTTCCTGTCGATGATGTGCACTACGCCATAACCAATCGGGCAAGTGGCAAGGTGCTCGACATGTCCGGAGGATCAAGCGCGAATGGCGCCTTGCTGCAACAGTGGGATTACAACGGCAACACACAGCAGTTGTGGACCATCGTCCCTGTCACTCCTTACAACATCGCCAGTGCGGCCAGCGCCTCGGTGCTGGAGATAGCTGATGCCTCTGCGGCCAGCGGCGCGCTGATTCAGCAGGACACGCCGGATGGGTTTAAAGAGCAGCAATGGAATTTCGTCCCCGTGGGCAGCGGATTTTATGCCATCATCAATCGGGTCTCGGGCAAGGTCCTCGACGTGACGGGCGGCTCCTCGACCGACGGAACATTGATCCAGCAGTATGATTACCTGAACTTCTTGAATCAGCATTGGCAGTTTGTGTTCCAGGATGTAAGCCACGTTGTTATCAAGAACCGCGGGACCGGCAAAGTGCTGGATCTGATTGGGGGGTCCAGTGATGACGGAACTGAAGTTCAGGAATGGGATTACCTGGGCAACTCAAATCAGCAATGGCAACTCACACCCATCACGTTCTACAGCATCATCAATCGGGAAAGCGGGAATGCCCTGGACGTGACCGGTAGCTCCACAGCAGACGGAACACCTATCCAGCAATGGAGCCCGAACGGGCAGGAGCAACAACAATGGCAGCTGGTCTCTCTGGGAAGCGGGTTTTACGGAATTGTGAATAATCTTACGAGTAAAGTTCTTGATGTTACCGGTGCTTCGACCTCCAACGGCGCGCTCGTGCAGGAGTATGACTTTCTCGGGAGCTACAACCAACTGTGGCAACTTGTGCCCACTACGTCCGGCGCCGGATCCGAATGGTTCAACGTTTCCAGTTTCTTCGAAATCGTCAACGCCAACAGTGGATATGTGCTGGACGTTGTAGGCAGATCGACCGCAAGTGGCGCGCTAATCCAGCAGTTCCAATACCTGGGAGGAGCGAACCAGCAATGGCAGTTCGTCCCGACCGGCAACTAATCAATTACGTTACAGGCGATTAATCAGGCTGGCCACATAGCCAGCCCCAAAGCCGTTGTCGATATTCACGACCGTCACATTGCTGGAACAGCTGTTCAGCATCCCGAGCAGTGCCGCCAGTCCATTGAAACTCGCTCCATAACCAACGCTGGTAGGAACAGCAATAACGGGGCACCCGACAAGACCGCCCACGACGGACGGCAGTGCGCCTTCCATACCGGCACAAACGATTGCCACCCGAGCGGTCACTAGCCGGTCCCGCTGATGGAGCAGGCGATGGATGCCCGCTACGCCGACATCGCAGATGGCATCCACTTCGTTGCCCATCACTTCTGCCGTGCACTGCGCTTCTTCAAGCACCGGCAAGTCGCTGGTACCCGCGCAGATGACCACGACCTTTCCCTTGCCGTGAATAGTGCGATCACGCCAGACCCGAACTGCGCCGGAGGCTCGAAAGTACTCAGCTTCGGGCGCTAATGCTGCAACCCGCAATGCCATCTCTTCCGATGCGCGTGTCAGCAGCAGATTAGCCGATTTCGCCAGCAACGCCGCCGCTATTGCCGCAACCTGATCCGGCGTCTTCCCTTTCCCCAGAATCACTTCCGGCATCCCATGACGGACCGCGCGATGATGGTCTACCTTAGCGAAGCCTAGGTCTTCAAAGGGTAAATCGCGCAGCGCGCCCAGGGCATCAGGAACTGTGGTGTTTCCCTCGCGGACACTCTCGAGAAGCTGTTCAAGCTGTTTACTGTCCATTTCCTAGCACAAACGGCTGTTTGGGTGCATCACCTAAAATAGTAACGTCCTCGCGATTATGTCCCCGTTTTTGCAGCGATTGCGCCTGACCCTCGAAATGATCAAATTCGAGCATTCGGTGTTTGCGCTGCCCTTCGCGCTCACCGGTGCGCTTCTTGCCTGGCGGGCTAGTGAATTTCAGATTCCAAACCTGCGCTGGCGGTTTCTCTGGATCATCGTCGCTATGATCTCCGCACGGTCGGCCGCAATGACCTTCAACCGTCTTCTTGACTCGGATATTGATCGTCGCAACCGTCGCACAGCCGGCCGTCATCTGCCGACGGGCTTGCTGTCCAGGCGCTTTGCCTGGGGCTTCACATTCGTGTCGTCATTCATATTCTTGTGCGCAGCGCGTCAACTGGGAGTTCTGTGCTTCCTGTTGGCTCCCGTCGCTCTCGCGATCGTTTTTTTCTACTCCTACGCCAAGCGTTTCACCATGCTGTCGCACTTCGTCTTAGGTCTTTCGCTCGGTATTGCTCCTACAGCAGCGTGGATCGCTATGCGCGGTTCCCTCGATAGCCGCATCGTCCTGTTAACGGCGGCGGTGATGTTCTGGACGGCGGGCTTCGACGTCATATACGCTTGTCAGGACTACGAGTTCGACTGCGGGGAGGGCCTGTGCAGCATCCCACGTACGTTCGGCGTGAAACGATCGTTGTTAATTGCCCGGTTTCTTCATCTGGCAATGATTGCCTGTCTCCTGGCTTTAGCCGCTGCGTTTCACCTGGCCGCTCTTAGCCTGGCCGGTATTGCCGCCGTCGTTCTTCTGCTTGTCTACGAGCACGGCCTGGTGAAGGCTCATGATCTGTCCCGGGTGAACGCCGCATTCTTCACCGTGAATGGCTATGTGAGTGTCCTGTTCTTTGCTTTTTGGGCAGCTGACATTTTGCTGCATCGCAGGTATCTGTCATGATGAGTTCTCTTATTTCACTTCCGACCCGTCCTGAGATCGAAGATCGTCAACTGCAGCCGATTCTCCAAAAGGTCGAGTCGGGTGAGCGCCTGACCTATCAGGATGGTGTCACTTTGTACCGCAGCTTTGACATCTTGTCGCTCGGCTATATGGCTAACCTGGTGCGCGAACGTATGCATGGGGATATCACGTACTTCAACGTGAATCGCCATATCAATCCTACCGATGTTTGTGTTGCGAGTTGCCGCCTGTGCGCATTCGGCAAGAAAGCGAAAGATCCCAGCTCCTATACGATGTCCTTGGAGCAAGTCTGGGAAGTTGCCGGTAAGGGCTATGCCGAAGCGGTGACGGAGTTTCACATTGTGGGCGGCCTGCATCCGGAACTGAGCCTCGATTGGTTTTGTCTCATGATTGCCGGGTTAAAGGAGCGGTATCCCGGCGTTCACCTGAAAGCGTTCACCATGGTCGAAGTCGCTTTCCTGGCCAAGCGGGCAAAAATCTCGATTGGCGAAACGCTTCAGCGCCTGAGAGCAGCCGGCGTTGATTCGATGCCGGGTGGGGGAGCTGAAATCTTCTCTGAGCGCGTTCGCCGCATCATCTGCGATCACAAAATCGATGGGAACGAGTGGCTGGAAACTGCTCGTCTTGCGCACGAAATGGGGATCAAGAGCAACTGCACAATGCTGTACGGGCATTTGGAAACGGCCGAGGATCGCGCCGATCACCTGGTGCGTTTACGTTCCCTCCAGGACGATACCGGCGGCTTCGTAACGTTCATACCCTTAGCCTTTCACCCGGAAAATACCGCCTTGGCACATCTTCCGAAAACCAGCGGGTTCGATGATCTAAAGCAGATTGCGATCTCCCGGTTGATGCTGGATAACATTCCGCATATAAAAGCCTACTGGATCATGATGACGCCAAGTGTTGCTCAAATTGCACAACGCTTCGGAGCAAACGATATTGACGGCACTGTAGTTGAAGAGAAGATTTACCATGATGCCGGAGCCAAAACGCAACAGCATCTTCGGCGTCACGACTTGCTTCGCCTCATTCGGGAATCCGGGAGAGAGCCGGTGGAACGCGACACATCGTATAATCCGGTCACACGCGCCGAGACCGCGTTTACGGTGCTTGTGTAGAGGATCCCGCTGGGACGACTCGCGAGCTCCGGAGTCCTAAGAAAACTCGTGTAAACAGATTTCCCTTCGCCTTGCCTGGCTTTAGAGCAGAAGCTACTTGAAGTCCGAATGTCTCGGGAATGCAAATAGCGCCATTGGCAACCATCGAGGCCAGCCATCGAGACCCCGGCTCGTCAACAGCCTTGAGGCCTGACAGATCGATGATCAGCCTCCTGTTACGCAAAATAGTCTTTGCGGTCAGCCAGCAACCGTTCAATTCCGGCAGATCAACTTCGGTGAGTTCACCAGTAAGTTGAAACCGCAATGCTTCGTTACTATCGTGTATGTAGTATTTCAGGTGCGATGAGCGCACACGTACCTTATTGGACGCTGGATTACTAGTACTTCCGCTCATCGGTTCTGCCATAGCTCTTAAGCTCTTTGGATTCAGACTTAGTCAACAGCGTTCCAGCTTTCTATCCTTAGTCAGGAAATAACAACCATAGACTGGGTGAACAAGGCACGGCATAAAGGGTTAACACGCTCCGATGTGATATGTCGCGATTCGCGGTAACTTCAGCGGCGGCGGCGCCATCATTCAACAAAGGGTCTATCTCAGCTGCGAATGTCAGGGGGTGTGTTTCCCGGCCAACAGCAGCTGAGTGTAAATAGTCAGGATATTACTTTTAATGGTATCTCGCCAGGGAATTTTAAAAATTCTCTTTACTTTATTCGCAATTCTTGTTTTTAACTGTTTCTATGTACGGCCGATTTATGCTCAACAAGTTCATCAGCCCGGACAGCTGCCTCCTTCTGAAGAACCTGGTGTAAAAGCACCCGACAAAACTGCGGAAGGTGAAGACAAGCGTGTATTTGGTGTCCTACCGAATTACCGGACTGCGGAGATGTCGGCTGCGGGCACACCGTTGACAGCGGAAAGAAAACTTCATATCGCCTTGAAGGACTCATTCGATTACCCCCTGATGGGAACGTCCGCAATCCTTGCTGGGTTCTATCAGCTGAACGATAGCCATCACCAGTTCGGACAAGGTGTCAAAGGCTATTTCAGCCGGCTGGGCACGTCCTATACAGATCAGCTTGTTGGCAACATGCTCACCGAAGGCATCCTGCCTATCGCCTTTCGAGAAGATCCTCGATATTTCCGGATGTCTACTGGACTGAAGAAAAAGAGGCTCTTCTATGCCCTTACCCGGGTTCTTGTCACCCGGACAGACGGCGGCAACAAATCGTTTAACTTTGCCGAAGTCGTTGGAAACGGCATGGCCGCTGGAGTAGGACTCTCTTATTATGTTGATAGCCGCGATCTACCGGATTATCTGGGGAACCTGGGCATTCAAATAGGAACCGACGCACTGTCACAGGTCGGCAAAGAGTTTTGGCCGGACATCAAACGCTGGTTCTACATGCGCCACCATAGGCCGGACCAGGCGCCCTGAAGCGGGATTATAGCCCTTCCTTATCCTGGAGCCTCGACATAAATGTCGTGTCAAAACGTCCGGCGATAAAGTCTGGATCGTTCAGGATTTGTTCATGAAGCGGAATGCTAGTGTAGATTCCCTCTATAATAAACATGCTGAGGGCGCGCCTGCCCCGCTCGATAGCCTCTTGGCGATCCTTGCCGTATGTGATGAGCTTCGCGACCAGCGAATCGTAATAAGGGGGAATCACGCTATCCGTGTAAGCGGCCGTATCTACCCGAACCCCAATACCTCCGGGGATGTTTAGTCCCGTAATACGGCCAGGTGAAGGCGCGAACGTCTTCGGGTGCTCCGCATTGATCCTGCACTCAATGGCGTGGCCTGTCAATCGAATGGGTCCGGTCAGGATGCTATATAAGGGTTCCCCCGCCGCAATCCTGATTTGAGACTTAACCAGATCGATGCCGGTCACGAACTCGGTCACAGGATGCTCTACTTGAATGCGTGCATTCACCTCGATGAAGTACAGATTCTTACGGTCGTCCATCAGGAACTCGACAGTTCCTGCATTGGTGTAGCCAATTGCCTTCATGGCTACGCGGAGACGATCTGAAATCTGCTCCCGCAGTTCGATCGGTACCGAAGGCGACGGCGACTCCTCAAGCAGTTTCTGATGACGCCGCTGGATAGAACACTCGCGTTCACCCAGAATCTCTACATTCCCGTGCTCATCCGCTAAGACCTGGAATTCAATATGACGTGGAGCTTCCACCAGCTTTTCCATGTAAACGTCGCCGGAAGAAAAAGCCGCCGACGCCTCAGACTGCGCCTGGGCAAGCAGGTTCGGAAGTTCGTTTTCAGATCGAACGACACGCATGCCCCGGCCGCCTCCTCCGGCAGCCGCTTTGAGCATGATCGGATAACCAATCTCGGCAGCCAGCATAAGCGCCTCGTCAGAGCTTTTGAGAATGCCTTCCGAACCAGGAAGTATGGGAACACCGGCCTGCTGCATCAATGCCCGGGCAGTTTGCTTCATACCCATGTTCCGGATGACTACAGGTGTGGGCCCGATAAACTTGATTCCTGACAGCTCGCAGACTTCAGCGAAATCGGGGTTCTCGCTGAGAAATCCATATCCCGGATGAACAGCATCGGCATTGGTAATCTCGGCAGCACTGATTACCGCCGGAATATCCAGGTAACTTCGGGAGCTCTTCGCCGGACCGATGCAGATCGCTTCGTCTGCAAAGCGAACGTGCAGGCTGTGCCGGTCGGCCTCCGAGTAAACGGCCACTGTCTTCACGCCGAGGTCACGGCAGGCGCAGATCACACGAAGTGCGATCTCACCGCGATTAGCGATAAGAATTTTCCGGAACATGAAGAGCCGTTAGTGGGGACGAATCGTGAAAAGCGATTCGCCATACTCCACTGGACGGCCGTTTTCGACCAGCTTCGCAACCAGAATGCCTGCCGTTTCCGCTTCGATCTCGTTCATCAGCATCATAGACTCGATGATGCACAGAACCTGCTTCGGCTCTACTCGATCGCCTATTCTCACGAACGGTCCTTCGCCAGGCGCGGGCGCATCGTAGTATGTTCCGACAATAGGGGATTTCACCAGAACGTCGCGATTCTCTTCTCTCAATCCGGCGCTGTCAATGAGCGATTCGCCTGCCGCATGCCCGGCCTTCTGACCCGCTGCCGGTCCGCCAGCTGTAACCGGCATAGAAACCATCGTCGGCATAATTACTTCCTGATTCGTTCCTACTGTTCGCTTAATGCGAACGCGGTTTTCTCCGCGCTGCACTTCGAGTTCGGCAATCTCTGTCTCATTCACAATGCGGATTAGTTCTTTTATTTCGTCAATCGTCATGATGGGCTCCTGCGGCCACAACTCAGCATTGATTCAGAGAACCAACAGTTCTTTTTCGGTGGGCGTCAACACCTCGCATCCAGTGGAAGTTACAACCACTGTATCCTCGATACGAACGCCGCCTACAGTCTCGTCGTAAACTCCGGGCTCGATGGTGATCACCATTCCGGTCTCCAGTTTCGTTTTCTCCTTCCGTCCGATGCGCGGACGTTCGTGAATCTCCAGGCCGAGCCCATGGCCTGTGGAATGAATGAACAGCTTCTCCATTCCGAAGCTTCGCAAAACCGCACGGGAAGCTCGATCTACAGCGGCGCAGGTTACTCCGGGTTTTACTGTATCAATTGCCGCAAGCTGGCTTTCAAGAACTCCGCGGTATAACCGCCTTCTTCTCGCGTCCAATTTGCCGACTGCGTAGGTGCGGGTCATGTCACTGGCATAGCCACCGACATTCGCACCCACGTCTATCAATAATAGTTGATTGTTCTGAATAGGTTGATCGGTTGGTCGCGCATGTGGCAACGCGGTCCGCACGCCCGATGCGACGATTGTTTCGAACGCCGGTCCGTCCGCTCCCAGACGCCGCATGCGATATTCGACCTCCGCAGCCAAATCGATTTCGCTCATGCTGAGCTTAAAATGCCGTAGAGCCTGATCGACAGCCACCGAATTGAGCCGGACCGAGGCGCGAATCGTGGCAATCTCCTCGGGTGACTTCACGGCCCGCAAGTCTTCTACGGCCCCCGTCATCGGCTTCAATCGAGCTCCCCTGGCCAGCAATTTTAAACGCGTGTACTCGTCAAAACCGATACGAGCCTGCTCAAAACCAATTGTTGTCACGCGAAGGCGTCCGGCCCACTTTGCAGCTTCCGCGAGCAAGGGTCCCGTAGCGACTTTGATCTCGCAGTCCGATTCGAGCGGAGCCTGAGCTTGATAGCGAGGATCGGTGAAAAGCAAAGCCCGGTCTGGCAGCAACAGCAGAGCTCCGTTACTGCCGGTAAACCCGCTGAGGTATCGGATGTTCGATGAAGCGGTAGTGAAAAAAGCAGCTACGCGCGCCTCCTGCAGTGCGGGCAGAAGTCGCTCCCGGCGAGCAGAAAAGGTTTGTGAATCCAAAGTCGGCCTACGGCTTCAAAACCAGTTTGCCGCTGGTCTTACGAGCTTCCAATTCCCGGTGCGCTGCTGCGGCCTCTGCCAGCGGATAGACCTGGTGGATCTGCAACTTTAGCCGATCGTCTGCAAGCCATGTAAATAAATCATCGGCACGCCACCTCAACTCTGCCGGGTCGCTGACGTAATTCGCCAGGCTGGGCCGCGTCAGAAAGAGCGATCCCTTCTGGCTGAGCACTAGTGGGTCGATCTCGCCTACCGGACCGCTCGATTGCCCGAAGCTGGCCATCATACCCCGCGGATGCAAGCAGTCCAAACTCTGATGGAAAGTCGTGCTGCCGACAGAGTCGTAGACCACGTCAACACCTCGACCGCCTGTCATTTGCTTTACCTCTTTGACAAAGTCCTGTTCGGTATAGCGAATAATATAATCCGCCCCGTGTTCCTGTGCCAATCGAGCTTTTGCTTCCGTAGAAACCGTCCCGATGACGGTCGCGCCGGCAATCTTTGCAATCTGCACCAGCAGCAAACCAACGCCGCCCGCTGCCGCATGGATCAGACAGGTGTGGCCGGATTGAAGCGCAAAGGTGGAATGAGTCAAATAATGAGCAGTCATCCCTTGCAGCATGATGGCCGCGCCCTCGTCAAAGCTGATGTTGTCTGGAAGTTCCACCAAAGAGATCTGGGAAACAACGGCCAACTCGGCATAAGAACCTCGTGGACCGGCATATGCAACACGCTGACCAGGACGAAACGTAGCTCCCTTTCCCACAGCCGCAACCGTTCCTGCCGCTTCGCTCCCAAGCCGGACCGGCATTTCCGGAGCCTTGTAAAAACCTTTGCGGAAGTAAACGTCGATAAAATTGACGCCAATCGCTTCGATCTTGACCAGGACCTCTCCCTCACCTGGTTCGGGCTCGGGAATGTCAATGTATGTAAGATTCTCAGGACCGCCGACCGGGTCCGCAACAACGGCTTTCATGACAGTCAGATGATATCTCGCTAAAGTGCCTGGCCAGCTAAACAGCCCAGCTGAAATCGCGAGCCGGCTGACCGGCCGCCGTCTGATCTCGCAGCCTCATCAACTCTAGCCGCAATGCATCAACCAGCGCTCTCCAGCTGGCGTCGATTACATTGTCAGAGATGCCCACCGTAGCCCAGCTCTTGCGGTGGTCTGTCCACTCCACCAGCACACGCACCCTCGATTCGGTTCCGCCTCTTCCGCCCAGCACCCGAACCTTGTAATCAGTGAGAATCACGCTGGTGATGGCAGGGAAAACAGAGGCCAGGCATTGGCGGATGCAAATGTCGAGCGCATGCACAGGTCCGTTCCCGCTGGCGGTATGTGAGTGAACGTTTCCATTTACGCGCAAGGTCACGCTGCCTACCGTTACCGTCTCGTCGTTGCCCGGAAGCCGGTTGACGTCGGCCTTTTGCAGGCGGGTTGAGACTTCATAATGAACCACTTCAAAGGGATGAAACTCAGGATGCGCCGCTTCTCGAACCAGCAGTTCGAAGGTGCCTTCGGCGGTCTCGAAATCGTATCCTTCGTGCTCCATCATCTTGATCCGCTGCAGCAGTTCACGGCGTCCTGTATCGTTCAGAAGTTCCTCGAGCTCCAGCTGATCCAGCTTGTACAGCACATTGCCACGTCCCGATAAATCGCTCAGCAGAACCCGTTGCCGATTGCCAATCGCCTCTGGCTTGATGTGCTCATAGGTAGCCGAGTCTTTCATTACCGCGCTGACGTGGATGCCTCCTTTATGCGCAAAAGCACTGTTCCCCACAAACGGCTGTTCGTTGCGCACCGGCAGGTTAGCGAGGTCAGCGACAAAGCGAGCCACAGAAGTAAGCTTCTTCAGGCGCTCAAGACCAATCGTCGTATGTCCGAGCTTCAGTTCGAGATTGCTGAGCACCGAGCAGAGATTGGCATTCCCACAACGTTCGCCATATCCATTGATACAGCCCTGAACGTGAGTGGCGCCCGCCTCCACTGCAAGGAGAGTATTAGCCACTGCGAGTTCGCTGTCGTTGTGGCAATGGATCCCAATGACGCCATCGAAGCGCGCTCGCACATCGCCGACGGTGTCTAGCAGGCGACCGGGTAAGGTTCCACCGTTCGTATCGCAAAGGCAAAGCACATCAGCCCCGGCCTGCTTGGCCGCCTCGAGAGTCCGCAGCGCGAAGGCAGGATTGGCATTGTAGCCGTCGAAAAAATGTTCAGCATCGTAGACCACCTCCCGGCCATGTGCCTTCAAATAACCAACGGTTTCACCAATCAGCCGGAGGTTCTCTTCTTCCGTAATTTCAAGCGCGCGATAAACATGAAAATCCCAGGTCTTTCCAAATATCGCCACCACAGGCGTCTCGGCGGCCAGCAGTTCAGCTACGTTTGCGTCCTTTTCGACGGCGTTCTTCGAAAACCGGGTTGCTCCGAACGCCGTGAGCTTCGCGTGTTTTAGCCTCAAGCGCTTGGCGCGAGTGAAAAATTCTTTGTCTTTTGGGTTCGACCCTGGCCAGCCGCCCTCGATGTAATCGATCCCGAGCTCGTCCAGCTTCTCCGCAACAAGCAGTTTGTCGTCTACCGAAAAAGAGACCGACTCGCCTTGCGTTCCGTCACGTAGCGTGGTGTCGAACGTAAAGATTTTCATACAGGTAATGTGTTCAGCCCTTCTGTGCTGTTCTAATTAGGTTCCAAAAACAAAAAGCCATCGGTCGGGATCGTCCCCTTCCGATGGCCTCTGAACTGTGTCGATGTGAGGTCTCAGGCGGGGCAGCTAATTGCCACGCTAATAATAAGGCGTCCTTGAAGGAGGTTAAGCATGAGACCCTACAGCTATGAACTAGATTATAAGCTAACTCAAGCGGGTTTTCGGCATCTCATGGTCATCAGCCCACGGTAGGATTGAGCATGACCGCAGAACAACGAGAAAAGATTCAACACGCGATCCAGGCACTCATTGACGTGGAGAGCGCTTTGCATCATGTTGGGCCTGCTCTTGACAAGAGTGCTCATCTGGTCGAAGTCCGGAAAGTCTTGGCCGAGGCTAGAGCAAAGCTTGTAATCCTGAACGCGCCCGATTACAACTAGCGGGTCCTCGGAGTTGCTTCCTGTTGTTTCATTCACGCTGCGCTCGGGAGCGTGAAGTAAAAAGTCGAACCCACCCCTAACGTCGACTCGACCCAGATACGTCCCCCGTGGCGCTCCACAATCCGTTGACACATCGCCAATCCCAGACCTGTTCCCGGTACGTCCGCGCCGTGCAGTCGCTGAAGGGGTTCGAAGATCTTGCTCTGATGCTCGGGCGCAATCCCTTCTCCGTTGTCCTTCACTGCAAATAGAATCTGCGCCCGATGTGTATCGGCAGTAATCCTGACCTCGGGCGCTTCGCCTGGCCGGCCATATTTCAGCGCGTTGCTGACCAGGTTCTGTATCAATTGGAGAAGCTGGACAAAATCGCCAGTCACCAATGGCAATACCCCGTGTGCGATCGTGGCTCCCCGCTCCTCAATCTGCACTTGCAGGCTCTGCAAAGC
>CAXTMN010000091.1:0-8242 GCA_964245395.1 uncultured Bryobacteraceae bacterium
GCGCGAACACGGTTACCAGGGCGGCTACTCGTGTGTCTACCCGATCAAAGTCAATCAGCAGCGTCAGGTGGTTGAGGAGGTATTTCACTTTGGCCGCGCCTATAACTTTGGTCTCGAAGCGGGGTCCAAACCGGAATTGCTCGCCGTTCTTGCCATTGCTGACAACGATACTCCGATTATCTGCAACGGATTCAAAGATGACGAGTATATCGAGATGGTCATGCTGGCCAAAAAGATCGGGCGGCGAATTATTCCGGTTGTCGAGAAGTACACGGAACTGGAAGTGATTGCGCGCCATGCCGAAAAGGTTGGAGTCAAACCCATAATCGGACTGAGAGTGAAGTTGGCAAGCCGTGGATCGGGGCGGTGGAAGTCTTCCGGAGGTTATCGCTAGAAATTCGGACTTACAGTGAGTGAAGCTTTAAAAGCTGTCGAATTCCTGAAAGCACGAGGAATGGAGGATTCACTCCAGCTGCTTCATTTCCATTTAGGCAGTCAGATCACCAATATTCGCCAGATCAAAGCAGCTGTAATCGAGGGCGCCCGCGTTTATGTAGATCTTAAGAAGCTCGGCACAGGGCTGAAGTACATGGACGTCGGCGGCGGCCTGGGAATCGACTATGACGGTTCTCAGACGGATTTCGAATCCAGTGTGAACTATACCCTTGAAGAGTACGCACGCGACGTTGTTTATCACATACAGAACATCTGTGACGAAGCCGAAGTAGCCCATCCCACGATCATCACCGAGAGCGGACGTGCGATCGCCGCCTATCACAGCGTGTTGGTTTTCAACGTTCTTGGAGTTAGCGGTTTTGGCGAAGAAGAGTTGCCGGCCAGCATCCCCGAAGATGCCGAACAACCGCTGATTGACTTATTCGAAGCTCACCGGGTTATCACGAAGAGGAATCTGCTGGAGAGCTACCACGATGTGCAACAGGCGCTCGACTCGGCTCTCAATCTGTTTAGTCTCGGTTATCTCAGCCTTGACCAACGCAGCCTGGCGGAGAACTTTTATTGGTCCAGCTGCCGCAAGATCCTGAGGCTTGCCAGGGAGCTTGAATTCTTTCCGGAAGAACTTGAAGGCCTGGACGGGATGCTGTCCGATACCTACTTTTGCAACTTTTCGCTGTTTCAGAGCATGCCCGACAGCTGGGCGGTCAAGCAACTGTTCCCCATTATGCCCATTCACCGGCTGAATGAGAATCCAACCCGCCATGCTGTGTTGGGGGACATTTCCTGCGATTCAGACGGGAAGGTGGACCAGTTCATCGACCGGCGCGACGTAAAGAAAACTCTTCCTCTGCACACACTAGGCACTCAACCTTATATCCTCGGTACTTTTCTTCTAGGCGCCTATCAAGAGATCCTGGGCGATCTGCATAATCTCTTCGGAGATACTAATGCAGTTCACGTCAGCTTGGACGAGCATAACGAGGTAATTCTCAAAACGGTCGTGCAGGGCGATACCGTTCGGGAAGTGCTGAACTACGTGCAATACAATGTGCAAACTTTGATCGACCAGTTCCGGCGGGATGTCGAAAAGGCTGTTCGAGAGCAGCGCATTAGCTACGAGGAAGCCGGCCGCCTGCTCCGATCTTACGAAGAGGGTCTGCAGGGCTACACGTACCTGGAGCAGTAATGACCGGTCCGGCGGGGATCGTCTCGCGAGGCGAGTTTGGAGGAGATGATAATCCAACTGGATCGCTCAGCATTGTTCTGGTAGCGCCTCGCAACCCGCTCAACATCGGTGCGGTGGCGCGAGCCATGAGTAATTTTGGGTTCGACCGCTTACGCCTGGTGAATCCCTACGAAGTTGCGTTCAAAGAGGCTCGCTCTGCAGTAAAGGCACAACACGTATTGGAAGCTGCAGCAATTTTCCCTGACACCGGGGGGGCCGTTGCTGATTCGACCCTGGTAATCGGAACCACTGCGGGCGGAAGCCGGGATCTCCACCTGCCTCTCTATCCGCTCGAAGCGGCGGGAGACCTGATGCGAGAAGCCTTGCTCACGTCTAGAGTGGCACTGCTGTTCGGCTCTGAAAAATTCGGTTTGTCAAACGACGACATGAGTCATTGTCACTGGCTGCTGCGTATTCCCTCGCGTCCGGAACACGGATCAATGAATCTGGGGCAGGCTGCAGCAATTTGTCTGTATGAGCTCCGTCGCAGCGTGGCTCGTCAGGCTTTGCGTTTTGATCCGGCGCCCGTTGCGAGCGCAGGAGACTATGAGCAAATTACGTCACTCCTGATTGATTGTCTGAGACATTCCGGTTACGTACATGAGCGCACAGCGCAATCGAGTGAATTGAAGATCCGGCGCTTGCTTCGACGGACTCACCTGGCTGGATCGGATACTGAGGCCTGGCTCGGTATGTTCCGGCATATTTTGTGGAAGCTGAAGCAAGTTGATTTGAACCAAGCTGATTCGAACCAAGTTGATTCGCAGTAAATGCTATGCTGATCCCCGATGACGAAGGTACAAACGACATTTAAACTTTCTCGTGTCCTTGGTGATCAAGACCTGAACCAGATTTCGCGTATTCATGCAATTTACGGCATGCTTGCCACTCGTATTCTTCCCTCGGGCAATGAGCTGTTTGTCGAATACGATTCGACGCGCCTTTCTCAGAAACAGGTGCGCGGCACTCTTGAAAAACACGGAATTCCGCTAGTATGATTTTTGATGGTTGTCTCGCGTCGTGCCGTTGCTTTGCTCGCTTTAGTCGCCTCTCTTATCGCGGCTGAGAGATCCTCGGATTGGCCGGCCTATGGCAACGATCCTGGTGGCCAGCGTTATTCGCCGTTACATGAAATCAATCGGCAGAACGTTTCGACTCTGAAGGTTGCCTGGACATACCGCACCGGAGACGCTTACCAGCCGAAACACGGTAAGCCGACCGCGTTCGAAACTACGCCACTGTACGTTGACGGCACTCTGTATATCGGTACACCTTTGGGAAGCGTGATTGCGCTCGACCCACTTAGCGGGAAAGAGCGCTGGTCTTTTCACACCGACGTAAAGAAAGACGCCGGGTATGGCGACTATTCGCATCGCGGCGTCTCGACATGGAAATCCAGCAACGGCGGGCGTCGGATCTACATCGCAACCATCAATGCTCAGCTGATTGCGCTCGATGCTGCCACCGGCAAACCATGCCCTCGCTTTGGAGATAACGGCACGGTAAACCTTCGAAGTGGCCTGCGCATTCCTGCGGAAGGGTACGCAGATTATGAAGAAACCTCACCGCCAGCCGTGATCGGCAACACACTGGTGGTGGGCTCTGCCATCGCCGATAATGGCGCGACCAATCAGCCTAGCGGAGAGGTGCGTGCCTATGATGTCGAAACGGGGAAGTTGAAGTGGACGTGGGATCCCATTCCGCAGAGTCCACACGCGCCAGGTTCGGAGACCTGGAAGAATGGCAGCGCGGTTCGGACCGGGGCTGCGAATGCCTGGTCTGTGATCGCGGCCGATCCGGCTCGCAATCTAGTCTTCGTTCCGACCGGCAGCGCGAGCCCGGATTACTACGGAGGCGAACGGCTCGGTGATAATCTCTTTGCTAATTCCGTAGTTGCTCTCCGCGCCGATACAGGCGAGCTGGTCTGGCACTTCCAAACGGTTCATCATGATTTGTGGGACTACGACGTCGCCTCGCCTCCCTTGCTCTTCGATATGCACCAAGACGGGGTGACGGTTCCGGCGATTGCCATCGGGTCTAAAACTGCGAACCTTTTTATTCTGAATCGTGAGAATGGGAAGCCACTACTCGGAGTGGAGGAGCGCCCGGTACCTAAGACCGATGTGCCCGGAGAAGTTTCGGCGCCCACTCAACCGTTCTCTGTGATGCCGCGGCCTGTGTCATCGCAAAACATGACCGCCGAAGATGCCTGGGGAGTGGACGAGAAAGATAGAAAGTGGTGCCACGACGAGATCGCCGGCTTACGAATGGAAGGTGTGTTCACGCCGCCTTCGGTTGAAGGCTCGCTCATGATGCCGGGGAACATCGGCGGTATGGCCTGGGGCGGGGCGGCCTACGATTCTGCTCATGATCTTCTAGTGCTACCCACAAATCATCTTGCGTCGGAAGTTCGTCTGATCCCTCGCGATCAGATGGCTGACCGCACGGGCAGTAACGCCCGGAAGTTAAATGGAGACTGGGAGATCGCCGAGCAACGCGGTACACCTTACGGTATGATGCGCCGGCTTCTGCTCAGCCCCGGAGGTCTGCCGTGCACGCCGCCGCCATGGGGCACGCTGATCGCGATCAAAGCATCGACCGGTCAACGGCAATGGGAAGTCCCGCTTGGACGTCTGTCGTTACGCGGCAACTCGGGTACTCCGGCAAAATGGGGTTCGATCTCACTCGGCGGCCCTATCGTTACGGCTGGAAGCCTCGTCTTCACGGCGGGAACACTTGATCCGGCTATCTATGCCTTCGACGTCGAGACTGGGAAGCAGCTTTGGAAAGGCGATCTGCCGACGAGTGCCAGATCCACCGCAATGACCTTTGAAGCACCGAACGGGAAACAGTACCTGGTCATATGCGCTGGCGGTCATCAACCTGCAGGCGATAGTCCGCTGGGCGACTACGTTGTCGCTTTCTCGCTCAACTAATCTGAAGATTGATTAGTCCAAGAACACCCCAGGTGGCCGTCCGGTGCGCGTAACACTCGGCGTTCATCCTGTTCGCGAGGCCCTTCGAGCCAATCGCCCGTTTGACAAGGTTCTTATCGCCAAGGGAGCTTCGGGGCCGCGCTTACAAGAAATCATCGAGCTGTGCCGGCAGAATTCCGTTCCGATTCGCTTTGAGCCTCGCGAGTTGCTGGACCGTGCCGCCAAGGGAGTGACCCATCAAGGCGTGGTCGCATTCGGCGCAGTTCATGAATACGGTTCTCTCGAAGACGTGGTCGAAGCCGCGGAACTGCTTGTCGTGCTGGATGGTGTCGAGGATCCACATAATCTCGGCGCAATCGTTCGAACCTCACATGCGGCCGGAGCGCACGCAGTGGTGGTGCCGGAACGACGAGCCGCGCCTTTGACCGAAACGGTGTCGCGTGCTGCCGCGGGCGCTCTCGAGTATCTCCCGATCGTGCGGGTTGTCAATGTCACTCAAACTTTGGAATGGCTGAAAGAGCGCGGATTCTGGATTTATGGACTCGATGAGCGCGGAGAGGAACTGTACTCTGACGTGGATTACGCCCAGCCTACCGTTATCGTTCTAGGCGGCGAAGGCAAGGGCCTCCATCAGGGAGTGCAGAAACATTGTGATGTGCTTCTTCGAATCCCCATGGCCGGCGCGGTCTCATCCTTAAATGTGTCCGTTGCCGCCGGTGTTGTGTTGTTTGAGTGGCAAAGGAAGAAAAAGTAGAGTCGTCCTATTCAGTAAGCGCCAAAACCATGGTTTCCATAATGACTCGATCGTCCTTGTATCCATCGCGGAACTTTTTGTCAGTTTCGTAAATCAGACCTACCGCCTTACTTAGCTGCTTCTCTGAAAACGCGTTGGCCGTAGCGACTACCTGTTCCGCCCGGTCGCGCCACATGCGCACGCCGATTCTTGCGAAGTAACTTTGCGCTTGCTGGACTGAGTCAACGCGCGACTCCCTGGCAGCAAGCGCCAGCCGGAACTGGGCGCTCAGAAAGGTGAGCGCCAGCGGCAGATACTCGCCTTCACGCACCAGCATGTCGAGCGACTTCAAGGCTCCCGAACGATCCCGCCGGGCCAACGAATTGACCAGAGCAAATATGGTGCTCTGCGCCGCATTGGGCACTAACGCCCGCAAATCTTCACCAGTTACGGTGCGCTCTGAGCCGACAAAGAGCGACAGCTTGTCGATTTCTGCAGCCAACCTGTTCGCATCGCCGGCGACAGCCTCAAGCAGGATCGCGAGTTCCGGTCCGCCGAGCTTCACCCCGCCTGCCTTGGCGAGTTGCTGCGCCAGGAAGCGGCTCGCCTCCGGTGTGTACTGTCGGAATTCGACTGTCACCGGGATGGCCGAGAAAAACTTCTGCACCCGTTCAATTTTGGGTCGGTCATCACCTGCGAAGTCATAGCGGCTGCATTCGAAAACGACCACTGTTCCCGGCGTGGGTTCCTTCAAGTAAGCGTCAAGCTGCGAACCCGAGGCCGGAGTTCCCTCTCCCTCATCATCCGTGATGTTTGCGGAGAGACGTCTCGGTAAGGCTAACTCAGCACTGGCAACCCAAATCAGCCGTTCGGTAGCAAACAGAGACATCGAACGCGCATCGTCCAGAACGTCGCAAATGGTTGTGTTTTCCAGGTCGCTTAGAACGAAACCGTCGAGGCGGTCGCCGTCCGAAAACACCTTTGCAGCCAAAGCTTCGCGACAGATCTTGCGTCCATATCCCTCCTGTCCCAGGAACAGATACGCCGGGGCAAGCGGGCCTTTGTTCAATCGTGCAAGAAACTGTTCCGGAGTCATTCAGCTTTAAAAATTCTCGACAATAGAACTGACAATGTCGCGCGCCAGGTCGCGGCTAAGACGGTCAAAGGCAGGCCCGCTTTCATCGAAGAATTGATGTGGATCAACGGCAATGTCGTAGTTCTGACGGAAACCGAGATTGGCTTTCGAGTACAAAACACGGCCGGTTGTCCGCTCGGTCAGGTTCAAGGTCACAACCACCACAACTTGCACCGTGGTTGCCTTTCCAGAAGTCGGATCGAACACTGTGGGGTAGACGAAAGCATTGTTAATCGAGCCGTTCAGGACAGCGTCTGCTTCAGCGGGATTGTTTTCTAACCGAAAGCGCGTTCGTGACAGGAACTCACGGCCTATCCGTTGCGGCAGCACGTCGGTAAGCCGATACCGCATTGACAGGGTCCCAAACGCCGGAATGGCTATCGTTTGAATGCTTTTCGGAACAAGGTCAGCCTGACCGGCAGTGTGATATCCGCAAGAAGCAAGCGCAACCAAGCCCAGCGCAACAGCGAAACCGCGACAGATCACGACTCTCCCGCTTGTGACTCACGGATCAAGTCCGCCGCCACATCGGCAATCAGTCGAAGATTGTCACCAACCACCCAGATCCAGGCTGCTCTTGGGTTATTCGTGTCCGGGCGGATATCGCCCGCAATGAGGCCACTCTGACCGGTCCCGCCGACATTGCTCGGCACCTCGTCTTTGCGCCCCCGGACTTCGATCTGAGCAGATGCCAGAGCCTCTTCGATCGCTTTCGCGGGGAGAACGCTGTCGAATTCAACCCAAAGGGAAATGCTGTACCCATGGAAGACCGGAACCTGCACCACACGCAATGACGGAATGGGGATGAGCGAGCGATTCGGCTCCCGGCTTAAAAGTGAAGCGACATGCGTCTCAATTCGGCGCTCAATTGCGGAGAGCTGCAGGGGCGCATCCTCTCCAAATTGGGCGAGCACATTAAAGCTGAGCTGCGCATCGTAAAGGGCCTTTTCCAGAGGCTTGAAGGTGAGCAGACTCATCGTCTGCTGGTGTAACTCGGAGACACCGGATTTTCCGCGCTCGCTGGCCGGTTCAAATACATGTGCAATGGCCTGACGCACTTTTTCTTTTTTGGAGAGCCTTGCCAGCATCAGGACGAGTGCACTTGCCGCTGGATGAGGCACCACGAACAGCCAGTTACCCGTCAATTCGGAACGTATCGCCGATGAACTGACGAGGCGAGCTTCGGGACGATCCTCCAGTTGGCCTGTGCAATCGATCAGCTTCAACCGTCCACCTGCAGCCGCGGCGAGATCGTAAGCTTTGGCCGCCCCGGCAGCAGACCCCGCATGGATCACCGTTTGCGCATTGCGGATTGACTCCGTTCCAAGCGGCTCAACGTAGATGGGTTCGCCATCGTCTTCGGCGAAATTTCCTTCAGCGCTGGCGGAAAAAGTATGGACAACCGCGCCGGTTTTGCGATCCTGCAAAACATCCTGGATCTCGCGGCCAAGCAGGGTCTCACTTCCCACCAGGGCAATGCCGGGCGCCTTTTTCTTTGTGATCGAACTAGCCAATTTGATGCTCCGGTTGCGAGGTTGTGGTGTGCGACTTACGGATTCTCCGAATGACTCCGCCCAGACGAAGGAAGATACCGCTAAGGAAATAGGAAATAGACATGATAAGCAGAACCGGCTGAGCCCAATTCCAGATCAGAAACGCCACTCCACCGATTACGAGCACAATCAGCGGAGTACGCGGCCTGGAGACGCTGATCTGCTTGAAGCTGGGATAGCGCCACCGGCTGACCATCAGCAGGG
>CAXTMN010000091.1:8252-12811 GCA_964245395.1 uncultured Bryobacteraceae bacterium
AGAAGAACCAACCAAAGAAGCGAATAACTGAAAGATCGCAGAGGCGCCGCATTGATGAATACGACGGCAGCGACCATACCGGCCGCAGCTGGAATGGGCATTCCAACGAAATACTTACGATCAGGGCGGCCCGGATTTTTCGGCATAGGGTTGGTTTGCACATTGAATAGGGCCAGGCGAACGGCGCCACACAATAAGAAGAAAAACGAGACCAGGTATCCTGCGTTGGTCAGATGCTCCAGCACTTCCTTCTGTTCTGGGATGGCGACAAACAGCACGCCCCACACAAACGCCAGCACAGCCGGAGCGATGCCGAATGTGATCACGTCCGCTAACGAGTCAAGCTCACGGCCGAAATCGCTGGTCGTATTGGTCATACGCGCAATTCGCCCATCCAGGCCATCGAAAAAAACAGCAAAGCCTAGAGCTTTTGCCGCCACTGTAAAGTGCGGGTTGAGGCCAAGGTATCCCCCTTGCGCGAGTAACGCGCCCTGAAGAGCTTGCAGAATGGCGAGGAATCCGAGAAAAATATTAGCGCTGGTAAATAACGTGGGAAGAGCATAAGCTGCTCTCCGCGGCCGCTTCTCCGGATAAGTTGGTCCAACTGGAACCTCTATCACTCGGCAGTCGCTTCCGGCAGATCAACGGCATGGGCCAAAACTGAAGTGCCCGCCGAGACGCGATCCCCGACCTTCACGGTGGTTTTCCATTCCGGACCGAAGATGACATCCACCCGCGATCCGAATTTGATGTGTCCGATGCGCTCACCAACGCGAAGAGAGTCGCCAGCCTTCTTATAGCAAACAATCCGACGCGCAATGAGCCCGGCAATCTGGCGGCAAACAACCTGCCTCCCGCCCGATTCCAAGGTCAACGTGTTTTGTTCGTTTTCGGCAGAAGCCGCCTCGTGGCTCGCGACCAGAAATCTGCCTTCCTGGTATTTCACGGCAGTGATCAATCCCGGCACCGGGCTACGATTTACATGAACGTTGAAGATGTTGAGAAAGATGCTGATACGAGTTTCAGTCGGGCTCAGTTGCAGCATGGAAACAATCTTGCCATCAGCCGGTGCGACAAGCACGTCACCCGGGGGCGCAACCCGATCGGGATCCCGAAAGAAGTAAAGACAGAAAAGCGCCGAAATGTAAAGCGGTACCCCCACCCACGGGTTGACAAAGTAAGACACTGCCAAACCAGCCAGTGTGAGGCCGCAGGCATAGTAGATGCCGTCAGGAACAATGCGCAAGTCTTTATTTTCTCATGCGCGGCCTTGTCCCAGGCGCTCAATCAAGACTGCAAGAAGGGCGACCCGATCCGGAATCCGGTTAATCAGGATGCTTTCGTCGGGCGCGTGCGCGCCTTCGCCGACCCCTCCTAATCCATCCAGGGTGGGGATGCCCAGGGCCGCGGTGAAGTTCCCATCTGAGCCACCGCCGGTTGACGATTCTTCGACGGGGAGGTCCAGTTCGCGCCCGGCCTGCTGAGCCAACTCGAATAGCCGCCCAATGGCTGCAGTTCGCTCCATGGGTGGACGGTTCAGCCCCCCTTCTACCTGGATTTCACAGCGTGTGTCGTTCGGCTTCAGAGAGCGCAAGCTGCGATCCACGTCGAGAGCATGGGCTAGCGACGTCACGCGTACGTCTACTTCAATGGTGGTCTCGGCGGCAACGACATTCGACTTGGTCCCTCCGCTGACCACGCCCGGATTGATTGTTGTTCCCACTCTGAGATCGGTCAGACTGGCAAGTGTCTGAATCTGGTGCGCCGCCTCAACCACTGCGCTCGCTCCGTCGCTGAAATCTACTCCCGCGTGTGCCGCTCTTCCTTTAATGGTGATGACATATCGGCCCACGCCCTTGCGGGCCGTCTTCAGCTTTCCCGTCAGCCCGGTTCCGGGCTCCAGTACGAGCACCGCCCGGCTCTGTCTCGCTTCCTCTTCTGTCAATGATCTCGATGTGGGACTGCCTACTTCTTCGTCCGAGACCACCAGCAGAGTCACCGGACACCCGAGCACAACCCCGCATGCAAGCAGTGCACGCATTGCGTAGAGAAAGAATGCCAGCCCGGATTTCATGTCCAACACTCCCGGGCCCCACAAGCGGCCGTCCGATTGTCTGAAGGGCATGCTGGCCAGGGTTCCTACTGGCCAAACCGTATCCGCATGACCGAGAGCTAGCAACTGACTTCCTGCGCTCTTCCCTGCACCTGCGAACTCGAGTCGCAGATGATTCCCACGCCCTGCGGCCTCAAACGTCTGAGCGGAGGCAATGTCACTTGTTTCCTCGATCAGCACATCCACAACCCGCTCTACGCGAAGGCTCGAATCGCTGGGCGATTCACACTCCACAAGCCTCCGGATCAAGCGAATAATCTCCTCTTGCTTCTCCGTTGCATACGCGAGGTAAGGGTGCATTGGCTGTTATGATAGTCCTTCTTATGGCACCGATGGACGTTGTAGAAATCACCGGACTTCTGCCCCATCGCTACCCGATGCTCATGGTCGATCGCATTCTGGAGATGAACGATGATTCCATCGTTGGCATCAAGAATGTAACTTTCAATGAGCCACATTTCGCCGGTCACTTCCCCGGATTTCCTATCATGCCGGGCGTTTTAATCATCGAAGCAATGGCTCAGGTGTCTGGCATCCTGGTCGCGACAGTAGCCCCACACACACGGGGCAAACTGATGTTTCTGGCTTCAGTTGAAGAAGCAAAATTCCGCAAGCCCGTCGTCCCGGGGGATCAGCTCCGCATTGCAATTAAACTTTTGCGTTTGAAGACCACAGTTGCCAAGATTCAAGGCATCGCTACTGTCGACGGGCAGATCGTTGCCGAAGCAATTCTTATGTGCAAGCTTTCCGACCGCCCCTCCGCCGCGCCTCTATCTCCAGAAAGGGCTTCTGAGCTGTCCCTGGCTTAACGAACCCGCTTCTTCTGGATGGCTATTCACCGTACAGCGATCATCGATCCAGACGCAGATATTTCTTCCGAATCTGAGGTAGGTCCCTTTTGCGTCATCGGTGGCGGCGTAACCGTAGGGCCTCGCACTCGATTGCTGGCACACGTTTACCTGGAAGGCAAACTCACCATCGGCAGGGATAACGTTTTCTACCCTTATTGCTCCTGCGGCGTCACTCCGCAGGATAAGAAATATAAGGGCGAGGCGTCGGAAACTCGCATCGGAAATCGAAATACCATCCGCGAATTCGTCACCATCAATCGCGGAACCGAAGGTGGGGGAATGATCACCTCGATTGGCGATGGCAATCTCTTGATGGCTTACATACATGTGGCCCACGATGTCCGAATAGGGAACGGAACCATCGTTGCGAACGGAGTTACCTTTGCTGGCCATGTGGTTGTCGAAGACCATGCGAATATCGGTGGCTTAAGCGCTATTCACCAGTTCTGCCGTATCGGCGCTCATTCCATGGTTGGCAGCTATAGTGTGATCAAGCAGGACGTTCTGCCGTATTCGATCACTGCAACCGATCACCAGACGGAGGTCTTCGGCGCCAACAAAGTTGGACTGGAGCGCTCCGGCTTCGGCACCGAATCGATTGAACCGCTTCAGAACGCCTTGCGCATTCTCACTCGCTCCGGGCTGAACACGACCCAGGCACTCAGCCGGATTGAAGAAGAGATCCCGTTGACCGATGAAGTGCAAACCCTGCTCGAATTTATTCGCAGTTCCCGCCACGGCTTTCTCAAGTAGGATCAAGCTTTGCCAAACGGCTCTCCTCAACGATACGGAATGATCGCTGGAAACGGACGTTTTCCGCTTCTTGCCCTTCAGACTGCCCAGCGCGAAGGTCATCATGTTGTGGTCGTCGCCATAGAGAACGAGGCTAATCCGGATCTTGCCCGATTCGTGAAATCAATTTATTGGATTAATATCGGCCAACTCGGCAAACTGATCGACATCTTCAAATCCGAATCTGTCTCGGAAGTAATGATGACCGGGCAGGTCAAGCATGTCAGTCTTTTCTCGTCGGTCAAACCTGATTGGCGTCTTCTCAAGCTGCTTACTTCTCTTAAGCAGAAGAACACTGCCGCCCTAATCGGTGGTATCCAAAAAATCCTTCGCGAAGAAGGCATCGAACTGGTCGACTCGACGCGTCTACTCAAAAACTTGCTTGCGCCGGAAGGAGTTTTCACAAAGCGTAAGCCTTCGAAGGAAGAAGAGGCTGATATCCGCTACGGACGCCGCGTTTCGTCCGTTCTCGCCACCGCCGACATTGGGCAGTCGGTTGCCGTCAGCGAAATGGCCTGTGTTGCCGCCGAGGCGATGGAGGGCACCGATGCGATGCTCCGGCGCGCTGCTTCTCTCGTGGGCGGGAAGCCGCTGCGGCTGGTCAAAGCTTCCAGTGGGCGCGCCCACCTGCTTTTCGATGTACCCGTAGTGGGTCTTACTACGATCGAAACAATGATCGAGACTGGCGCGACAGCTCTGGCGGTTGACGCAGGACGAACTCTTCTTCTCGATCGGGACGAACTGGTCGCGCGAGCCAACGCAGCCGGGATCACTGCAGCGGGTTATCCGGTAAAGGAACCGTC
>CAXTMN010000091.1:12821-20363 GCA_964245395.1 uncultured Bryobacteraceae bacterium
GTCCGTATGAAGTCGCCAATCCGCATCGCTGTTATTGGGGCCGGAGCCTTCGGCCGAAACCACGCCCGCGTCCTTAGCAAGATGCCCGGCATTGACCTTCGCGCAATCGTCGACTCTGACCGCTTACGTGCGCAACAGCTGGCAAACGAGTACGGCTCAACGGCATTCGCCGAGATCACGCCGGTGATGGGAGACATCGATGCCGCTGTGGTTGCTACTCCCACAATCACTCACTACGACTTAACGGTTGCTTTGCTCAAAGCTGGGATCGATGTGCTGGTGGAAAAGCCCATTGCAGAGACGTCCTTGCTAGGCGAGCGCCTGGCGCATTTAGCAGAGGATTGCGGCAGAATCCTGCAGGTTGGTCATCTGGAACGTTTCAATCCCGCAGTCGCGGCCGTCGAGAAGGCTTTGACAATTCCTCTGTTTTTTGAAGTCCACCGGTTAAGCATATTCACACCTCGCAGCTTGGATATCGATGTTGTTCTCGACCTGATGATCCACGATCTGGAGGTTGTTTTGGGTTTTACGGGAGAGATTCCAAACGAAGTCCGCGCCGCAGGCATTTCCGTGCTCTCCCCCAAAGTAGACATCGCTAACGTACGTCTCGCTTTTCCGAGCGGTTGCATTGCAAACTTGACCGCCAGCCGAGTTTCTATTGAACAAGTCCGCAAACTCCGCCTCTTCCAACCGGGCGAATACCTTTCGCTCGACTATAAACGTCAGGATGCCACCCGCCTCGGAATCCAAAATGGGTCCATCGGTTTCAACCCGCTCGCGGTGGAGCGTGGCGAACCTTTGCAGCTTGAGCTGGAAGCTTTTTTGAGCGCAGTACATGACCGTTCGGTTCCCAAGGTGGATGGCTTTGCGGCCGCCCGCGCGCTTCTGGTAGCGGAGTCCATACTTGCTAAAATCAAGGAGCACGCTGACTTAGTTACAAGCACTCTGCGTCGCAAGCAATGAGTTATCAACGGGGGCCGGGCAACCTTCCTTCAGCTGAAAGCGTCATTCGGAAACCTGCAGCATGAGTTCTGAATCCCATCCCGTGTCCGCATCGGCCGAGGATCAAGATTTCGAGTTGGACCTGACGCGCCACTGGCCGGCAGAACGACCTCGGCGTCAGTGGATAGCAGTTCTCGCCGCCTCCATCTTTTCCCATATTGGCCTGTTTTGGTTTTCGATTCAGTTGCCCGCTTTTGCAGGTAAAGTCCCGATAACTCATCGGGTGATCGTTCGCCATATCCCGCTCTACCTGCCCCCGAACCTTCTTACACAACGAGCGCCCAATCGACAGACAGTGTCGAAGAGCATCGATCTAGCGGCCCTGCTGGCAACCGACAGCGCGCTGGCTCGCCCGTCTCCTTCACGGCCAAGTACCCGGCATTTCGAGATGCCCAAAGAAGTCGAGAACGCTCAGGTGGCGAAGAACACTCCTGCACAGATCCTTCCACAGCCGCCTCCCGAAATACCGAAGGTGGTTACCAATGCCACCAATGCTCCAGTTCCTGGAACAATCGCTGGACTGCCCAAGCCTCCTTCTGCTCCGCCCCAAACTTCGCAATCGCCATTTCAGAATGTTGGTTCCGAGGCCCCGCCCAATCTTCACCCAACCTTACGGCCTCCCAAACCCGATCTGCAGCCGCCGGTCAGCAAGCCGGTCCAAGAAGGCAACGGTCAACATATGGTGATGAGTGACGACAGCCCGATGGAAATGGCGCCGGCCACCCCCGGCTCTCTCGCTCGCCCCGGAGACCGGCATGCTGGCGCGGCGGTGGAACTGCAAAGCGATCCGCAAGGTGCAGACTTCCGCAAGTATCTTGCTGAGATTCTACAGATCGTACGCTCCAACTGGCGTCGCGTTATTCCTGAGAGTGCACGCCTGGGAACAGTCCATGGCCGAACGACCCTCGAGTTCATCATCGACCGTAATGGCAGCATTCCGAAGCTGGTGCTTAGCAGTTCATCCGGCTCGGACCCGCTCGACCGCGCCGCAGTCTCGGGGCTCAGCATGTCCAATCCTCTACCGCCCCTCCCCGCCGACTTCAAAGGTTTCCAAGTACGGCTGGCATTCTCGTTTGCTTACAACATGCCTACCCAATGAGCGCACCCGAATCAGAGCGCACGCTCATCGGTTTTAGAACCGCGATTTTCCTCTATGCCCTGCTCGTGATCGCCTCGGCTTTAACACTGAAGGGAACTGCACTTGCACTCGCACTGATTATCGTTCTCGGTCTCGCGGCGAAATCGACCGTTCATTACTTCCGCTCCAAGTTTGAAGCTAATGCGCTTGAGGCTAATGCGCTTGAATCGGAAACGGAGGCTCCGGACTAAAGCGAGTCTGACGCCGCAGGAGCGCAGCGATATCGTGGACTGATGCGTTCCGTGATCGCGCTACTTGTCGCGCCCATACTCTGGTCGCAGAATGCGCCTGTTCAGTGGCATGGCATGGTGCATGACCGGTCTGGAGCAGCCGTTTCCCACGCTGTTGTCTCATTGCACTTTGGGCATGCTAGCTTGTCAGCCGTTACTCGCCCTGACGGAGCCTACCAGTTCGCCGCCGTGCCACCCGGACGTTACGAACTATCGGTCCAGGCAAACGGCCGGCATCTGACTTATTCCGGCAAGCTTGACCTGCCCGGAACCAACGCTGCTGACATCGTCATTTCAGAAGGTGATTCATTGTCCGTTGCCAACCTTGAAACCTCCTCCGCGGGCGGAGGCGAGAACCTGTCTGCACGCTCCGTCTCTGAGATACCTCTGAACAAGCGTGATTTCAGTCAGCTGCTTCTTCTGGCTGCCGGAACCATGACGGATGCCAACGGCGCCACCAACTTCACTCAACAATTCGCCATTAACGGCCAACGCGGTGTAGAGGCGGTGTTTGCCTTGGACGGCCTCGATATCAGCGACCCGGAGATGGGTGGCGCTACCTTCACTAACCTTAATGTCGACGCCGTGGAAGAGATTCAATCGTCCTCTGGCTGGATGCCTGCTGAAATCGGACAAGGTGCGGCTGGATTCACGAACATCGTTACGCGCTCCGGAACAAATTCGCTCCACGGCTCCTTGTTTGAATTTCTCCGCAATTCGGCGTTGGATGCCCGCAACTTCTTCGATCGGCGTTCCGTTATAAACCCGGAACGTATTCCACCCTTTCGCCGAAACGAGTTTGGCTTTACCGTGGGCGGTCCAGTTGTGATTCCTCGTCTTTACAGCGGTCACGACAGAACATTCTTCTTTGCCGAATATCAAGGATTTCGTCAGGTGCTGGGGACCACTCAGGTTCTCCCAGTCCCGACCGCGGCCGAACGCGCAGGCTTGGATACGACGGCTTTTCCGGGCGACACCCTTCTGGTTCCCGTGAACGCAAGATTGGCTGCTCTCCTGAACCGCTACCCTCTGCCGAATGATCCGCAAGGAAGCTTCGGCGCACGCACCTTTGCAACTTCCTCTAAGGTCACCACCGATGCCGATCAGTTCTCGGGCCGATTGGACCATAAACTGTCGGAGAAGGACTCGCTCTTTTTCCGCTACACGACCGACAATCTGACTGGCCCGACAACGAACCCGGATCAAACCGCAATCGACCGGAATTTCGCCGTGCTTTACGTCGACCATCAAACGAATGCAGGGCTCAGGTGGACGCGGGCTATGACCGCGAATCTTATCTCGGATTCGTCGGTGAGCTTCACCCGGACCACGCCCTCGTTTCCAACTCCCGATCGAACCGATCCTGCTCTTACCTTTGGCGATGGTCTCTATGAGCCATTTAACGCGGCAGGCGGCTCGGTAATCGCGGCCGTGAGCAACTTATTCCAAGGCCGTCAGAACGTCTCCTGGACAACCCGTAAACACACCCTTAAGGCAGGCGGGGAGTTTCGCATGAATCGAGATACCACCTACTTCGGCACTGCGCCCAACGGCCAGTACACCTTCGGCGGCGGCACGGCCTACTCGCCCGTAACCATCAGATCTCTTTCTGGAGCGCATCAGATTAACCCCGGCGATCCGCTTCCCGATACCTTGTCCGCACTGCTCACGGGCAGCGCCTTTTCCTACACTCAGGCCGTGGCGCCGCCCGACTTCCCTCAGGGCGATCAGATCGGGGTTGCGGCTGTTTCCCGCTATAACATTGACTTCTTTGCCCAGGACTCGTGGAAGATCTCGGACCGCTTTGTACTCGACTACGGGCTCCGCTACGAACTCTATACCCCGATCAGCGAACGTGCCAACCGAACTGCAGGCGTGCGGTTCATCAGTGGGGCAAGCGTGCCGGAGCAGGAGTACCTGATCAATCCACAACCTCGCTACCAGTTAAGCGCGAACGACTGGGGACCGCGAGTGAGACTGGGATGGCTTGCCGCTCCGAACCTCTCCGTCAGAGCTGGCGGTGGTATCACCACAATTCCGCCTAACATTTGGCAAGACAACATGCTAACGGGCGCAGCTCCGTATGTCGACTACCCACGGCTGACTGCTTCACCCAATGCACCGCTTCTTTTCGGGGTGCGGATCGCGCCGGAAAATCTGCCCGGTGTCTACACGCCCGCCGGGGCCAATATCCTGGCAAGCAACGATTCAAAAGCAGTTCCGCCCAACACAGTCTGGGATATTACTCGTTTCGAGCGTGGCATCGCAGCCTTGAATCCGAGTCACCAAATAACGCCTCTGAATGTAAATGCCATTTCCCAGGATTTCCGGAATGCCTACCTGGGCACTTGGAGTCTCGCGATCGAACGTCACTTCAATAGTCTGACCGCTAACGCCGCCTACGTAGGAACTGCTGGAGTCAGCCTTCCAGCGATCAATTACCCGAACGGTTATCCAGGCGCGAGTCCGGGGTTTGCTCCCTACACGCAATTTGATTCATCGGCCCAAGCGACGGGTGGTTTTGGCACAGAGACTCTGATGACCAATCGCTCGCATTCCAGCTACCATGCGCTTCAAACATCACTCGAAGGAACGGTTCCGCACGGCCCCCACATCCAGGCCAGCTATACCTGGGGAAAGTCTCTCGATGATGTCAGCACGGTCATTGGAGGATTCGTGAGTGGCGCTGCTGGAGCAGTTGCACCAGCATCCCCTCAGAATCCGTTCGACACCCGCAGCGAGAAAGGCCCATCCAGTTTTGACGTGGCGCATGCTTTTACCCTTTCCGCCATTCAGGACCTGCATGCCGAACGTATCTCGCCGCTCCATTTCCTCAGCCCAAAAGTCACACGCGGGTGGCAATTGCTGAGCGTCTCGACCTTGACAAGCGGCGCACCTTTCTCTGTCTATTCAGGCGTACAACAAACCGGGGTTGGGTCAAATGGCGTTGACCGGCCGGATCAGATCGGGCGGCCCGTTCTATCCACCAGTCGTAAAATCCGTGAGGATTATTTCGGCTTGGGCCCCGAGAACTCTTCCCTCTTCCTGATCCCGATCAACGTCCCCGGCGGTAGCGGCCCTCATCAGGGCACTTTCGGCACCCTCGGCCGAAATACTTTCCGAGGACCTGCTCTCTACAATTTTGATTTCGCCCTGATCAAAGACACTCCTCTTGGAAGTAAATCGGGGAGAGAACTAGCTCAACTGCAATTACGATCCGAGTTCTTCAACCTTTTCAATATTGTCAACATGGGTTTGCCCGCAAACACGATGGAGGGCTCAGGGTTTGGAGAGATCAACCGGACTGCCACGAACTCCCGCCAGATTCAGTTCTCGCTGAAGATCATGTTTTGATTTGTGGTTCAAAAGCACCAGCTGCGGTGGTTTGCAGCCGAGACTTCACTTTGTAAATCATTGATTCTGAAACTGTTATCTCGGACTCGCGATTGGCGAAACGCGTGCATAGAGTAGATCGTCGAGGTTATTGAGGAAGTCATGAAGAGTTCAGAATTTCGTCCTTATCAAATCGTTTCATCCTGGGTTTGCGTTGGACTATTGGCCGCCGGTACTCTTGCTTTTGGGCAGGATCAGTCAACGGCTTCAACGGGTGGCTGGCGACGAGTCGGCGACCCACAGCCAAATCAGCCGTCGCTTGCTTACGACCAGGGCGCACCAAACCAGCCCTACCCAGCTAATCAGCAGTCAGCGCCACAGCCGTATCCTGCAGGCCAGTCGTATCCGGCGCCACAGCCGTATCCCGGAAGCCAGCCGTATCCCACTGGTCAACAGTCTCAGGCTGGTCAACAGACGCAGGCGAATCAGCCGTACCCTTCCAATCAGCAGTATCCGGCTAATCAGCAGCAGTACCCGCTAAACAATCAGGCTCAGTACAACGCGCCACCCGCAGCTCCTGTTCCCTCTGTCCTGACGGTACCTGCCGGAACGTTCCTTACTGTTCGCGCGAACCAGCTGGTTTCTACGGACAGGAATCAGCCGGGTGATGCCTTCTCGGCTACCCTTGTTCAGCCTTTAGTCGTCAACGGAGTTGTCGTTGCAGAACCGGGACAGACGATCGGAGGACGTGTGGTCGAATCACAAAAGGGAGGCCGCATTGAAGGCGTTGCGCGGCTGAAAGTGCAGCTGACCGAGTTGTCGCTAGTCGACGGCCAACAGATCCCGCTTCAATCCCAACTCATCAGCCGCAAGGCCGACACAACCATCGGCAGAGACGCAGGTGCAATTGGAGGCACAACCGCAGTGGGAGCCATCATCGGCGCGGCAGCTGGCGGCGGTGCTGGAGCAGCCATTGGAGCTGGTGCTGGAGCTGCTGCCAGTACCATCGGTGTTCTTCTCACACGCGGCCGCCCGAGCGTGATCTATCCAGAGCAGGAGCTCACCTTCCGAATCGAAGCACCGGTTAGCATCTCTACCGACCGTGCTCCCCAGGCTTTCCGCTACATTCAGCCGAATGAGTATGACCGGCCACCCGTGATGAATACCAGGCCTGGTCCAGCAGTTTACGGTGCAGGCGCGCCAGGGTTTGGATATCCATACGGCGGCTACTATGGAGGCTATTACGGTTACCCCTACGCTTACCCATTCGGGGGACCGTCGTTCTCTTTATTTGTAGGGCCTCGTTTCTATCGCCCCTTTTATGGCGGCGTGTTTTATGGACGCGGCTTCTATCGTCGCTAAGCAATATCAATACAAAGCGCTAACAAGAGGACTGATGCGTGTAGGCATCAGTCCTCTTGTTTTAGAAGCTGAACGAGAGACGCACATTTCCGCTCCTCTGCGGCGCAACTGCCGTCCCTGAAAACAAGCCCGCAAAGTTAATTACGTTCAATTTGTCCGTCAGGTTTTCGATGTCGCCTTGTAACCGCAAAGCCGCTTTTTCCTTTTTCCAGAGATCGATTCCGGCTCCCAAGTCCAAGGAGAAATTCGGTCGAACCCGGTTAGCAGCCAGATTTACCCGGTTGAGGATGGCCGTCCCATATTGCGCCTGTAGATTGCTCAAACTTTCGCTTCCGTCAACCTCGGACGGTAAGCCGCTCCCGTATTCTGCCGATGATGTTATCCAAACCCGGGGGGAAACCTGGTATCTAAGCTGCCCTCGCGCCGTGTTCCGCTGATCTTGCGATATCGGAAACGACTCGGCCCCGCCCACCGCTC
>CAXTMN010000092.1:0-17147 GCA_964245395.1 uncultured Bryobacteraceae bacterium
TAGTTACTATCCTAAATTATTTCGCCAAGCCTACTTTCTGCAGGACCGCTGGCGCGCGACGGACAATTTGACCGTTTCCATGGGCGGCCGCTACGAGTTTTTTGGAGATCCGATCGATTCTTTGCGGACTCCAGCGTACACAGGATTATTTAACGTAAACCCCGTCACTATCACGGTTCCTTACAGCCAGCCCAATCATGTCAATAGCGACATGAATAACTGGTCGCCCAGTGTGGGATTGGCGTACTCTCCGGCCGGATCGGGACCACTCGGACTGTTCGGCAATAAGAAGACGGTCTTTCGGGCAGGCTTCTCGATGGGTTATGACTCATTCTTTAACAACATCGCGTCGAATGCTGTCGCTTCTGCGCCGAATAACGTATCGACCACCATTCCGTCAACCACGAGCACGGCGTCTCCTCGCGGATTAGCAAACCTGTCACAAAGCCTGCCCACGACCGGAGTCTTCAGTCCGCTATCCAGCCAGACACTTGCTTTAGTGAACCTGGTGAACCCGTATTACATGCATTGGTCGGCGGGTTTCCAACGGGAGTTGCCGGGCAAATTTGTCGTTGACGCTTCGTATGTCGGCACGCGCGGAATCAGACTGTTTGCGACAGAGGATTTGAACCCGATTGTGCCGACGTCGTTGCAAGAGTTTCCGGCAGGATATAGCGCAGCAAATTTCGTTTTGAACAAGACTTACACAACGAGGCTCGATCCGCTGCAAGGCGCCCGCAACATACGGACAAACGGCGGCAGCTCAAAATACAATGCGGGTCAGTTAAGCGTGAACCGGCGATTTGTAAACAACCTACTCTTCAGCCTTTCCTATACGCGTTCTAAGTTCCTGGACAACGGCAGCGATATCTTCAGCACAACGGGAAATAACAACCAGCAGAGTACAGCGGTGCCCTCGATCTTTGGCGGACTGACCAGCGACTGGGGACTGTCTTACTACGATCGTCCGAATCGAACGTCGATCACGTCGGTATACGAGTTGCCTTTCATGCGCACGCAGCGAGGTGTATTGGGCCATATTGCCGGTGGTTGGCAGATCTCGGGAATCTACACCATGGAATCCGGTGCGCCGCTGAACATTACGAACGGGGTGGATGCAGACGGCATTGGAGGAAACTACGACCGGCCAAACTACAATCCGAGCGGAACTCCTGGAGTTCGTGCCGTGCCGAGTGCGACCAGTTCAACGGGCTACATTAACGGCGACACCGGAGCGGCGATTGCGGCATCCAGTGCAATGTACATCGGACTTCCATCCTGCATTTCGACCATGACGCCATGCGCAACGGGCAACCTGGGCCGGAATACAGTACGCACTCCGATTTTGAATAATTTCGATTCCGATCTGACCAAAATTTTTAACCTGACTGAGCGGATGCACCTGGAGTTTCGGGCGGAGTTTTTCAACTTGTTCAATCACCGGCAGTACGGAATCGCGAGCGTCAGCCCTTTTGACAGCGGAAGCACGACCATCGCGGCAAACGTGACCAGCAGCGCACCCGGCCGGTTTCTACAACCAGGGTATGCGGATGGTGGCGCGCGTTCGATCCGGTATCAGCTGAAGTTTATCTTTTGATGAGTAATGGCCGCTTTAATTAGATAGCGTGGTCTAGTGATGGTGGCCTTTTCACGTAAGGATCAAGGCAATCACAGGCGCCTGGCCACGTCTATGCGATATTGTTCGCTAACCCTATTTTTGATGCTAGTATTGCAAAAATCTTAATGGGGTGATATTGCGATGAGCTTCAAGTTTTACTAACC
This sequence comes from uncultured Bryobacteraceae bacterium, assembly GCA_964245395.1. Classification (GTDB taxonomy): domain Bacteria; phylum Acidobacteriota; class Terriglobia; order Bryobacterales; family Bryobacteraceae; genus Bog-105. Next base: position 1,783 of record CAXTMN010000092.1, read on the forward strand.
CGTCCATTTGGTTGCGGGAGCGCTCATGTTCCTACTTATTGGGAACTACTGCATCAGAGGCTCAGAGTTACAAGTTCGTGAATGTGCTGAGTGGTAAAGCCTTGGAGGTGCAGTCTTCCTTTCGCGACAATGGCGCTCCGATTCAGCAATCGGACTACGTAGGAGGATGGAGCCAGCAGTGGCTTCTTATACCGCTACTTGATGGTAGCTTCGAAATTAAAAGTGGCAATACCGGCAAAGTTCTCGACGTTAGGCTAGGATCTACCTCGAACGGCGGCTTGATCCAATAGCGGGATTACCTGGGGAACGGTAATCAGAAATGGTGGCTTGTACCTACAGGAAATGGCTTTTTCGAAGTAAAAAATGTGAATAGCGGCAGAGTGCTGGATGACACCGATTATTCTCAGTCAAACGGGACACCCATTCAGCAATTTGACTACTTAGGAGGAGCTAATCAACAGTGGGATATTGTACTTCTTCCCTCTGTCGCCGGTGCACCGGGCACGGGTGCACCAGGAACATTAGAGCTGTATGCTGATTTTGCAAATGGCATTGTTACTGCGACAGGCACTACTACTGCCCCTGGTGGGTACACATCTAATACTTCGGGGGACTTGAGGAATAACAACACCGGCGAAACTGCAGTGTTTGACAGCGGTGTAAACGGGTTGGTGGGTGCCGGATCACTTCCGTTTCCGGCCAGGATGTACTTATTCGGCCAACAGTACCCACATTGCGTCTGCAATACAGACAATAGTTGATTATGCCGGTAATGAAAGTTATTTGGATCCGCTTGGTTTCAGTATTTCCACCGATCCCGGTGATCCAGGTCCTAGCCTTAATGGAGGATTTTGGGATTGGTTCCTCTTGGGCTACAGCACTCAAGTTTCCTCCCAAGAGATCTATCTTGGCAGTCTTAGTAATCAACTGCTGACAGTAGTTGACGACAATGCCTCGCCGGAGCTATTTGAAACCAACCCTGATCTTGGTTACTCCGCGAACGCATACGGTGACGTTGAATTCAATTCAATTAATTGGACTCTCGCTTGTCAGAACGCCGACTACTTCCAAGCCACATTCGATGAGGCTGCTGACGCCGCGGAACTTGCCCGCAACTGTCCAACAATCGGCCCGACAACAATCCCCTGCGCGGTCATCAGAGGAGGGGCGTTGGCAATTGCTGCGGCCGCAGCGCTGGAATCTATCATTCAGATGTCCCGAAGTCAAAGCAATCAGGCTGACACCGGGATCATGGACGAGATCCAACAGGATAAGTTCAGGATGAATACACAGTGCCAGGCGCTCCAGCACCTATTAAATGAAGCAAAAAAGTGCCGGGGACACTGTTAAGGCAGCAAGGATTGTTCAAACTCAGAAGGCGTTAGGCTGCCGTAATGTTAGGAAACGGCAAAATTACTAATAATTAAGAGATTCAGTAACAGGTAAGTAACTAATGGGATTTATGCCAGAAGATGCGGAGTGGTTCTTAGCCAACATTGTTACGAGTATTGTTGTTGAGGGTAACGAGCCATACGAGATCGAAGTTGCCCTGGTGTTAATTAATGCCAAGTCTGCAGAAGAAGCATATCTGAACGCAGTTCGCCTCGGCCGAGAACGCGAGTTAGACTATCTAAATACTGATTATAAGACCGTTTCTGTCAAGTACCTAGGCCTTAAAGATCTAAGTGTAATTCACGACAGGCTTGAAAACGGTGCTGAACTCGCTTTCGAACGGATTGCTGTCGCACCCGGAATACAGCCGCCTGACTTAGTTTCTCGAAAAGAAGACCTGGGTGTATTCAGGCCATACTCCAACGGAGTTGATCCACGCAGCCCGGGGTAATATGCTTCTACTTTGAGGATTTCCGTGTCTCACTGAGATTGGCCCACCGAAACAGCTAGCGAGTGAATATGCGGACCAGATTGGAAGGAATCGTAGCAAACGCAGCTGCACCCATGGGCGGCTAGCGATCGGCCGGCGTTAACGGTGCCGGCCTTTCAATCCTGCTTACCGCAGGGGGTGATGTTACATGCACCTCGTACTGAAGGTGGTCTCGTTCTTTGGGACCATCGTGCTCAAGCTGCGGTGGAAACGCCGTTAGCTTGAATACGAGAAGGAGCGGCAGCACGACCTGCTGTTTCCTTCTCCTTCAGTCATAACACAATTTTTTACCTGGTGGAAGCAGAAACCGGCTCACGGTGATAGTTGGGAAAAGCCGGGCGCTGATAATGCGGAAGCGGATTCTCCTTCAATTGCTCCATGGCCACTTGCACCGCCTTCTCAAGCTGAGGATCGTGACCTGCTTTGACCGCGGCAGGGTCGTAATCAACTTCAACATCGGGCGAGACTCCATGGTTCTCCACATCCCATTCGCCTTTCAAGTTGTAGAACGCCAGGTTCGGAGCAGTCACGGTGCCTCCGTCCATCAGTTCCGGGAAACCGAAGATGCCTACCAGACCGCCCCAGGTGCGCTTTCCGACGAGGGAGCCTACGTGCTGATTCTTAAATAGCCAAGGCATAGCGTCTCCTCCGGAGCCGGCGTATTCATTAATGATCATTGTCTTGGGGCCGAAAATGGCGTTCTGAGGAGTGGTAAAAGGCTCACCGGCACGGGTCATGAAGAAGTTGGTTTGCGTGCGTCGCAAATTGTCGACTATGTAATCGGCGATCTGTCCGCCCCCGTTGAAGCGTTCGTCAATGACCGCGCCTTCGTGCCCGACCTGAGCAAAGTAGTAGCGATTGAAATTCGTAAATCCGCCTTGGGCTGTATTGGGCAGATAGACATAAGCGAGTTTGCCGCCGCTCAGCTTATCGACCTTGCGGCGGTTTTCTTCTATCCAGGCCAGATTGCGCAGCCCGAACTCATTCTCAAGGGGCACAACGATCACCTCACGCGAACCGGCGCCGTCGGGATTAGGGCCGACTTTGAGTAGGATGGATTTGGCTGCAGTCTCTTCAAAGTAGCTATAGAGATTTTCGGCGGCCGTCAGTTCACGGCCATTCACAGCAAGGAGGTATTCCCCGGCCTTCACGTTGACCCCTGGCTGCGTAAGGGGTGCATGGAGAGTTGGATTCCAGTTCTCACCGTTGTATACACGCGTGAAGCGATAGCGGTTCCGATCAATGACGTAGTCGGCGCCGAGCAGGCCGCCCTTGAAGCGCTTGATTTCGGGCAGCTCGCCTCCCCGGACAAACAGGTGGCCGACAGAGAGCTCACCGAGCATTTCACCGAAGAGGTAGTTGAGATCGCCGCGGCTGGAAAGACCGTCGAGATAATGCGAGTATTTGGCTTTGGCATCTGCCAGGTTGAGGCCGTGCAGATTCGGGTCATAAAAGAAGTCGCGCTCGATACGCCAAACTTCGTTGTACATCTGCTTCCATTCGGCACGAGGGTCGACACGAACCTCCACGTCGGCAATTTTAAGCAGACCCTCGCCGGGCTTGGGCGGAGCTGCGGTGCCGGCGATGATCCAGTTAGTCCGGTTCTGGCGATAGAGTAATTTTTCCCCGTTGAAGGAGATGTCGAACCACATCACGCCGTCGATCAGCTTGTCCGTTTTGCGGGTCTTTAGCTCGAACTTATAGAGCGTTCCGGCAGAGGGCGGCAGGCGCGTCTCCACATGTTCCAGCAGGAAAAGAGTTCCCGTCTTCCCACTGGCGATCGCATCGTAGTCGCGCTCCGGTATGGGAAGAGCGATTACGCGCTGTCCGATGTCATCAAAGTCGATTTTCACCTCAGGTGTTTTAGCCTTCGCTGCTGGTTTCGAGGCGATCGTTTCGTCGCCCGCCGTCGTGGGGTTTGCTGGCGCCTCTTGCGCCTGGTCACCAACGGAAAGAGCGATGGCCTTCTTGTCTGGCGGAGTCGGCTCTTTGGCGGCATTCTCTTCGTCGCTCTCAGGCGCGAGAGGAGACGGTTCGTTCTTGCCGAGAACTACCAGGTAAACGCTGCGGCGCACCGGATGCTCCTCGCTCGACATATCGAGCCAGGCAGAGGATAAACCCAGATTGGTGCTGGCGGTGAAATAGAGATACTTGCCATTCTTGTCGAAACTGGCATTCTCGGCATCGCTCATCCCATCCGAGATCTGGTGAGTCTTGCCGTCTACGATCGAGTAGACAAATAAGGCTCGCAGATGGTTCTTCAGGATCTTCGTGTAGGCGATCCACTTGCTATCGGGTGACCAGTTCGGGTTGAGTGCACGCGTAGGTGTGTCGTACGTATCGGCGTCGATGTAGACCGGCTTCTTTGCAACAAGATCGATATACCAGAGCTTCAAGTTGCTATCACGGTAGGCGATTTTAGCGCTGTCGGGGGACCAGGCGGGATCGTAGTAGAAGGCTGGGGGTGTGCCGAGCGAGAGCTTTTCGACTGCTCCCATGCCGGTCTGCTGCCGAAGGTGGAGCGCGTATTCGCCCGATTCATCGGAGAAGTAGGCTATGCGTTTGCCGTCCGGAGACCAGGAGGGATTTCGTTCGGCGGCAGCGACCGTGTTTGTCAGGTTGCGGATGTCGCCTTTTTCGGCGGGAACTGTGAGGATTTCGCCATGTGCTTCGAAAACGGCGCGAAGGCCGGTGGGTGAGATGGCGGCATTCGAAGTTTTGGAGGCGACTTTGAGATACGTTGGGCGCAGGCCTGGAATATCGGCCGAGATGTGAACCTCGACTCGGTGCTCCTTCCCGGTTTTCAGATCGAACAGGTGAATGTCGCCGAACTGCTCATAAACAATGCCGCCCGGACCAGCTTTTGCGGATTTGAAGTCGAGCCCGTTGTTGGCAAGTAGCTGCGAGATCTTCTTCGATCTGATGTCATATTCGAACAGAGTCACGGGGCCATTGCGGTCGGAGAGAAAGTAGACGTGATCTCCGACCCACATCGGGTTGAAGTCGTTCGAATTGTCGCGAGGAACCTTCTCAACTTTGTCGGTGGAGAGCTGAGCGATCCAGAGCGGAGTTGTGCGTCCGCCACGATACCGTTTCCAAATGTCAAAGGCTGGTGCGATAGGCATGTAGGCGAGCTCGCGCCCATCAGGAGAATAGCCACCGTCGAAGGCTGTCGGCAGATCAATCGGCGTGGGGAAGCCGCCATCGGCAGGTACGGTGAAGAGCCGAGGGAATACCGAGTAACTGAGCCGTGAGGAACGAAACAGGATGTTCTTGCCATCGGGAGTCCAGCTGACTGGAGTATCTGCGCCAGGATGCCAGGTGAGGCGCTTCGGTTCACCCCCGGCAGAGGGCATTACGTAAACATCGACGTTACCGTCGTACTCGCCTTGAAAGGCGATGCGCGCGCCATCGGGAGAAAATACAGGACCCGTTTCAATGCCCGGGCTAGCTGTCAGGCGGGTCGCTTCGCCGCCCTGCCGGGGCACGCTCCACAGGTCGTCTCCATACTCAAACACAATCTGCGTTTGACTGAGCGCTGGCCTTTGAAGCAGGAGCGGTCCCTGGGAGTCGGCAAAAGCGGAGATTGCAAGAAAAGGCAGAGCGGTCAGAAGGGTTCTATACACGGAGACCTCTTTGAGTTGAGATGTAGGGACCAGCTTACCGCGACAGCTGAGTGCCTGGAAGCGATCTTCGCTTTACAATCGAAAGATGTCGAGCGTGCTTGCTTCCCAGGAGATCATGACCAAATACGAGCCTGTGATCGGGCTGGAAGTGCACGTCCAACTCGGTACGAAGACCAAGATCTTTTGCAGCTGTCCGGTGGAATTTGGCGCCGATCCGAACAGCAATGTGTGTCCCGTTTGTCTCGGGCTTCCCGGAGCGTTGCCCGTTTTAAGCCGCCAGGTCGTGGAGGCTGCTCTCAGCGCCGCAATCGCTCTGCGGTGCAGGATCAATCCGTTCTCACGTTTTGCGCGCAAGAACTATTTCTACCCGGACCTGCCCAAAGGCTATCAGATTTCGCAATATGATGAGCCTCTGGCAGAGCACGGTTACGTTGACGTTCTGACCGAAGCTGGCAAGAAACGCATCGGGGTGACTCGCGTGCACATGGAAGACGATGCGGGCAAGAGCATTCATGACGGCTTCCGCGATTCGGATGAATGCACCTACGTGGATCTGAACCGTTCAGGTACGCCGTTGATCGAGATTGTCAGCGAGCCTGACATGCGGTCGTCTGAAGAAGCATACGCGTACGTCACGGAAGTGAAGCAGATGCTGCAATACATCGGCGTTTCGGACTGTGACATGGAGAAGGGGCAGTTGCGTTGCGATGCGAACGTCTCGGTGCGATTGCGTGGCGCACCTGGGTTTGGGACGAAAGCGGAAGTGAAAAACTTGAACTCCTTTCGCTTTTTGAAACTGGCCGTAGAGTACGAGATTGAGCGCCAGGTGGAGTTGATTGAATCGGGCGGCAGAGTAACGCAGGAGACTCGGCTATACAATGCCGACTCGGGCAGGACCGTAGGGATGCGGAGCAAGGAACAGGCTCACGATTACCGCTACTTTCCCGAACCGGATCTGACCCCGTTGCGTGTCAGCGAACACTGGCTTCATGAGGTTCGATCCAGATTGCCGGAGTTGCCCACAGACCGCCGCGAGCGGTTTGTAACCACTTACGGTCTGCGCGAATATGACGCGCAGGTTCTAACGCTGACCCGTGACACCGGTGATTACTTTGAAGAAGCGGTGAAAATAAGCGGCGATGGGCGGAACACGGCGAACTGGGTCATAGGGGACCTGATGGCTTTGTTAAAGGCCGATGGAAAAGAGATTGTCGAGTCGCCCATTCCGGCAAAGCATCTGGGTGAACTCGTGGCGCTGATCGGTAAGGGCGAGCTTTCGGGAAAGCTGGCAAAGGATATCTTGCCGAAGATGTTTGCCACCGGGGATGCGCCTGCAGCAATTATGGATCGCGAAGGGCTGCGTCAGATTTCCGATGTGAGCGCGTTGGACAAACTGGCTGATGACGTGATTGCGGCGAACCCGAAACAAGTTGAGCAGTACAGAGGCGGAAAGACAGCACTGCTCGGGTTCTTAGTGGGCCAGGTGATGAAAGCGAGCCGAGGGCAGGCAAATCCTGCAACGGTGAACGATCTGCTGAAAAACAAACTAGCGTGAGAATGCTCTGCTTATAGCTCCCGGCGGTAGAAGACAACGTCAGGAACGGGATTATCGTTGTATCTTTCGACAGCTTGAAAGCCAAGATCGAGATAGATGGCATGAGCAACCTTCATTGCTGCCGGAAGAGTGTCGAGGTACATCGCACTAAATCCTTGTCTCCGAGCCTCGTCCAGCAAGGTCATTACCAGCAGTCTGCCTATACCTAAGCCGCGATACTGCGGGCGAACCCACAAACGTTTCATCTCGCAGGCATTTTCGTCGGGGAAAGCACCCGGTTGAGAAATATTCTTGAACAAAACACATCCCGAGACATGCTCTTCAGAGCCATCGTTAACAGTTGCCAGGAGCAAAGCCGTAAACGGATGAGGCAAGCCTGTCAATTCGGCTTCGAAAGTGCTCAGACACAAGTGCTCAGGGCCGACCGAGGTGATCAGATGCGTCGCATACTCACGTAAGAGCGTGCGCAGCGGTTCGAGATCAGCCGGGATCCGTGCGCCCTTGACTGTCACAACTGGCGGCATGAAGCCTCACGTAGCCTACCGCAGGCTGTTCGGAGGTGGCGTGACGGAAGACAACTCTTCGAAGTCGGCATCAGGCAAGCTGAGACCGGCAGCAGCCATGTTCTCCTCAAGGTGCTGGACTGACGACGTACCGGGAATCGGCAGCATGACAGGTGAACGCTTCAAGAGCCAGGCCAAGGCAGTTTGAAGAGGAGTCGCATGTAGCCTGGTCGCAACGTGCTCGAGAACTTCATGTGCGCGCTTGCCGCCGCCTAAGGGCGACCAGGGTAGGAAGGCAATCTTCTTCTCTTCGCAATAGTTCAGCAGGTAATCCCACTCGCGATCAGCGAAACTGTAGCGGTTTTGTACTGAGGCAATAGGCACGATCTTGAGAGCGCGCTCGACGTGTTCGCGTGTCACGTTCGATAAAGCAACGTACCGGATTTTGCTTTCCTGACGCATCTGAGCGAGTGTCTCCATGGAAGCTTCGAAAGAGACGGCAACGTCCGGAGTATGCAGCTGATACACGTCGATCCGGTCGAGGCGAAGACGCTTGAGACTGCCTTCGACGGCTTGGCGTAAGTGTGTCGGACTGGCATTATGAGTCCACTGCCCGGGCCCGGGTCTTTGCCAGCCGCCCTTCGTGGCAATGATGGTGCCCTCGCGATAAGGTGCGAGCGCTTCGGCAATCAGTTCTTCGGAAACATTCGGACCATAGGAATCTGCGGTGTCGATGAAATCTACACCGAGTTCAACAGCACGCCTGAGCGTAGCCAGCGCACCTGCATGATCTTCGGGTTGGCCCCAGATCCCCTTGCCGGTAATCCGCATGGCCCCGAATCCAAGACGATTTACAGTGAGAGCGTCGCCTAAGGCGATCGTTCCGGCTTGACTAGCGTTTACAGTTTCGTTCATCTGATCCAAGTTTTAGCTGTACGTCTGGGCTCTAGGTTTGAACCAGAGTAGAGCGCTCCTCATTATGATGACGCACATCAATTCCTTTGACCAGATAGAGCACGTCTTCCGCGATGTTGGTGGCATGATCGGCGATTCGTTCCAGATTGCGCACGACCGAAAGCAGATACAGAGACTGCGAGACCTGCCCCGGATTGCTTTCCATGAAGCTGATCAGTTCGTGATAGCTGGCAGTGCGCATATTATCAACGGCATCGTCGGACGCGAGAACACTGCGAGCCAGTTCGGGATCGCGGTGGACAAAGGCATCAAGAGCTTTTCGGACCATTCCTTGAGCCAGGCCCGCGATATGAGGAATATCGATGAGCGGCCGAATGACGGGCTCACGCATGAGCGCAATCGCGGACTGGGCAATGCTGACCGAGAGATCGCCCATGCGCTCCAGATCAGTATTGATTTTGATCGCAGCGGTAATCAGTCGAAGATCTGCCGCGAGAGGCGCCTGAAGCGCAAGAAGACCGATGGCCATGTCATCGATCTCGATCTCCAGCTGATTGATGCGCGTTTCGTTTTTGAGAACCTGTTCAGCAAGCTCCTGGTTTTTTTCGACAACGCCTTGAACACTGCGATAAACAGCGCTCTCAACGAGCGCGCTCATTTCCAGAAGCTTGCCTTTCAACTTATCTAGTTCCTGCTCGAAATGACGCACTTATTTCCTTTCTGAGACTGCGAGCTCTGGGGTACAGAACATCAACCGAAGCGACCCGTCACGTAATCTTCCGTTTCCTTTTTTCCTGGATTTTGAAAGATCTTTCGTGTGTCGTCAAACTCGATCAATTTCCCCAACAGGAAGAATCCCGTGTAGTCAGCAAGGCGAGCGGCCTGCTGCATGTTGTGGGTGACGATCACGATGGTGGTCAGGTTTTTGATATGGAAGAGCAGTTCCTCGATCTTGAGTGTGGCGATGGGATCGAGAGCCGAGCAAGGCTCATCAAGAAGCAGTACCTCGGGCTCAACCGCCAGAGCTCGCGCGATGCACAGACGTTGCTGCTGACCGCCCGAAAGGGCCGTAGCGGGCTTCTGAAGCTTGTCTTTGACTTCGGTCCAGAGAGCGGCATGTTCGAGGCTTTTGTGAACGGCTTCCTCGATTACTGATTTCTTGTTGATCCCGTTTACACGCAACCCGTAAGCGACATTCTCAAAGATGGTCTTTGGGAATGGATTCGATTTCTGAAAGACCATGCCCACCCGACGCCGAACGTTGGTGACATCCATCGTCAGAATATTTTCACCATCGAGCAGGATCTCTCCCTCAACACGCGTATTCCGAATGGCCTCGTTCATCCGGTTCATGGTGCGGAGATAGGTGGACTTACCGCACCCAGATGGCCCGATGAAAGCAGTTACCTTCTGGGTGGGAATATCCATCGTGACGTCGCAGAGAGCCTGGAATGAGCCATAGTAGAAGTTCAAATTCTTCGTATTGAGCTTGCAGACGGACTGAATTTTAGGTTGGTCGGTCAAATCCTGCGTTCCGATCTCGACATCCTTCAGAGTTGTTTGTTGTTGAGGAGCTGCCAAGCTTATCTCCTTGATGCGGCTGGTCCGCGGGCAATGATCATGCGGGCGGTTATGTTGATGACGAGCACGAGCGAGAGCAGAACGAATCCTGCGGCCCACGCCTGTTGGTGAAGATCTTCTTCGGGGGCAATCGCATAGTTGTAAATCATGACAGGCAGGGTCGCAGTCGGCGCGTTTATTCCCTTGCTCCAGAACATGTTTCCAAGTGCTGTAAATAGTAGTGGCGCTGTTTCTCCTGCAACACGAGCCAGGTTGAGCATCATGCCGGATACAAGGCCGGAGATGGCGGCGGGTACGACCACAGTAAAGATAACCTTTGCCTTGGTAGCACCCAACGCCATGGCCCCTTCACGCATGGAATTGGGAATAGCGCGAAGGAATTCTTCCGTTGTCCGGACAGCGATCGGTATCATCATGATTCCCAGCGCAACACCGCCCGCCAGAGCCGAGAAATGGCCCATGCGCCTCACAACTACGGCATAGGCAACGATTCCAATCACGATAGAAGGGACGCCGTTCAGTAAATCGACTGTGTAGCGCAGAGCAAAGGCGAAGGTTTTGCCGCTGTACTCGGCCAGATAAACTCCGGCAAAGAAGCCGATGGGCACACCGATAAGGGTGGCCATCAGCAAGACTTTCCCGCTACCGATGATGGCATTGGCCATTCCGCCGCCTGTTTCACCTGATGGTTTGGGAAGCTTAGTGAAAAAGTTCCAGTTAAGGGAACTAATGCCGTGCCAGAACAAATACCCGAGAATGTAGAGCAGAACGCTCACAACCAGGACCGTGCACAGCCCCGAGAGGGAAAGCATGACGGCATTGATCACCTTTCGATGCGCCGCAATCTCCATCATCATGGCTAGGCGCCTCTCCGCGTAGTGGTGAGAATCAGGATGCGTGCTACGGCATTGATCACGATGGTTAATCCGAAAAGGACCAGACCTAAAAAAATGAGGGAGGAGACGTAGAGACTACCACTAGCTTCGGCAAATTCATTGGCGATCACAGCGGCAATGGAATAGCCGGGCGAGAACAGTGACGCAGCTATTTTAGGCGTGTTGCCGATCACCATCGTGACCGCCATGGTCTCGCCGAGTGCCCGTGCCAAGGCCAGAAAGATTGAGCCAATAATACCTGTGCTGGCGTTAGGAAGCACGACATCCCAGGTGGTTTCCCACTTGGTTGCTCCGAGTGCAAGCGCAGCTTCGCGCTGTTCGACTGGGACCGCAAGTAGAACCTCCCGCGACACCGAGATGATAAAAGGCACAACCATGACCGACAGGACCAGGCCAGCTGACAGGAAGCTAACGCCGTAGAAATCGCCCGAGAAGATCGGAATGAACGCGAATGGCTTTAGAGCAGGGACCAGGTAATCACGAATAAGCGGAACCAGGATAAAAATGCCGAGCAGGCCGTAGATAACGCTAGGAACGGCCGCCAACAGCTCAATCATGAAGGTCAGAATGTTTGAAAGGCGAGGAGGAGCCATTTCGGCAAGAAAGATAGAGGCAGCAACACCCAGCGGAATCGCCAATATCAGAGCCAAAGCAGAGGTAACACAGGTTCCGTAGATAAATGGCAGCGCACCAAAGTGGCCGCCATTCGGATCCCACGTCGATGTCGTAAGGAAGTGCCAGCCGAAAGCTTTCACGGTCGGTTGGGAGTTGACCCAAAGCTCAACAACGATCAAGGCGACCACAGCCAGGATAAGGATCGCGCAGATGAGAGTGACAAGATAAGAGATCTCGTCACCCCCACGTGTCTTCCTGTAGAGTTCCCGAATATTGGTCTGCGAACTGCTTGCGGCGATGTAAGTGGGACTTGCCATGAGGCAAAGGTTACGAGCGGATGCTAGTCAACCTACTTGATCATAGCGATTTGCTTCTCTTCCTTCGCTACAACCGATTGGGGAAGCTTGGCGTAATCGAGAGACTCCACTGAATTCTGACCCGTGGTGATGGCCCACTTCAGAAAACCAGCAATGGCCTTCTGCTTTTGAGCATCTTCGATTTTTGAAGGAACAAGGAGCCAGGTGAACGTCGAGATCGGGTATACACCCTTGCCGAGCTCGTCTGTGATGGACACGCGGAAATCGGCAGGCATGCTCTTCGAAGCAGCAGCTGCTGCTGAAACAGAGGCGAGATCTGCTTTTACAAATTCGCCGGACTTATTTTTTACTTTGCCGTACTGCAATTTGTTCTTGACCGCGTAGATCAGCTCGACATACCCGAGCGACCCCTTCTGCTGTTGAATTAGGCCTGCAACTCCATCATTGCCCTTTCCTCCGAGCCCGACCGGCCAGTCAACCGAGGTATTCTTACCAACTTTAGACAGCCACTCCGGACTGGCTTTCGACAGGTAATCAGTAAAGCAGAAGGTGGTACCGCTACCGTCAGAGCGATGTGCCACCACAATTGACAGGTCCGGCAGATGCACGCCGGGATTCAATTTGGCCAGCGCCGGATCGTTCCACTTCTTGATCTTCCCCATGTAGATGCTTGCCAGAAGTTGTCCATCGAAGTTCAACTCCTGTGTGAGGCCAGGGATGTTGTAGGTGGGCACCACAGCGCCAAGCACGGTCGGGAAGAGTAATACATCGAACCCGTGCTTCTGCTTGTACGCCTTCAACTGATCATCGGTCAACGGCATATCGCTCGCGCCAAAATCAACGGTGCCCTCCGTAACGCCTTTAATTCCTCCGCCAGATCCGTTCGGCTGGTAATTGATCTGAGCGTTGCCGACCGATTGATACATGTTGAACCACTTCTGGTAGATAAGCGCCGGAAAAGTTGCTCCGGCGCCCGTAATTGACGTTTGAGCGTTGATCGGAAAAGCTGCAGCGAGGACGCCCGCTGTCACCATCGTCACCAACTGACAGCGCGTTCCCCGGAAAAATCCTGATTGTTTCATCCCCATCCCCATTTTTGTCTCGCGCCGTGGAAATGCAGAAAACTGCCACAAACGCGTGTTTCAGGCTTGATACGTCTTTCAGTATCGACCGGGCGTCATAAACAGCTTGTGACAGAAAAGTTACAAATCTGTGAATCGACTCTCCCTGACTTCGTCGCACAAGAGGTGAGAGTACTGGACCCGAAGAGTTATCGGACAGACCTTCCCGGTTGCCTGTCGTTACGGTAAATGACCCCCTCTTTCATGACGAACAAGACGCTCCCGGTTACCTTGATGTCATCGAGCGGATTTCCGGGGACAGCTACAATATCAGCCAGTTTTCCTGCTTCAAGAGTTCCGATGGTCTTCTGCAGCCCCAGCAGGTCCGAAGCCACCGAAGTACCTGCTTTCAGCGACTGCGCTGGAGACATGCCATCGGCGCTCATCAGGGCAAACTCGAGCGCATTGTCTCCATGGGGGTAAACGGCGGCATCTGTTCCCAGGGCGATTTTCACGCCCATAGCGAGCGCGCGTCTGACGAGTGCATCCTGGGCTTTGACGGCCAGGTCAGCCTTAGCCTGAACGCGGGGAGGGAACTTCGATTCTGCTAATCCCGCGCGAACGGCAAGTGTGGGTACCAGGTAAGTTCCGTGCTCCCGCATCATCCGAAGAGCCTCGTCGTCGAGAAAGCTTCCGTGTTCAATCGAGTCGATACCCGCCCGAATGGCCCGCTTCGCGCCTTCTGAACCATGGGCATGGGCAGCGGTTTTGCGCCGCAGATCATGCGCTTCACTGACCAGTGCATCTAGTTCGAGCTGGGAAAGCTGCGGGACATCAACGTCGTCTGTGGGAGAAAGCACTCCGCCCGTCGCACAGGTCTTGATAACATCTGCGCCATATTTGATGTTGAAGCGAACGGCGTAACGGGCTTGGTCCGGGGAATTGACCACTCCATCTTCCGGGCCCATCTCGTGATTGAGCAAGCCAAAGCGGTAGCCAGCACCGGAGTCGCAGTGGCCGCCGGTCGAGCCGAGCGCATGGACAGACACGAGCATGCGCGGTCCCGGAACTACCCCAGCGTTGATGGCATTTCGCAAACCCACATCAAGGAAATGATCAGACCCTACGTCGCGGACCGTAGTGAATCCAGCCATCAAAGTTTTACGGGCGTTTTCAGTTGAACGGATAGCCATCTCCGGAACGCTCCGTTCTTCGTTACGAGATCGCGCGCCTGTGAAATCGGGATCGAAGGCCATTGTGAGGTGAGTGTGTGAATCGATAAACCCCGGCAGCAGTGTTGCGTCGCCGAGATCGATCACAGTGATCCCCGCAGGCGCCTGTCCGCCAATGGACTTGATCTGATTACCGGAAATGACGATGAGACCCGGTTGAGTGATGGCTTCGCTCTTCCCATCAAACAGACGCGCTGCTTTCAACGCGTAGGTGGTTTGAGCCGTCAAACTCGAAACAAAAAGAAAAGCTATCCATGCAATCCGCATAACGAGCATGGTCTCAAACGCAAAGAATCGGTCCAACAACTGTTAGGGATTCGCCTGGAGCAGGACAGTAAAACAGGATCCCCGCCCTAATTGACTTTCAACAGAGATGATTCCGCCCATACGGGTGACAACTTCCTTCACGATCGGCAGGCCGAGACCTGTGCCGCCTGCAGGCCGCGATCGAGCTTTATCCACCCGGTAAAACCGCTCAAAAATGCGCTTGGTGTCTTCGCTTGGAATACCGACTCCCGAGTCAGTTACCGCGATACGCACCCGTCCATCAGTGGTGAAGCCACATTCCACAGCGACATGCCCGTCGGGACGATTGAACTTGATGGCGTTATCGAGCAGGTTGATCAAAACCTGCTCCAGGCGAAAGCGATAACCGAGAACGGAACAGGATTGACAATTGCTGGCGTCGAGAGTCACATCTCGTTGGTCGGCCTCCTGCTGCACTACTTGAACGACGGCTCGGATCACTTCTGGCACTTGGATCGTGTCGGGGGTGACTGCTGGAGCTACGTTCGAATCGAGCTCGGACAATACCAGCAGATCCGAAGCCACGTTGTTTAAGCGGATCGCATGGGAGAGGATAATTTCAACAAACTTGCGATTATTCTCGTGATCATCGAGCGCTCCATCGAGAAGCGTTTCAGCATAGCCGCGGATCGCCGTGAGTGGCGTACGCAATTCGTGCGAAACATCCGCCACGAAGTCTTTGCGCATTTGCTCCTGGCGTTGAATGTCGGTAATGTCGTGCAGAACCATTACGGCGCCGGCGCGAGCGGGGCCAAAGGAAAGGGCTCGCGTTTCGAACCACTTCCCTGCTGCGCTCGGCAACTGGAAGCGATCGGTTTCAGAGGCGCCGGTAGTGATCACGCGCTCCAGGATTTCGCGCAGCATGGGTTCACGAAC
>CAXTMN010000092.1:17157-18312 GCA_964245395.1 uncultured Bryobacteraceae bacterium
TGAATAGCCGGGGTTCTGATGCTAAACGCTTTGGCGAGTGCTTCGTTGCAAAAGATCACTCGTAAATCCCGGTCGACAGCGAGGACTCCTTCCGCCATGCAGGCCAGAATGGTCTCGCTTCGTGAGGCATCTAAAGTCGCTTGCTCGACAACTCGATGGACACGCTGAGCCATGGCTCGCATGGCACGCGAGAGGCTCTGCAGTTCGGCGGGACCGTAATCGGGAAGTTCGATCTGCTCGGAAGGAACCGCTGCTACGAACTCTTCGAAACGCTTTGTCGGCAGTGACCAGCGGAGCGACAGCACGT
Source organism: uncultured Bryobacteraceae bacterium (assembly GCA_964245395.1). GTDB lineage: Bacteria > Acidobacteriota > Terriglobia > Bryobacterales > Bryobacteraceae > Bog-105. The sequence goes on from CAXTMN010000092.1 coordinate 17,465, forward strand.
ATGTAAAGGCCAGCGCAGCCGCCGTGACGACACCTAAGATGACCGCTAACTTTCCGTATACCGCGGTTTGGAGATCCGGTGCGACTTCCGGTCGAAGCCATACGATAGCCAATGGATAAGACACCATCAAAAGGCACCAGACACCGGCCAACTTCCTTACGGTGAGTTCCTTCATGGGCTCTGCAGTGGGGCGGTCATTTTGGCAAGCACGTTTCTAGGTCAGCGCTCCGCAACATGTCAAATCTCGCTGCGCTTTAAGAACCACGCCTGGCTATCCTGCATCTTCTTCCCGCCCTGTCTTTCCGGGCGATGATAACTGCCGTCCGAATCCATGATGTGCGCGCCGGCTTCGTCTTCCAGGTATTTCGCCAGAATACGATCACGGATCCTGCGAATTAATCGATGATCTTCGATGGGAAAAAGAATTTCAACGCGGCGGTTGAGATTACGTGGCATAAGATCGGCGCTTCCGACGTAAACGAGTTCCTCGCCGCCATTGTGGGCATAGTAAATCCGGCTGTGTTCGAGAAAGCGGCCGATGATGCTCCGGACGCGGATCGTTTCGCTTACTCCGGGAACACCCGGACGAAGAGAGCAGACTCCGCGGACGATCAAATCAATCTCAACTCCGGCTTGCGAGGCTTCGTAGAGGAGCCGGATCATCGGTTGATCTTCGAGAGCATTCATTTTGAAAATCAGCGCGCCGTCGCCATGTACGCGCTGTCTTTCCATCTCAGCCCGAATGATTCGCTCCAGACCCGATCGAAGGCTGTGGGGCGCCACGAGCAGCTTGCGATAGGACTTCTTTGCGGAGTAGCCGGTCAGGTGATTGAACAGGTCACTTACTG
>CAXTMN010000092.1:18322-20020 GCA_964245395.1 uncultured Bryobacteraceae bacterium
CTGCAAGTAAACAGACCTATATCCGTGTAGATCACGGAACTAGCAGTATAATAAAAAAAAAAAAAGAGATGGATATACCGGCGAATCGTTTCTCCTTCACGCCGAACAACCATCGCCAGCTTTGCATGGACTTTGATTCCCGGCAGTCCGTAGACGACATGCACTCCCTCATGCTCCAGTTTCTGCGCCCATTCGATGTTGCTTTCTTCGTCAAAACGAGCTTTCAGTTCCAGAACAACGGCTACCTGCTTCCCATTCTGGCTGGCGTCGAGTAGTGCTTCGACCAGCGGTGAGTTGGGCCCGACCCGGTATAGCGTCATCTTGATCGCAAGCACGTCGGGATCTTCGGCAGCAACCCTGAGGAAATCGACGATGGGCTGGAATGAATCGTAGGGATGATGAAGGAGAATGTTCCCGGAGCGAATGGCGGCAAATATTTCGTTCCCGGCCGCGGTGGCGAACGCCTTGGGAACTGCGGCTATAAATGGATTGTCCTTCAGCGCTGGGCGATCAATCGCTAGCAGTGCGCGCGTGCGGCTCAGGTCGATCGGGCCATCAACCCGGTAGACATCGTTCTGGTCCAACTCCAGATTCGAGATAAGAAGGTCCACCAGACGCTGGGGCATGCCATTTGAAACCTGCAGGCGAACCGCATCGCGGAACCTTCGCCTCCACACAGCTTCCTGGATCGTCTCCAATAGGTCGTCGGTCTCTAGTTCCTGGATCGCGAGTTCGGCATCACGCGTAAGATGAAAGAGATTAGAGCCTACAATCTCCATCTCTGGAAAAAGCAAGCGCAGATTAGAGACGATGACATCTTCAAGCCAGGTGAACGAGAGTTCGCCGGCCCGCGAGGGAATAGGCGCTAACTGCGGCAGCGAATCCGGTACTTTGATGCGTGCAAATCGCTCTAGGCCGTCACTGTTGGTGACCGTAGCAGCCAAATTCAGGCTGAGATTTGAGATGTGCGGGAAGGGACGTCCCTGGTCCACGGCTAACGGGGTCAGAACCGGATAAACAATGCGCCGGAAATAGTCGTCAACTGACGTCTTCTGTTGAGCATTCAGCTCGTGAAGCTCGAGAATGAATATATTGGCGTCGCGTAGAGCAGGCATAAGCTCTTCGCGCCACAGCCTGTAGATCTCGCCCACAAGCTTTGTGACTTCATTGCGAATCAATTCAAGCTGCTCACCCGGAGAGCGGCCATCCATGCTGATCTCGGTCGTGCGTGTTTCAATCTGTTGCCATAAACCGGCCACACGGACCATAAAAAACTCGTCGATGTTCGATCCCAGAATTGAGATGAATTTGATGCGCTCCAAAAGAGGTGTGGTTTTGTCCTGCGCTTCTTCCAGGACGCGCCATTGAAAGGCGAGAAGACTCAGGTGCGGGTTGAGGTAAAGATCGGGCGAGTCTAATCGCCGGATAGCATCCTCTTTTGCAACGGCAACTGGCCGTCTCTTGGGAGAGCGGGCGGTAGTCATAACGGATTTAAACCAATCAGCCTCTTTTTACTGTAGAACTCCCGTTGCTTTTATGGGCGAAATGTTCACGGCCGCCTCCGAGCAAGGGTGCCGCGTGGCTGCTTTGCTTTGAAATGTTGAGATGTTACGATGTGACTGCGGGGTGGAGCAGTCAGGTAGCTCGTTGGGCTCATAACCCAAAGGTCGCAAGTTCAAATCTTGCCCCCGCAACCAA
>CAXTMN010000093.1:0-19531 GCA_964245395.1 uncultured Bryobacteraceae bacterium
CGCCAGGAAGCGTGGACTCGGCGCAACTCCCCCGTGGAGATCGAAGTGCCGCCGTACATTCACGAAGTTGTCGAGCAAATCGCTTTTCTGGCCAGAGACGATAAGCGCATCGACAAGCGGTCCGGAGTCTCTCAGCGTCTGCCTATCAGCGTTCTCGAGAATGTCATTTCTAATGCGGAACGCCGTGCGCTCAAGACCAAAGAAGCAGCCGCCGTGCCCCGCATTCTGGACCTCTACGCAGCATTACCTTCCATAACCGGAAAACTTGAACTTGAGTACGAGGGAGAGTTGAAGGGCGGCGATGCGGTCGCTCGTGAACTCATTCGCAGCGCCGTCGGGAAGGTTTACAGCTCATACTTCGAAGGCGCGAATCTTCGTCAGGTCGTCCAATGGTTCGAGCTTGGGGGTTCTCTGTTGCTCGAAGAAGACACCCGGTCTGACAAGATGATCGAGCAGCTAAACCGCATCCAGGATCTTCTTCCATTCACCAAGAGACTCGGCCTGTCAGAGAGCGAGAGCGATGCTCTGCGGGCGTCGGCAGGCGAGTTCATCCTCGAAGGCCTCTATGCTCACAAACGGATTAGCCGCAACGAGAAACTGGAGTTTGTCGCAGGCGACCGGAGCGGGCGCGAAGACCGCAACCGTGATGAACGTGAAGAGGCGGGTCGCAAAGGATTCGACAACCGGCGCGGTGGTTCAGGCGGTGGTCGCCGCAACCTTAACTAAGCAGAAAGGAGCAGGGCATGAGAAAAATTTCCTATTCGAAATTCTCCGAAGAAGATCTTGGCATCGAGATGGACGACCTCCTGAAGGCCCTGTCCGATTACCTGCTCCAAAGCGGTTATCAGGATCCCTATCTTCAATTCTCGGAGATGAACGAGCACACGCTCGATGAGCTGAAACAGGCTATCGAGCGAGCGCTCGAAAGTGGCGAACTGTTTGACCCTGAGCAGGCCGAGCAGATGCGCCAGCGGCTGGCCGAGATGCCCGCCGAGGATCGGGAAAAGCTTATTGAGCGGCTCGTCGACAAACTCGAAAAGTCAGGATACATCAATACTGACGGGCCCCCGCAGGACCCCGCATCCGCTACTGGTTCGGGAGGCGGTCCTGAAACGCAGGTGCAGTTCGATGTAACCGATAAGGCCATCGACTTTCTCGGCTTCAAGACTCTTAAAGATCTGCTGGGATCGTTGGGTAAGTCGAGTTTCGGCTCACACGATACGCGCGACCTGGCTACGGGAATCGACGCTAGCGGTGGTTCCAAGCTCTATGAGTTCGGCGACACCCTGAATCTGGATATCAGCGCAACTCTCTTCTCCGCGTTGCAACGCGAAGGGGTGAAACTTCCCTTCGACCTGGAGTACAGCGACCTTCACGTTCATCAATCGGAATATCAAAGCTCTTGTGCCACCGTACTAATGCTTGACTGTAGCCATAGCATGATCCTTTACGGTGAAGACCGCTTTACGCCGGCAAAGAAAGTGGCCCTTGCTCTGGCGCATCTGATTCGCACGCAGTATCCGGGCGATTCACTTCGTTGCGTCCTGTTCCATGATTCGGCAGAAGAGATGCGTATTTCGGATCTCGCCCGAGTGCAGGTCGGCCCTTACTACACGAACACTCGGGATGGGTTGATTCTCGCTCAGCGCCTGCTCACGCAGGAAAAGAAGGACATGAAGCAGATCGTCATGATAACCGACGGCAAGCCTTCGGCTCTTACGCTGGAAGACGGTCGCATTTACAAAAATGCTTTCGGCCTTGATCCGCTCGTGATTAGTCAAACTCTAGAAGAAGTTGCCCGCTGCAAAAAGCGCGGCATTATCATTAACACCTTCATGCTGGCTAGCGACTACGGCCTGATCCAATTCGTCCAGAAAGTAACTCAGATGTGTAGCGGCAAAGCTTACTTCACAACACCCTATACGCTAGGCAACTACTTACTGATGGACTACATGAATCGCAAGACCCGGACTATTCACTAAACAAAAGGGCCTCGACGGATCGAGGCCCCCTTTCAATTTAGAATCCGATACCAAGTAGAACGTCACCCTGATCCAGATTGGATCGTAAACCACCGGCAAGGAACGATTGATTCGCCCAACGCGTGTACCGCGCTTCGGGAGTGAGCTCAAAGGGTCCCTTCTTGAAAGTGATCCCGAATCCGGCAACACCGCCGAAGCTATTGCGGTTGTGTAGCTCGATTGCATTGTCAGTGATCACTCCGCCGATTGCTCCGGGAACGCCGAAATCCGTCTGTTTGATTGTCGAGATGTGGCGAAGAGAAGCGCCGGCCTCTACAAACGGCCGGAAATGCCCCATGGCGATGTTGTACTTAAACACTCCAGGAACTTCCCACTGAGTGAAGTCGGTAGGCCGATAGACACCATCGCCAAGTGTGTTGAAACTGTTGAACCCACCACGCTTCACTAACCCATCTACTTCAAAACGAAGATGCAAGGGCATGTGGAATTCTGCGCCTACCCCGAACTCGTATCGGGGTACGGCTGAGGTGTAGGGCGAGTTGGCTAACTGATTCTGCCCGCCAAAGGCCGTCGTATTACTTGCCGTAAACATATCAGTGACCGGAACCCCGATTTTAAAGGATAGAGTGGGTTTAAATGACTCGAACTCTTGCGCGTGTAAACCCAAAACGCCGGCTAGCGCGAACGCGGCCACTACTATAGATTTCTTCATAAATATTCCTCCGAATTTAACTCCCAGATCTTGTAGCTCTTATTTCATATTTGGAATGAAATCAGAGCGTGATTTGTTCTGGATAATACTTACTAACTCTCTGCAATCAATGATGAAAGTTAGTTGGGCGAGGTTTCGATAGATATCAGTTCAAGACAACTTATATCCGGGCATATCATTGGAATTCATTAGAATCGCTGAATATTCAGGACATAGTAAATGCAATATACTACCGGCATTGAGAACAGGCTGCTATCGACACGGTCTAAGACCCCTCCGTGTCCTGGAAGCAGGCTCCCGCTGTCCTTCACCTTTGCGCCCCGTTTCATAGCGGACTCAGCCAAGTCTCCAAACTGTCCGGCAATGTTCCCGCATACGGCCATGATGGCCACTTGCCAGAACGGAATTCGGGAGAGGGCGTTTGCCAGATATAAGAACCCCAGCAGGACCGATCCGGCTACCGACGCGGCTGCTCCTTCCCAGCTCTTCTTCGGACTGACCACGGGAGCGAGTCTGTGCCGTCCAAAGCGCCGTCCGACGTAGAAGGCGGCTGTATCGCCGACCCAGTTGAGAGCAAGCGCAAACAACAGCAGATGAACGCTCTCGCTTCGCAACTCGGCGGCAAAGTGCCAGGGCACAAACGCATAAAACGCACCGAAGAAGGTGCACGCCGCGTCAGGCAATACGTCCCGGAGGCTGTCTTTGCGCAAGGAGACCGCCATCGAAACGACTATCAGCAGAAACACGCCCAGAAGCGCATCTTGCGGGCGAAACAGCAGCACGAGCCCCGCCAGAACTCCGAATACTCCCGGCCGGGGAAATCCGTGGTGTTGAACCAAGCCGGAAAACTCCCAATAGCAGAGCCCACTCATCAGCACCGTGGCGCCCAGGAACACTGCTGACGGGGCCAAAAAGGTCACATATACTGCAAAAGCGATCAGGGCCACTGCAGTACTCAGGCGCTTCATGTAGGGCCGGCGCTAACCGAGCGGCAGTTCTATTATTTCTTCTTCGATGGCAAATGGCGCACCATCGCCCGCTGTGCTGGAAGTACGTGCCAGGCCGCCAAAACGGCGTTCTCTGTTTTGATAATCCAGGATCGCTTGCAGCAGCTCGGTCCGGGTGAAATCAGGCCAAAGCGTCTCCGTCACATACAGCTCTGCGTAGGCAATCTGCCACAGCAAAAAGTTACTGATGCGCATTTCACCCGATGTACGGATAAGCAGATCCGGGTCTTTCAAACCCGCTGTATACAAGTGATTCGAAATAGCCTCTTCGGTGATTTCCAGAGCCGCCAAATTTCCTTCCAGCCTGGCGTTGTCCAGCATGGCGTTGACCGCGTCCACCAGTTCCGTCCGGCCGCCGTAATTAACCGCCAGATTCAGGCGCATGCCGCGATTGCCTGACGTTTTTTTCATCACAGTGTGCAGCTCGGCTTGAACGATTGCGGGCAGCGACTCGAGGCGTCCAATGGCGACCAGCTGAATTTCGTTTCGCATCAGGTCGGCCAGCTCGCGGCGTAAGTAGATCCGCATCAACCGCCACAGACTTTCGATCTCGTGCCGGGGTCTCTTCCAGTTTTCAACCGAAAAAGCGTACAGCGTGAGAGCTTCTAAACCCAGTTGAGCGCAACACTCAACGGTCGTCTTGACTGGATCCATTCCGGCTTTGTGCCCGAAAATGCGCGGGTAATTCCTCTGCCGGGCCCACCGTCCATTTCCATCCATGATAATCGCGATATGAGCTGGCAGCCGCTTGGGATCCAATTGGCTTGCAATTCGCCAGTCGCGCTCACCTGGAGATAGCGCCTGAAGCAGTTCCTTCATTGCGTAAACGACTATGGTACATCACGTATAAACCTGAAAAGGCACATAAACTTACCGAAAAGGCATTTATTTTCTGTCATTTGCCCAGGGTAGTCAGTACTGGCAATAGCGCTCCTCCCAGGCATAGAAAGCTTCCAAATGGAAGCTCGTAGCTGGCAGTATCCTTCTTAGCAAGGAGAATAAACCCCAGGCCGATCACGGTTCCGGAAACGGCCCCAATGAGAAGCGCCTGAACCCCCGCTTCGAGTCCCAGGAACGTGCCGAGCATGGCGATCAGTTTCACGTCACCGAGACCAACCCCCTCCCGCTTACGAATCCGCACGTAGACAAACCCGAGGAACCAGATCAATCCCCCGAGCAACGCTGCACCCAGCACGGAATTTAGCATTGACTGCGCCGCACCTGGCCAGCCGGGCGTCAACCAATCAGTCAGGAATCCCGGTAGATTCACAAAAGCGGAGCACAGCACACCAGCAACAGTACCGCCCATGGTCAGCTCGTCTGGCAGGATCCGATGTTCGAGATCAATCCAAAAAAGGAGCATCAGAATGGCTTCAAACAACAGCCACTTCAAGGTGGCTCCGCTGAATCCATAACGGGCCGCAACAGCACCAAACAGCACTGCCGTGGTTCCCTCCACCAGCGGATAGCGAATGGCGATAGGAAGCCGGCAGCGCCTGCATTTTCCTCCGAGTAGCAGATAACTCAAGAGGGGAATATTATCGAGTGCCCCAACCGCCCCTCCGCACCCCGGGCAGAAGGACCGCGGCCGAATTACCGAGATGTCGCGCGGCAGGCGGTAAATACAAACGTTCAGAAAGCTGCCGATCAGCAGCCCCACAAGCCCTATCAGGACACTGTAGGCGTTCGGAAACTCAGCCGTTAAGAGCTCTTTCATAAGACGCTATCGTGCGGCTCACCAGATGCTCTTCAGTGAAGTTCTCTTCAACGCGCTTCCTTCCGTTTTGTCCGACAGCCATGGCTAGCTTCGGTTGATCAAGAACCTTGCGCATAGCGGCGGCGATGTCTCCAGGCTTATTCTCGACCAGGAAGCCGGACACGTTCTCATCGAACAACTCCACTAATCCCGAGACGCGGCTGGCAATGACAGGCACCCCGACACTCATTGCCAGCAGCGCAGCCGATCCTAAACCTTCACTGCGGGTCGCGTAGACAAACATTGATGCTCGCTGAAGATCCCTGCGCAGATCGTCTGAGAACACCACCGGAACGCTTGCCACAGCTGCTGCTTCCGAAATCAGATCACGGCCTTTCTGCGGATCGCGGGATGCCAAAGCGATGGCCGGGTATTCCGACCTCCATTCTGCTGTCGTGACCGAAGCGTCAACGCCGTCGTACACCACGTCAATTCTTTCCTCGCGCACGCCGGCCGCAGTTAACTCCCTGGCGACGAACTGAGACACAGCAAGAAACCGAGCCGGCCGCTGATACTTCCAAACCGAGGCAACCGATCTCTGCACGGGAAAAGCAACGCGGCGAGAAACCACAAACTTGCGGCGCGAGGTCATCGCGGCAATGGTGTGCGCACGAGCATCATGAGCGTGCACCAGAGCGACTTCTTTCGATCGACGCCAGAGCTCTTTCGCCTCCGCATCGTACACCGTAAAACCATCCGATTCTGCCGCCTGACGAAGCGGGCTATGCTTATGCGCGAGCAACACCGATTCGTGCCCTGACTTCCTCAATCCACGCATCAGCAGCAGCACCTGGTGCTGACCGCCTCGCATCTCTTCGCCGGTATCAATGTGCAGAACGCGCACTCAGAGATCCCGGCCAGGGCTCATATGACGGGCTTTCGAGTACTTCACAAAGTTGTAGAGGGCTGCCATGTAAGCAATGGCCAATCCTTCCGCGCCATCGAGAAAGCCAGCTTGAAGAACATAGGTGCGGAAGAAAATCCAGGGTGGGTCGAGGAGCAGCTTGCTGAAGGTCACACGTTTCTCCCTGGAGGCAATATCCTGCGCGGCCAGAGTCGTGTACGAGTCCATAGATTTCAGGTGCTCAGAAAGCGAACTGCAGGTAAAGTGCAGCAGATTCGATTGTAAATGGCCGACGTGACCCTCGACGGTGACCGATTCGTGAACGAATTTGCCCACCCACTTCGCCTTTCTGCGGTTGAACAGCCGGACCTTTCTATCCGGGTACCAGCCGCTGTGTAAGATCCAGCGCCCCAGGTATTGCGCCAGGCGAGGCATGGTGTAGCCATCGCAGGCCGGCCCGGATTTCTTAATTTGCCAGATCTCGGCTTCGAGTGCCTCGCTCAGGCTCTCGTCGGCGTCGAGAGACAGGATCCAGTCATGACTGGCAAGATCCGCCGCTATATTTTTCTGAGCGGCATACCCGTGCCAGGAAGCCTCAATCACCCTTGCTCCAAGCTTGGTAGCGATATCCCGAGTCCGGTCGTTGGACCCGCTATCGAGAACCAGGATTTCATCGCAGCAGCGAAGACTTTCGATGACCCGGGCGATATTTCGCTCCTCATTGAAGGTGATGATAGCGGCCGAGATTTTCATGGTTAGCAATCAGCTGATCCGCACCGGGATCACTGAGAAGGAGAACAGGAGCAGAATCAGAGCTGCAGCTCCGAGGATCATTCTCGGCCTTCCTAGCGGCTCCTGATCGTAAATCAGCGGATGTCGCCTCAACACGAACATGAGCACAGCCCAGATCCACCACGGTTTATAAAAGAATCCGAAAACGATGAGCAGCAGTACCATAGCGAGCGATGCCGCCCGGTGCCGGCGTGCGCCAAACACAGCGTAAAGGATGTGACCGCCATCCAGTTGACCCACTGGCAGCAGATTCATCGCGGTCGCGAGCAGGCCGGCCCAGGCCGCCATAGCCAAAGGATGAAGGGCAATTCGATCCGGAGCAACGCCGGGGAAGCGAAAGTGCTCGATTAAACGCAAGAGTGGCGGCGTTCCGAAGTGAATAGGCCCGTTAAGGGCGACGGGAGCAGCGTGCGACAGCCAGACCCCCGTAAGTAGAAACGGCATCAACACGATAAACCCTGCGACTGGCCCGGAAACGCCAATGTCAAAAAGCCCCTTACGCGTGTAGATAGGCGACCGAATCCAGATAAAGGCGCCAATCGTGCCCAGCAGCGTAGGGGAAGGGCCGAAGAAGGGCAAGGTTGCCTTCACTCTCCACCAGCGACAGGCGAAGTAGTGGCCAAATTCATGAGCCAGAAGCACCGTCAGAACAGGCAGCGAATAGATCAGACCGGGCCAGGCAAATCTATCGCCGCGCACCATCCAGCCTAAAGCCGAAAAATACAGACTCTCGTTGAAACCACGTCCAGACCGGAAGCTGGCAAGCAAAGCGTAACCGAAGGCCGTGGTGGTGAGCAAGGTCAAAAGGAACAGGATCAGGTGAAGAATCCAAATTCCAGAAGGAAGGCGACTTCGGCTGGAGTTCTCAAAGTGATCACCGGACAAATAAGGGCTCGGGCCGGGTAATTCGTCGGGAAAGTATTTGAAAATCCGGCCTGTTGAACCTCCCTCCGGCACGTGCGTTATTCGAGAGTTTGCAGTTCTTTGCCTGGCTTGAAGCGAACCGCCTTGCCGGGCGGAATCGCCACCTCAGCCCCGGTTCTCGGGTTGCGACCGATACCGGTTTTTCGGGGACGGACATTGAAGATTCCAAAACCCCGAAGCTCGATGCGGTCTCCCTCACTGAGAGCCTTTTTCATTGTTTCGAAAACGGTCTCAACAGCCATTTCCGCCTTGGTCTTGGTGATTCCGGTGCGACTAACGACCTCATTGATGATGTCTAACTTGATCAATAGTATCTCCCAACGACGCAAAGCCGATGATACGGAAGAAGTTAGCACAGTGTCAACGAGAATCCGTCTGCCCCGGATCCGCATTTTTTTCCGGTTACCTTACGTAAACTGCTCAGAATTACTCAGCTCGGGCGTAGAAGACCGTATGCGATCGTACAAACACTCTTGTCCAGCAGCGGTTTACGACTTTGGCGCTTCACTTGCACGTAGAATTCCGTGGCGGCGCATAACAATCCTCTTCAGATCCTGCTGGTGGAAGATAGTCCAGCAGATGTCCGCTTGATCCGGGAAGCCTTGCGGGACACTCCTCTTCCGGTTCAGATCACCGTAGCGCGTGATGGTATGGAAGCAAGCGACTATCTTCAGAATGTAGCAAAAGGCAGCGAAACGCGACCGGATCTCGTTTTGCTTGACCTGAATCTTCCCAAAAAGAATGGGCGAGAGGTTCTGGCTGAGATTAAGGGTTCAATCAATTTGCGGCAGATTCCGGTCTTGATCATGACCAGCTCCTGTGCAGATGACGACATTTCTCAGGCGTACGCTCTGAACGCAAATTGTTACATCACCAAACCGAGCGATTTGGATGACTATATGAACGTTGTTCGGGCGATTGAGGACTTTTGGTTTATGACTGCCACTCTTCCGGATGCGTTCCACGGTCAACAAACAATGGCCGCTTCCTCAAGAAGCGTTTAACGAGTCTCACAAATTCGCGGCGCTTTTTGCGGCGTTCATAGCCGCATCGTAATCGGGATGATCCCCGACGGCTGGCACGTACTCTACATAGCGAATGTTGTTCGAACCATCGACCACAAAGATGGCTCGGCTTTCAATCCGAAGATCCGGAATCAGAGTCCCGTAATGTTCGCCAAATTCGCCTGAAAGATGGTCTGACAGCATTTTTACATCGTCTACGCCAAAATTTCCGCACCACCGCTTTTGGGCGAAGGGCAAATCCATACTCACGGTATAAATGCTGATATCTTTCAAAGTGCTTGCTGCTTCGTTAAAGCGCTTTGTTTGCGCGTCACACACTGGCGTATCGAGCGAAGGTATAACGCTGAAAATTCGAACTTTTTTTCCTGTCTTTGCAAGATTCACTTTCTGGAGCGAGTCATCAACCACGTTGAAATCCGGGGCAACATCTCCGACCTGTAGTTCCGGGCCTGCTAACGTAAATGAATTTCCACCGAGCATAGTTGTCCGACTCGCATTGTTGTTGGCCATCGCCATAGTTTAGCAATCATAAAGTCTTAATTGATGATTTTCGGAAGTTCACACGCAAAATCGCGGCATTCATAAATTGTTATCCGGCCAGTGCGCGGCAGCCCACCCAGAAAAGGCGCAAGTGACTGAATCTGGAGAGCATCTTTGTCGGTCAGTAACAGAACTGGCGTGAACGGAGCAGATTGACGGCGCAAATCTGCAGCCAGCTGACTAGCTTCGGCGTCTTCTCCGGAGGCGCGGATGACGGTTTGTTCCGGGCTAGCAAGGTATCGAGCGAGAGCGACCAGCATCTGAGGCGCCATCGTCGGCTGCGCCTTCAACTTAGGAGCAAATGAGGTTAACGATTGCTCGGCGTACGATCTCAACCGGTCGTCGCCCAGGAAGTGAGCGAGCCGGATGAGTACTTCCGTTGCGACAGAGTTACCGGACGGCTCAGCGCCATCGTAATCGTCTTTGAGGCGAAGCAAAAGGTCATTCTGATCGGGCGCAGTACTGAAGAATCCGCCTTCTTCGTCCCGAAACTGCTCAAACCCGCGACGGCTCAGGTCGAGAGCGAACTCCAGATACGAAACCTCGCCAGTCACTTCGAACAGGTCAAGCAAAGCTTGAGCAAGGAACGCATAGTCGTCGAGAAAGCCGAGTACCGCCGCCTCGCCGTCACAAAATCGTCGAAGCAGAGTGCCGTCTTCCGCGTTGTACATGACAGACCGAAGAAATGAAGCAGCCTTGCGAGCCGCTTCCAAATAGGGCTGGTGGTTCAGAATTCCAAAGCCTTTCGCCAGAGCTGAAATCATCAGACCGTTCCAGGCTGTAAGAATTTTATTGTCCAGATGAGGGCGTGGCCGCTTATCGCGGGCCTGAAACAAAAGAGCTTTCGATTCGTCGAGCGCGACGGAAGCTTCTGACGACATAAGAGAGCCCGCTTCGTACAGGATATTGCGGCCCGTGAACTCTCCCTGAGGATCCTGCTCGACATTGCCGTCCTTTTCGACGCCATAGCGGATGCAGAACAGGGACGAGTTCGCGATTCCCAGAAGGCGGTCGATCTCTTCCTTCCGCCAGATGTAGAACGAGCCTTCGCCGGAGTGGGCGGGATTCTCCGGATCGGGACTGTCGGCATCTTCGGCCGAGTAAAAGCCTCCAGTCGCATCAGTGAGGTCGCGCAGGACATAGGTGAACACATCGCGAGCCACATTGGCCAAACGAACGTCACCGGTAATCTGAAAAGCTTCAAGGTAGGCGATGGCCAGCTGCGCCTGATCGTAGAGCATCTTTTCGAAATGCGGAACGAACCAGTGCTCGTCAACCGAGTAACGATGAAATCCTCCGCCCAATTGGTCGTGCATGCCTCCGGCAGCCATCGCCTGGAGCGTTTTAACGACCATTTCTAAGGCATCGTCACTTTTTTCGACAAAGTAGTAATGCAGAAGATAATTGAGAACTACAGGGCGCGGAAACTTGGGCGCATGACCGAACCCGCCGAGCCGGGAATCAAAGCTTCGACGAAAGTGAGAATAGGCGCTCCCGAAGAGCTCACGATCGGGTGGAAGCGCGGCGTTGTTCGAGCTACCCAGGGCGCGAAGCTGCTCAGCGACATTGAGACTGGCCTGCGCGATCTGGTCGCGATCGGACTTCCAGGCCTGGGCAAGATGCCTGAGGAGATCGCCGAAGCCGGGCCGCCCATATTTGCTTCCCGGTGGGAAGTAGGTGCCACCAAAGAAGGGTTTGAGCTCCGGCGTCAGCCACACGGACATGGGCCAGCCGCCGCTTCCCGTTGTGGCTTGCACGAAGAGCATGTAGATGCGATCAACATCGGGCCGCTCTTCGCGATCGAGCTTAATAGGCACGAAATCGCGGTTCAGGATCTGTGCCGTCCTTTCGTCTTCGAACGATTCATGGGCCATCACGTGGCACCAGTGGCAGGTCGAATAACCAATCGAGAGGAATATGGGTTTGTCTTCGCGGCGCGCTTTGTCGAATGCTGCTTCGCCCCAAGGCATCCAGTCAACCGGGTTATGGGCATGCTGCCGGAGGTAGGGGCTCTTCTCGTCAATGAGCGCGTTGGTGTACACGGGTTTCACTAGATGCCTGCAGCCGGTAGCGGCTTACGAGGCATCGGTTCGGGGCGGTTGGCAAAATCATAGACCAGCGTGGCAATCACAGCCGAAGCTTGCATCAAGTCCTCCGGGATGGCGTGCGAATAGGTGTCCATATCAGAGTGATGGGTAACGGTGCCGTAATCGAGCGGGTCCTGGATGAACTGGAATCCAGGCAGGCCCACGGCGTCAAAGGAGAGGTGGTCAGTGCCGCCCGTATCTTTCAAGGTTTCCGTGGTCACTCCTAAATCCTGGAAAGGTTCGAAGAACTGGCGGAAGACGGGGCGAGCAGCGTCGTTTCCCTGCAAGTAGACCCCGCGGATGCGACCGCTCCCGTTATCAAGATTAAGGTAAACATCCAACTTGGCATGTTCCGGCTTAAGCTGCATCGTTTTGGGATCGGCAAAATGCTGTTTAACGTAGGCCTTTGAACCGAAGATGCCCTGCTCTTCGCCGCTCCAGAGGCCAATGCGGACAGTACGGTCGAGCGGTAGATTGAGGGTCTTCAAGATGCGCATGACTTCGATCATGACGGCGCTACCCGCTCCGTTATCAGTCGCGCCTGTGCCGGAATGCCAGGAATCGAAATGGGCCCCGATCATGACGATCTCGTCCGGTTTAGTGCGGCCGGGAATTTCGCCGACCAGGTTGAGGCCATCGACGTCAGAGTCGCTGACTTTAGCCTGGATAGCGAAGCGCAAGGAGACGGGCTGTTTCTTTTCGACGAGGCGAACCATGCGGGAGTACTGTTCCTGAGTGACGACGAAAGTAGGAACAGCTAGAGGAGTGACGGCCTTTTCCGAGCCGGCTGCTTCGGCAAAGAGAAGACCATTGTGCGCGCGACGATCCGCCAGAATGACAGCTGCTGCACCTTCGGTGCGGTAGAAATCGGCGCGTTCGTTTTGAAAGGCGAAGTAACGATCGAGGAGGTCGTCCATCGTTGCCGTAGGAAGGCTTCTGAAGTATTTCTCTGCCTCGGCCTGATCGGCTGGAAACTTGACCTCGTCTGCCGAGATTTTATGTTTCGCCGAAGGTTCGGGCGCTTTGGCGATATCTGCAAGCTGGGAGTCAGTGTAGCGGCGGAAGAGTGGCTGCTCGGTTGGACTGGGCTGTGTGCCTTCCGAGACAAATGCGACTTTGCCCTTCAACTTGCCTGTCCATTCTTTCTTGTAGTCCTGGAAGGCTGCCCTGCTTTTCGGGATATCGAAGGGGTTATCCATGCGAAACGGAGCAACCACGATCTCACCGGTTTCGATGCCGTGTGTAGGCGCGCTCCAGGCTAACGGTGCGGCAACAAGGTGTGAGTAACGCGGAGTGGTCATTTCGAGCGTAAAGCCCCCGAGAGACCAGCTTCTTCCGAAAGGTCCCCATTTTTCGGAATGGACGTTGGCAAGGCCGTATTGTTTGAGTGTGGACAGGGTCCAATCGGCAGCCTGGCCGAACTCGGGCGAACCGGTCAAGCGCGGGCCGTAAACATCGGTCAGATACGACAGGGTATCCATGACTTTCGAATTATCGAAGGCTTCTGTTTTTACACGATGGACTACGTCGAGGTTTGCTTCCTGGCAAAGAGCTGAGGTGACGTAGAACGGAATGAGTAACAAGAAAGAAGAGAGTGGACGCATGGAACTGATTAGTTTACCTTTGCTCCCTGACGGTAGAAGAAGACCAGATCGAGAGGAGGCGGAGTATGTCCTGAACCCGGATGAATCCAGAGACTTGACCGCGATGATGAGTGCCGTGATTGACGACAAAAATATGACTGAGCGTTCCGGGAATGGTGCGGTCAGCAGTGCCGAAGTCGTGCTGGAGATCCTGTGGGGAGAGAGTGTACGCTGCATACAGTAACTGGGCGCTGGCCCAGGCGGTGTAAGCGATGTGAGTCTCCAGGACGAGAGTAACTTGGGGCATAAGTCTGATTACTGGACACCTAATTGACTAAACAGAAACGAAAAGGCATCGGTATATTGAGCGACTTGTTCGCTCAGAGAAGAACCAATACCGTGGCCGGCATGGCCGGTGGTGCGCAGAAGGGTAGGACCTTGGGACCGACCGACCGCCTGAAGACGCGCGACCATCTTACGAGAGTTGGCGGGATCGACTCTGGGATCGTTGTCGCCGGTGAGGAAGATGGCGGCGGGATAGATTTTGTCGTCCGCGACATGATGGTAGGGAGAGTAGGCGAAGAGTGATCTGAACTGGTCGAGTTCCTTCACTGTTCCGAACTCGGTTACGTTGAAGGCACCGTTCGGGGATAGTTCGACCCGGAGCATGTCGTAGATGCCGACAAAGGCCAGGACAACGCGATACATCTCCGGATGCTGAGTCAGTTCGGCGCCCATCAGCAGGCCACCATTGCTGCCGCCCATGATTCCCAGACGCGCTGCGGTGGTGTAGTGATGAGCGATCAGATATTGAGCGCAGGCGTAAAAGTCATCGAAGACGTTTTGTTTATGTGTGAGATTGCCGGCCAGATGCCATTTCTCGCCGTACTCGCCGCCGCCCCGGAGATTGGTTTCAACCAGCACGAACCCATGGTTTAGAAGAAAGCGGTTCTGAAGGGAGGGTCGGGGAGTGATGTTGATGGCGTAGCCGCCATAGCCAGTCAATAGCACGGGATTGTTGCCGTCGAGCTTCGTGCCTTTCAGACGAATGATGTTCAGAGGCACCCGGGCGCCGTCGCGAGAGACAGCAAAGTCGCGCAAGACTTCAGCATCGTCGTAAGTGATGGGAGGCGGAGGCGAAAGTGCTTTGACGATTTGGGGATGCGCCATAGAAGCAGCGAGGCGCAACCAGTGGGAGGGCTGAGTGAAGCCTTGGACCGTGAAAAGGCAAGCCTGGTTGTCGAGGCGAACGAGATTGTTTAAAGCAACGGTATTACCGATCTCGACGTTTCCGATGGAACGACCATCGGGCGAGAAGGTGCGCAACTGAGAGGGTCCGCCGGCCATGTAAGCGACATAGAGACGGTCGGTGGTGGCAGTGAGGTCGTCAACGGCTACGGTGCTTTCAGGAACAGCGACCGTTGCGGTACTGAGGGGCGCATCCGCAGTCCTGAGGTAAAGAATTTTGCCCATCGGAGCGTCCTGTTTGGAGAGAAGGTAAAGCGAATCGTTCGGGCCAAAGTGCACCTGAGAGATCCCGTCGGCATAGCGGGCAAGCTGATGCCAGGGACCTTGAGGACCGTGGAGGAAATGCGTGAAATCACCACCATCTCCATTCGCGACCGAAGCGACGACATACTTGCCGTCATCACTGCTTGCAAAAAGGATTTCAGCAATACGGGGAAAATCTTTGCCTATCTCGTAACGGTCTTGATCGGTGGAGGTTCCGAGCTGGTGAAACCAGACCTGCTGAAAGAAGTCGAGGTCGGTCCCGGTGCGTTCGCTTTGACGAGGGTAGCGAGTGTAATAAAAACCCGAGTTGCCGGCATTCCAAGCGACGCTGCCGCCAGCCGTGCCGTTGTTGACGCGGGGGATTAAATCGCCTGTGAGCTCTTTGCCAGTGCCTACCTCAAAGACATGAACATTGCCGGCTTCGCTCCCGGAATGGGAGAGTGAGACGGCGACATAGCGGCCGTCGTGCGAGGGCTGAAAGAAGTCGATGGAGGTGAGCCCCTGGGGATCGAGTTGCACTGGATCGAGGATGAGCCTCTCTCCAGAGTCATCGTTAAGATTGGAAAAGACGACAAGCTGAGGCTGCTGAAGACGGGGTTTTCTGACTTCCGCAAATATCTGGCCATGAGCTACTTGTAAGTCGAAATAAGAAGTGGATCGCTTCTGAAAGAGACTGGCCAACTCGGCGGACAGGGCAGCTCGTCCGGGAAGTGCATCGAGAAAGGATCGCGAGTATTTGTTCTCCGCGGCGACCCAGCTTTTCACTTGGGGATCGGAAAAGTCTTCAAGCCAGCGATAGTTGTCGGTAACGGTGACGCCGTGATAGGTGTCTGTTATCGGGCGTCTCGCCGCTACAGGTGGCTGTTGCGCTTCGACGATGCCGAGCGCAAAGACGAGGAGGAGAAGCGGGAAACGGGCGGGCATGTTACTTGGATATAAGTATCTTTTGGTAACGGAGCCAAGCCTCAAGAAGCGCAGGCCAGCCAGTAACCGGGTTGGACGTGGGGCGAACGCCAAAGCCGTGTCCTCCGGCGCTATAGAGATGCATTTCTGTGGGGATGTGAGCTAACTGCAAGGCGCGGTAGTAAACGAGCGTGCTGCCGATAAAGGTCTTGTCGTCCTCAGCCTGAACGATGAAGGTCGGGGCAGTTTGTGGTCCGGGCCGGACTTCCGGAGAGAGCTCGACGCCTTTGTCTTCAACGGATAAGTAAGCGGGATAGACCAGAATCGTGAAGTTCGGATGCGCGCTTTGACGGTCGGCTGCGTCGAGTTCGCGATAGGTGCGCTTATCTTCGGAATTGCTGAGAAGGGCCGAGAGGTGTCCTCCTGCGGAAAAGCCGAGAACTCCGACACGGGCGGGATCAATGGCCCATTCTTTGGCGTGCAGGCGAACCAGGCCGATGGCGCGCTGAGCGTCCTGAAGAGGTTCAGAGAAGCGTGGAATGCCCGCAGGCTGCGGAACTCGATATTTGACCAGGATGGCGTTCACGCCCAAGCGGTTAAGCATCTGGCAGACCTCCGTTCCCTCAAGATCGTAGGCAAGAATGCGATAGCCACCGCCCGGGAAAACGAGGACGGCTGCACCTGAATTGTTGCGGGAGGGTGCTGGATACACAGTGAGGATGGGATCGGCGATATCGGTGCTGCGAATGACATAGCGCCCTGCGATTAAATCATCCTGCGGCGTGGTTGTGTCCCGTTCTTCGCCCCCGGCGTTCTTAGGGCCTGGAGCACCGTGCGGCCAGAGCGGAATGGTTTGTCTGTTTTGAGCCGGCACCGGCAGGACCGCTGCGACGAAGAGAGCGAGTACAGTTCTGATCATCTCCGTCAGATCTGCGAGTAAGTCGTTGGGTTCAGGATCAAGTTACTGATGTTAGAGACGATCGGTTCAAAGGTGTAAGTGGGTGAGCTTCGTAACTTTTTCCAGCCGGGTACGGCATTGAAGGCGTCCCACTTGGCGTTTAACTCGGACAGATTGGGGAAGCTGACCATGTAAGTCAGATTGGGCAAGTGCGGGCCGATGAGTGTATCGCCGAAGAAGACATTCCAGAAACCAGCTTCTTTAAAGTAGTCGAATTCGCCGTGGTGAAACATGTCGATTTTGACGCGATGGTCGTGAGGAGTAGCGCTTTCGTAAGTTCGAAGCTGAAACACACGGGAGGCGTGTTGGGCGGTAGCGGGAGGAAGGACTAATTTGGGGAAGCCTTCGAAGGCAATGAGAAGAGAGCTTTCGACACGAAGGAATGCGGGTTTTTCGGCTGGGGCTTTGAGGAACGCTTCGCCGGCCCTCATGTACTCGCCGTCTTTGGCCAGAAGAAGCTCGGAGGTGGCGAGTTTCTCGAGAGAAGGCGAGGGGAGAAGGAGATAGAGCGCGGGCGTATCGGGACCGAGATAAAGATTGAAAGCGCCGACGGGGCTGATGTTCAGGCGGTTCAGAGCCGGAATGAGTGCTTCGGCCACGTATTGGTCGGTAAGCTTCTGTCCGGCGCCGGACTGGAGATGATAGCGGCGGAGCTCGTAGTACTCGCGATTGCCAGTGTTCTCTCCCTGGGCGGCGGCGCTCGCGGGGATCGAGGCGACAGCAGCACCGGCAAGCGAGTTAGTCAGAAACTGTCTTCTTTTCATGGAACGAATCCTCTCTACTGCGGCATTTCGGGAATTTTTGGAAGCGGGTGAAGGGACTTAGAGCTGAGCCACGCTTTCCGGAACGCCTCGATTTGCGGTGTGACGGATTGTCCGGCACTCTCAAAGGTTACTAGTTCGAGGGTGGGATCTTCGGTGAGAGTAAGAGTGACGGAGCGATTCCCTTCCCTCGTTAGGGCATTGACGCGGAGCTGATCGCCGATTTTGTGGGAGGCAAGCAGGGCCTCGAGATCTGCGGAGGATTTGATTCTTTTGCCGCTCCAGTCGAGGATCTTGTCTCCGCGGTCGAGTCCAGCGAGGTAGAGGGGCGTATCGCGAAGGGTGTTGCCGGTGATCTCCGCTCCGACGCCGGAGAAGCTTACCGTTCGCTGGAGGGGACCGATCCATGGGAGGCCGGGACGTGCAGGGCGCAGCAGGAAGCCGGCAGGGGCGAGTAAGGCCCGGTAGTTCATGGGCTCCATCCCGAGGATATGGTGATCGAAAATGGTGCGGGCAAACTCCGGACTGCCAGTAGCGTCGCCGAGCGCGCTTTGAAGATCTTCGAGCGTGTATGGCTTGTCGATGTCGGGGTGCTGATGCCAGACGGTCCGCATCCAGTCGTCGAGAGATTTGCCGGGGAAGTGCTGGCGGATAGCGAGATCGATTCCGAGCGCCAAGGCTTGGCCATAAGTGTAATAGGAAATGAAGGTGTTAGGAAAGTTATTACTATCGACATACGTGGCGGCGTCTACGAAAGGCGCCAGACGGCTCATAGCAACAGCATCAAAGACCTTGCGTCCCGGAGCGTTCAGGACGGTGTCGACTGCGTAACCCATGTTTTTCGCAAATGAGTCGACGGTAGAGAGGCCGGCGCGTTCGAGCGCGAGAGGACCGTAGTAATTGGTGAAGCCTTCAGCGAACCAGAGCTCGCCGGACATATCGGCGCGTTCGAAATCGAAGGGCTCAAGCGAACGGGGACGGATGCGTTTGACGTTCCAGGAGTGAAAGAACTCGTGGGACACGGCGCCGATTTCGCGAGAAGCGGAGTCTTTCAGATCGCCGAGGCCGGCGATGACGGTGGAATCGCGATGTTCCATACCGTCGCGCGCTACATAGGGGAGGTAGTCGATCAGGAAGGTGTACGTACCTCCATCGTATTTGGGGAAAGCGCCCATAATGCCTTCCTCTTCAAGAACAACGGCACGGCACATATCGGCGTAGACAGCGGCCTGTGCAGGAGTGCCGCGGTGATGGAGGGCGAGGCGGAAGGTGGCGTCTTCGATTTTCCATTCGGGCAGGTCGTGAGCGCTGAGCTCAACCGGACTGTCCATGAGCCATTCGAGATTGGGCGCAGTCCAGGTGTTGCCGGGATGAGGGATGAGCTGGGTGGCGACTTGCCAGTTGGCGCCGGGCGGGATGTCGAATTTCAGGGTGGAGGGCGCGTTCTCAAAACCGCGTGCCCAAGCAAGGGCGGCAGGCATGTTGAGATGCGCGTGAGTTTGATCGATGGCGGCGTAGGTCCCATCGGAATGGTCGCCGTAGAGTGTGTAAGTGACCACGGCGACGCCATGGATTCCGGTCACGCGCCAGGTGTAGGGATCGGGACGAGAGACCTGAAGCAAGTGGCCGGTTTCGTCGGTTGCACCGACGTTGTAGATGTTCTTAGCAAACTCGGCGAGCGCATAACGGCCGGGCGAGGAACGGCTCATGACGACGTCGAGATCGGGCCGAGGGACGCCGCGAAAGGTGACGCGCACTTCCGCTTCGTGGTGGACCGCATTCGGGAAGCCGAGATCGTAGCTGACGCTTTGTTGCGCGAGGAGTGGAAACGCAAGAAGAGCGAGGGCGATGAGTCTCACAGCCAGAAAATCCTCATCTCGACAGGATACTTGGCAGCTGCGTTTCAGGCAGCGACGATGAACTGGCGGTCAGGCGGCTTGCGCGCCGGTGAGCAGGTTCAGCGAGACGGTATCGAAGTCGGGTTCGGGAGCCTGGAAGCTGTCGAGATGACGGTCGATACCGAGAGTTGAAAATTCGAAGCCATTGCGGTGAAGCGGGGTTTGGTGAGAGACTGCGCCGGCGGTTGCCGTAGTGGCGGTGGCGGAAATGGCGGTTTCGGCAACGGCATTTGCCGCTTGAGCGCGG
>CAXTMN010000094.1:0-19471 GCA_964245395.1 uncultured Bryobacteraceae bacterium
CTCTTCACTGTCCACTCTTCACTGTTCACTCCTAAAGCGTTCGTTTCGCAAAAATCACCCACCCCGGGGAAACCACCGCGTTACCCTCAATGCTTGACCCCCCGCGAATCAGCCAGCAGGATCGCCGCCGCGCTCTCCAAAGCCACCACGTACCGCCTCACCGAAGCTGTTTTTCTCCGCCTTCTCGGGTTGGTCTACCTGGCCGCTTTCGCCTCGTGGCGGCCGCAAATCGTCGGCCTTCTCGGCGCCCACGGCATCGTTCCCATTGCCGACTCACTCCCCCACTTCCGCCGCGCTCTTGATGCCAAAGCTTTCTTCTACCTGCCCACCGTCTTCTGGCTCGATTGGAGCAACACCGCACTTCTGTGGGTCTGCGCCCTGGGCTGTCTGTTCGCGCTCTGCCTTCTGGGGGGTCTCTTCACCCGCCTCGCTGCCGCCGTCTGCTGGATCCTTTACCTCTCCATCATTTCAGTCGGCCAGCCTTTCTCCGGCTTTCAATGGGACGCCCTGCTGCTTGAGTCTGGCTTCCTGGCCCTCTTTGCCGGAACGCCCTGGCTCGTTTGGGCCTTTCGCCTTCTCCTGTTCCGCCTCATGTTCGAATCGGGCATCGTCAAGTTCGCTTCCCACGATCCCAACTGGGCTAACCTCCACGCCCTCCGCTTCCACTTCTTGACCCAGCCTTTGCCCTCGCCGCTCGCCTACTACGCCTACCGCGCGCCCACCTGGCTGCTTGATTCCCTCACGGCCCTCACGCTCGCGATCGAACTGGTCGTGCCTTTCTTTCTCTTCGGCCCGCGCCGCTTGCGTCAGCTTGCTGTCGCCTTTCTGATCGCGCTCCAGTTCTGCATTATCCTCACCGGCAACTATGCCTTCTTCAACCTGCTCACCATCGCGCTCTGCTTCTGGGGACTCGACGACCGCACCTTCGCCCCACTCAGGCGCTTCCTTCGCCTCAAACAGATTTCCGGCCCGCCGTCCTCGCGCTTCCGGTTCCTCCGCGCCGTCCCCGCAGTGCTTCTTCTCGCCGTCATGTCCCTCAGTTTTCTCCAATTGCTCCAGGCTGTCGATCCCCGCCTCCTTTCTTCATCCCGGTCGCCTTTTGGCCTTCTCGCGCCCTTTGAGATCGTCAACAGCTACGGCCTCTTCGCCGTCATGACCACCACCCGCCCGGAGATCGTCATCGAGGGATCCAATGACCTCACCCACTGGCGCGAATACTCCTTCCCTTACAAGCCTGGAGAACTTCATCGCGTCCTGCCTGCCGTCGCTCCCCATCAGCCTCGCCTCGATTGGCAGATGTGGTTTGCCGCCCTGGGCTCCTATAACGAAAGCACCTGGATCAGCGGTCTTATGTACCGCCTCCTCCTGGGCGATCCGGCCGTCTCCCATCTGCTCAGCCCGCCGCCCTTCGAAAAGCCTCCCCACTACATGCGCGCGCTCCTCTATGACTATCGCTTCACCACTCCTGCCGAGCGCGAACGAACCGGCGCCGTCTGGCAGCGCGAACTGCAAAGCACTTGGTTCGGTCCTGTCTCCCTCACCGGGCAATAGCAGCCGCTTGCGGCTGCGCTCAATGCAAAGCAGCTGCCTGCGAAAATAAGGCCACCATCTATGCACTATCGATCACTGGGACGTACCGGCTGGAACGTGTCTGACATTAGTTTCGGAGCTTGGGCTATCGGTGGCTCCTGGGGCCACGTCGACGATGCCCAATCGCTTGCCGCCCTACACAAAGCTATTGACTCCGGCGTTAACTTCATCGACACTGCCGACGTCTACGGCATGGGCCGCATCGATCGTCTCATTGCCAAAGTCAAGCGCGACCGCAAAGAAGAGATCATCGTCGCTACCAAGGTCGGCCGTCGCCTTCATGCTCAATCCGTCGAAGGCTACTCCCGCGAGAACCTCCAGACCTGGATCGACGACAGCCTTTTCCATCTCTCTACCGATGTTCTCGACCTCGTCCAGCTGCATTGCCCGCCTTCCGGGCTGTACGATCATCCGGAAGTATTCGGCCTTCTCGACAACTTGGTCAAAGCCGGCAAGATCCGCTACTACGGCGTCAGCGTGGAGCGTGTCGAGGAAGCTCTCAAGGCTATTGAATATCCCAAGGTTCAGACCGTTCAGATCATCTTCAACTGCTTCCGCCTTCGTCCCGCCCAAGTCCTTTTCGAGCAGACCAAAAAACGCGGTGTCGGCCTCCTGGCCCGTGTCCCTTTAGCAAGTGGCCTTCTCACCGGCAAACTCAAGCCCGACTCCCAATTTGATCCGCAGGATCACCGCAGCTTCAACCGTCGTGGCGAAGCCTTCGATGTCGGTGAAACCTTCTCCGGTGTCGATTACCAGATCGCCCTCGCCGCCGTCGATCAGATCCGCACTCTGCTTCCGCCCGGCGTGTCTATGGCCCAATTTGCCCTCCGCTGGATCCTCATGCACGATGCAGTCACCTGCGCCATTCCAGGAGCGAAAACACCGGAGCAAGCTGCCGATAACTG
The DNA here is from genome assembly GCA_964245395.1 of uncultured Bryobacteraceae bacterium. Lineage (GTDB taxonomy): Bacteria > Acidobacteriota > Terriglobia > Bryobacterales > Bryobacteraceae > Bog-105. The sequence goes on from CAXTMN010000094.1 coordinate 2,496, forward strand.
CCATGCATCTGACCTCCCTCCGCTCTCTCCCGAAGCCATGACCGCCATTGACCGGATCTATGCCGATCGCATCGCCCCGCTCGTCCATCAACGCTGGTAAACTTTCACCCGAATCTGTTTCGGAAATGGCCAGTCCCCGCTGAGAAATAGTCTGGGCTTCCTGCTCCTTGTTCTTTGAGGGCCACCACTCGACTGACTTGCTGCTTTGCTCTGCTCACCGCACTTTGGATTTCCTGGTGCCTCTACTGGCCTTTCTACGCCAGGCATCAGGATATCCGCGATGCCAGACATCGGGTTCAGGCAGCTTTCAACGCTTGTCTTCAGGATCAAACCCTTCAGGATCAGATCATGACTCGTGCCGATTGCGAAAGCGAGCGCATCACTTATAGCCGCTACCTGCTGAAGCTTGCCGCTGCCGGCGAGCATCCCTACCAATCTTTTGCAGGCCCGGATGTCTCGGGCGCTCTCGCTTTCATGACCGTCCTGATGCTCCTGCCACCTCTGCTCGCGTACGCGGTCCTGCGCCTCTCGTTGGCAGCCGTGTCCGTGACTTGGCGTGTAGTTCAGTCAACCGTAAACTCCGCCAGCCGCTCTCGTATCGACTGCGGAGCATCGGCCACTACCTCGCAATACTCTTCTTCGTAGTGCTTCGAAATGATGGCTGCCCGGTCGTGCAGCAAATGCAAGGCGCGCCCTTCTCCAAACGGTAGTCGAAAACGCTGCCTGGCCACCGGATCCTGGCGTAGAGTCTTGTCAATAGCCGCCATCAGTTCCGGAATGCCCTCGCCGGTCTGTCCCGAAATCAATACCGCCGGGGTCGCATTCTGGCGAGCTGTTTCCCCCAGCATTCGATGCGTCACCATCTCCAGATCCCGAACCCGCTCTGACGAGTTCAGCCGGTCGGCCTTGTTCAAAACCAGGATCTGCGGCGTTCCCTCTGCGCCGATTTCAGCTAACACTTTCAGCACGTGCGCAGTCTGCTCTTCCGCTACCGGCGAGGTTACGTCGGCTACGTGCAACAGCAACGCGGCCGCCGTTACCTCTTCCAGGGTGGCCCGAAAGGCATCCACCAGCGTCGTCGGCAGGTTGCGAATGAATCCCACTGTGTCGCTCAGAAGAACACGCCTCTGCGATGGCAGCCGGATCTGCCGCACCGTTGGATCGAGCGTCGCAAACATCTTCGCGTCCGCCAGCACGCCCGCACCAGTCAGCCGGTTAAACAGCGTCGATTTGCCGGCGTTCGTATAACCGACCAGGCTGATCGTCGATAACGGCACGGCCTGTCGCTGCGATCGCTGCACGCCCCGTGTCGCCCGCACCCGCTCTATCTCAGATTTCAATTTGGAAATCCGGCTTCCGATCCGCCGCCGGTCCGTTTCCAACTGCGTTTCCCCAGGCCCGCGCGTTCCAATGCCGCCGCCCAGCCGGGACATCTGTGTCCCACGCCCCGCCAGTCGGGGAAGCAGATAACTAAGCTGTGCCAGCTCTACCTGCAACTGCCCTTCGCTCGTCCGTGCCCGCCTGGCAAAAATGTCCAGAATCAGCTGAGTCCGGTCGATCACTTTTACGCTGAGCCGCCGCTCCAGGTTGCGCAACTGAGTCGGCGTTAGCTCGTTGTCGAACACCACCGTATCGATCTCATCGGCCTCTATGCGCGCCTTGATCTCTTCGACCTTCCCCGTCCCAACCAGTGTTGCCGAGTCGATTGCGCGCCTGTTCTGCAGAATGCGCCCCACCACCGTGGCCCCGGCGCTATCCGCTAAGGTCGCCAGCTCTTCCAGCGATTCTTCAGCATTAGGCTGAACCTCACTACCATTTGGCGAGGAACGCGCCGGCGTATGCAACTCCACTCCGACAACGACCGTCCGTTCTTGTTCGTTCACCGGGTGATCACAAACGGTTCATCAACTGTTCACATCTGTCCCGTCGGGCAACGGAAAAGGAGATCCCGGCGTATTGTTCGCTGCGGCGTTGTGCGGACCCGCGGCATGCACCGGCCGTGATACGACTACCGTCGAGATGGCGTGTTTAAAAATGAGCTGCTCCTGCTGATTTGCTTCCAGCACAACAGAATACTTATCGAAACTCTTGATCCTTCCGGACAGCTTTACTCCACTCATCAGATAGATGGTCAGGAAAGTCTTGTCCTTCCGGGCGTTGTTGAGGAACGCCTCCTGGATGTTTTGCGCAAGCTTTTCCATTTACGAATCCTTCTATTTCTTCGCAGTCGTTTCGGGTCGTGCCTGGCCGAAAAAGAATCCGCCAGAGCAGTGAAAGTAAGCAGATCTAAGCTCAGTCAAGGAGCCTATCGAGAGTTGTCCCCCAGTCGCCATTCTATTGGATTTTCAATTGAAGCCTGAGGTTACTCCGCCATTCTTGCCGGAGTACTGCCATTCGCGCACTCCCACGTTATCCTCGGGTGAGTATGGTTGCTGCGCCTGCTACGCAGAGACAGAGCATCGACACCAGCCGCGATGAGGCGATCGGCCGTCGTATTGCGCTCATTAGCGTCAGCGTTGGCGCCGTACTCGCGATTGCGAAGATTCTTGTGGGAGCCAGGGTCGGGTCGGCTGCTGTTGTGTCCGACGGACTTGAAGCGTCGGGCGACGTCCTTTCCTCCACCATTGTGTACACCGGGCTGTGGTTAGCCAGCAAGCCTCCCGACTACGAACATCCATACGGACACGGCCGCTACGAGACTTTGGCCGGTCTGGCGGTCGGCGCCATTCTGCTCCTTGCCGGCTGTGGCATCTTTTGGAACGGAGTCCTCCACTTTCACGAGCACAGCCAGCTCGAAACCTATGCGCTGTACCCCCTCGCCGCCGCGGTCATCCTGAAAGTCGCGCTCGCCGGAACTAAATTTCGGGTCGGCAAAAAGATCGCCAGCGTGGCCTTGGAAGCCGACGGCTGGCACGATGTCACAGACCTCCTCTCGACAGTAATCGCCGGAACCTGCGTCGTTCTGGCCTTAGCTGACCCGGTGCGCTTTGGGATGGCTGATCGCCTGGGGGGAATGATGATCGGTGTCATCATCTTTTTCCTTTCCGTGCATGTGGTGCGTCGCACCGTCGATCAGCTGCTCGATACGATGCCGGAGGCAGGACGCATGCGCGAGATCCGCGAGATTGCTCTGGCAAATCCAGGAACCAGGGGTATCGAAAAGTGCTTTGCCCGACGCACCGGTCTCCGCTACCATGTCGACCTCCACCTTGAAGTCGATCCTGAGATGACCGTGCGCCAATCGCATACCATCGCCGCCGAGGTCAAGAAGGCCATCAAGTCGCGCCTTCGCTGGGTAGCCGACGTTCTGGTCCATGTCGAGCCTGCCGATAGCTCCCGCTATGGAGAATAAGGAAATCGCCCGGCTTCTGTCCGAGACCGCTGACCTAATGGAAGTCGCCGGCGAGGATGGCTTCCGCATTCGCAGCTACCGCAACGCCGCTGCCGTCATCGTCAGTCACCCGGAGAGAGTCGCAGGAATCATCTGCATCCCGGAGCGAAAGGTAACCGAGAGCCCTGGCATCGGTAAAGGCCTCGCGTTCGTACTTGCCGAAATCTGTCAGCGGGGTTCCTTCGACCGCCGCGACGAGATGCTGGCCAAGTACCCAGCCTCTGCTCTCGAACTGCTGAAAATTCAAGGTCTCGGTCCGAAGAGTATCGCCCTCCTCTACGAGCACCACGGGGTCAAAACAGTGGACGACCTCGAGCGTATCTGCAAAGAACACAAGCTCCGGGAAATGCCGCGCATGGGCGTCAAACTGGAAGAGAAAGTGCTCCGCTCGATCGAAGCCTACAGGAAGAGCGCCGGGCGCTTCCTTCTCAGCTTCGGTCAGCGTACGGCTGACGAACTGAGCGCTGAATTCGCGGCTCTGCCGGGTATCGAACGCGTCGAGGCGGCCGGAAGTCTGCGGCGTGGCCGCGAGACAATAGGCGATCTCGACCTTCTCGTCACCGGTCCGCAGGCTGCCGACACGCTGAACTACATGGTCAGCCATCCCAAAACACAGGAAGTGCTCGGGCAAGGCCCCAATAAAGCCAACGTTTCTTTTGGGCTCGAAGGCTTGCAGGTGGATGTGCGCGCGCTGCCCCACGAAAGCTTCGGTGCCGCGCTTCAATACTTCACCGGAAGCAAGGAGCACAACGTGGTCTTACGCACCAACGCGATCAAGCAAGGCCTGACGCTGAACGAGTACGGCCTGTTTACCTTCGAAGGCAATAACCGTGTAGCTGGAGAAAGCGAGACCGAAGTCTACGAACGGCTCGGCTATGCTTACGTGCCTCCTGAACTTCGCGAAAACTCAGGCGAGCTCGAAGCAGCGGAATCCCGCACCCTCCCCAAATTGATCGAACTCGGTGATCTGCGGGGTGACTTGCACATGCATACGACTGCGACCGATGGCAAAGCGACCCTGCGCGAGATGGCCGAGGCTGCCGCCGCTCTCGGTTACGAGTACATCGCCATCACCGACCACTCCAAGGCGCTCGCGATGTCCAACGGCCTGGACGAGGAGCGTGTCGTCGAATTCGCTCAGCAGGTGCGCGAACTGAACCGTGACGGTCTCCCCTTGCGGGTATTCTCCGGCCTCGAATGTGACATTCTTCGTGACGGTTCCATGGACATCGCGGAAGATGCTCTGGCAGAGCTCGATCTGGTGATTGGCAGCATTCACAGCTATTTCAGTTTGGACACTCAGGAGATGACCGAAAGGCTTCTGCGCGCCTTCGAGTCGCCGTCGCTGACGGTTCTCGGTCACGGAACCGGCCGCATCCTGTTACAGCGCGACTCTTACTCAATTGACTTCGAGAGGATTGCCGCGAAGGCCTCCGGGCGCGGTGTCGCCCTCGAGATCAACGCCAGCCCCGAACGTCTTGATCTTCCCGCGCACCTGGTCCGTGCTGGCAAACAGAAAGGCTGCCGTTTCACCATTTCGACCGACGCGCACAGACCGTCACACCTGCTCAACATGCGCTACGGAGTCACCACCGCCCGGCGCGGATGGCTCGAAGCCGGCGACGTGCTCAACACCCGATCCGCCGCCGATTTCTCAGCCGGACTGAGATCAAAGCAGCGCTGATTCAGTCATGACATCTTGCATGTGTGGTGACGTCGGAAGCGCCTTACGCAAGATCTAGATCGAGCCGTGTCACGCTCGCTGGGGCGAAGCGGTAGACCAGCGGCGAACCGGCTTTCGCATTCTTGTCTTCCACCGGCGCGATGGCGGTTGGCTGCTCAAAGGTATTGCGTGCGTGAGTATCGCTGGCCGTCAGCACGGTTGCTTTCACGCCCGTAACCTGCGTGCCAGCCACGTTGATCTCCGTCTCCTGGGCATTCTGCACGTCAGGGTTAACTACGGTCAGAACGGCCCGTTTGCCTGCTACCGAGCATGAACCTTGCAAGCCCCACATTCCCTTAGCTTCTGCGCCAGCAATGTGCGGAACGGAGATCTCGGTGCGAACGGCAGTGTTGCCTTGATGCGCCGCATAGAGGGCGAATACGTGAAATACCGGTGTCACCGTGAACTTATCACCGAGGGCCACAAACGAAGTATGAATGTTGTTGATCAGCTGCGCTGCATTAGCCATCGCCACCTTGTCGGCATGCCGGTTGAACGTGTCGAGCGTTATGCCCGAAACGAGAGCGTCCCGCAAAGTCGGAAAGTACGCCCATAGATAGCTGGGGTCGATCGTCGGATCGGTATGATGCCATGCTCCCCATTCATCGACGACCAGCTTGACGTGGTGCTCTTTGTCTATCTCGCCCATCACCTGCCAGTGACCGGCGATCAGGCTTTCCATCACATCGGCTTTCTTGAGAAGCTCATACCATTCTTCCGCCGTGAACTGGTTGGCATCGCCGCTTCCGGTAGTTCCGCAGTAATAATGGGTCGCCAGCCCCCAAATATTGTTCAGTGCTCGGGGACCTTTCTCTGATACCTTCTGGAGGAAGCTGCGGGTCCAGGCATAATCTGCGCCATTCGGCCCAGAGGCGATGTAAGAAAGCTGCTCACCAAACTGCGGCACCCAAGTGATGAAACGCCGAAACTCGATCGCGTACTCGTCGCCAGTGAAGTTCCCACCGCAACCCCAGCTCTCATTGCCCACGCCCCAGTAGCGGATCCGTAAAGGATCCGGGCTGCCGCCTTGCGCCCGAACATCGGCCAGAGACGTCGCACCCTTGGGCGAGTTGCAGTATTCAATCCATTCGTAAAAGTCTCTCGGAGTTAGACTGCGGACGTTTCCGGCAAAATACGGCTCAGCTCCGGCCAGTTTGCAAAAGCGCGCGAATTCGTTCGTGCCGAACTCGTTCGGATCGTACTTCTGCGGACCGCTCGGCGCTTTCTCCAGGTAAGGAGTATTGGCCCAGAAGTTGGTATGGCGAGGCCGCTGCTTGCGAGGCCCTACGCCGTCGCGCCAGTTGTAGCTGTCCGCAAAACACCCGCCGGGCCAACGGATCACCGGAGCCTTGATCGCCCTCAAGTTGTCGACTAACGCTTTGCGAACTCCACCGGCATTGGGAATCTTGGAGTTCTCCCCGACCCAAACGCCATCATAGATGCACCCGCCGAGATGCTCAGTGAAATGCCCGTAGATGTTTGGCGAAATGGTCCCAATCTTTTCATCAGGCAGGATTTCAATGCGGCCAGAAGCAGCGGACGAGGTGCGCGCAGCTATCAGCCCAAGTCCGGAAGAGAGGAGGAACTGTCGACGATCCATGGTCTGATCCGAGATTGTATCTCTTCGTCCAGCGATCTCACACCCGTCCGAGTGAGGAACGTCGTACTCCAACAAAAAAACCCGGCGCTCCTCGGAGGAAGAGCGCCGGACCAACTTGCCAGCGAGGATGAGGCACTGGCAAGAAATCGTTAGAGGATGAGCCCGCAGCTACTGTTTTGCTTCCGCAGATCTGAGGGTCGAGCGGCGGCGCAGTAAGCCGGCGGCGGCAATAAGACCCGTCCCGAAAAGAGCGATGGAAGAGGGCTCAGGAGCTGCTTGAGTGAAGGTCTGATCGATGATGCTGGCTTCGGCAACACCGGTAACTCCGGTTACGTTGATGTCCTTTTCGACAGTGAGGTTGTTGTAGACGCCGTTGAGAACGATATTGTCAGTCTGGTCAACGTCTCCCGGAATGCTGCTCACCTTTGCGAAGCCAACCAGGTTGCTGCCGCTGAACACGCTTTCGGTGACCGACGAGACGCCGTAACCGAGGAAGAAGCCGTTAAAGTCGAGGCCGATCGCACTGATTCCGGTGCTCGACGTTACGTGATAGTGCAACACAGCATCATCGAAAGAGAATGGAGCCGCGAAGAATCCGCTCGAGAGTTCGATACCCGTGCCCGGGGCGGTGATGGTGTTCACGTTGATTTGACTGCAGCTGTTGGGAGTAGAGTCAATCCCGCCCTTGCTGATGGAGCAGCTGAAACTGTCAAAGCTCAGTCCACCCACCGAGAGAGACGGGCTGGATGTGAGAGTGGCTGCGTGGCCGGCGATCGGCGCGAGAACGGCGACCGCGGCAATGAGAATTGATTTCGTAAATTGCAATTTATTCCTCCTGATTCAGCAGGCCCTGGGAAGCAGTGCGTTGCCTATGAAGGCAGTTAAACTCATATGGCCTGAACGCCACAAGCTACAGAGGATTCACGCGTACTGACGAAAAACCGCGTCGCAAAGCGCGTGCAAGGCTTTTGCTTACCGGCTATCCATAACGGAATACTGAAGGGATAAGGAGAACATGAAGAACAATTAGTACGAATTGTGCCGGTTTCCTGAGATTCCGCACGGTCATTTACTTAAGCGCGTCTCAGGCCTGGGATATACCTGAGCCACAAGTAAGGGTGGGCGAGTACAAGGACTGGAAGGTTTTTTGGATCGTTAAGCATGTTGTCTCGGAATCCGACGATCTTTCCCACTAATGAACACCCGTCAGCAAAACGCGATGCTCTCGCAACGAAGAGAATCAGGGACTTACCCCTGTAAAGGGCTGTGGTTACTCTCTTGCGTTGGCAATAATTGAATCACCATGGATGTTCCTCGCGGGAAAGAAGTTGCTCAACGCCGGCTTATCAGACGAATCAGCTGGATTGTGCTGGCGTTGCTTGTCGTAGGCGGTACCACTGTGGCACTGGCACGTCTAAAGCCTGCAGCACCTTCCGTCGACATGAGCGGGCTGTGGCCGGGCACGGTAAAGCGGGGACCAATGGAGAGACAAGTTCGCGGATTGGGCATTCTGAAGCCGGAACAGATTTACTGGATTAATGCAGCTGTCGAATCGCGGGTAACGCAGATCATACGGCGGGCCGGCATCGATCAGATTAAAGCGAATGACGTGATCATGGTGTTGAGTAATCCGGATCTGGAACTGGAAGCAGAAAAGGCCGCCTGGCAGCTGAAGCAAGATCAAGCCAACCTGGAGAACTTGAAGGTCAAGCTCCAGAGTGACAAGCTGGACCAGCGGGCCAGCCTGGCCGCATTGCAATCGCAATACACGCAGGCGAAGCTGACGGCAGACCGCGATAGTGAGCTGACCCGGCTGGAACTGAAGAGCGATCTGGAGTCGAAGCTGTCTGTCGATCAGGCATCCCAGTTGCAGAACCGGGTGGGTCTGCAAAAAGAAAGGCTGGACATTGCGGACCAGTCCATCAAAGCGCAAATCGATGTCCAGCAGGTAATCATTGAAAGCTCCCGGGCCGCGTATGAGCTGAAGAAGAAGCAGGTCGATCAACTGACGATCCGTGCAGGGGTCGATGGAGTCTTGCAGGAGGTGGATGTAGAAGTAGGGCAGCGCGTACCGGCGGGAACTCTGCTGGCGAAGGTCGCCGATCCAAGAAAGCTAAAGGCGGTCTTGCAGATATCTGAGACTCAGATGAAGGATGTACGGATCGGCTTGGACGCGGTAGTTGATACGCGCAACGGCACTGTATCCGGAAGAGTTATTCGCATCGATCCAGCGGCGCTGAACGGCACAGTCGGGGTGGATGTAACGCCGTCAGCTCCCTGGCCGCAGGGCGCCCGGCCCGAACTGAGCGTAGATGGAACAGTCGAGATCGAGCGTCTCCCCAATGTCGTTTATGTGGATCGGCCGGTATCCGGTGAACCCGAGACGACCATCGGACTGTTCAAGATTGACCCAAACGGCAAAGGCGCTGAACGGGTAAACGTCAAGCTGGGACGAGCTTCGGTGAACACGATCGAGGTCTTGGGCGGTCTCAACGCTGGTGATCGCGTGATCCTGTCCGACATGTCTCAATACCAATCGAACGATCGAATCCGATTGAACCAATAGTGCGTTCGACGCGTACATAGCTAAGGTAGGTCGCTAAGAAAGAGGGGGCTGAAGGGAATGACTGCATCCGAACCGTTGATTCACCTGGAGAGCGTCACGAAAGTGTTCGTGACCGATGAGGTGGAGACGCACGCCTTGGCGGGGATCCACGTTGATATCCAGCGTGGAGAATACGTGTCGATTTCGGGTCCATCCGGATGCGGGAAATCGACTCTGTTAGCCATCCTCGGTTTACTGGATACGCCCAGCGCGGGAACGTACATTCTGAATACGAAGCCGGTGCAGAGCCTGAAGCTGTCGGAGCGAGCGCGCATCCGCAATCGAGAAATCGGCTTCATCTTTCAAGCTTTCAATCTGATCGGTGATCTGAACGTTTACGAGAACGTGGAGCTTCCGCTCACGTATCGGGGCATGGGATCGAACGACCGCAAGAAGAAGGTGCACGAAGCGCTGGAACGGGTGGGCATGTCGCATCGCATCAAGCACTACCCGTCACAGCTCTCGGGTGGACAGCAGCAACGAGTAGCTGTTGCGAGAGCTTTGGCTGGCGATCCATCCATACTCCTCGCTGACGAACCGACTGGCAACTTAGACTCGCAGAATGGAGAGCAGGTGATGGACTTGCTGCGTGAGCTCCATCGCGGTGGCGCGACGATTTGTATGGTGACGCATGACCCGCGTTACGCGCGTTATGCAGACCGGTCCATCCATATGTTTGATGGACGCGTAGTGGAGGAGAATATAGAGGTTCCCGTATGATCGGCAGACATATCGATCTGATTGCTGTTGCGGCTCTCCTGGCCGGCATTGCTCTGTACTCCGGTGCACGCGAGGTAAACATGTTTTGGCTTACACCGCAAGGACAGCTGCTTCTGAATCGGCATCTTCGTTCACCTCGTGTGATCGTTCCTGAGCCGCCCGAGCCGCCTCTTCCGCCCAGCTTGCCGTTCACCCGCGAATAGGATGATCTCACTTCGCAATATCGAGAAGTATTTCGAACACGGTCCCACAAAAACCTATGTTTTACGCCGGGTGAATCTGGAGATCAAGGAAGGCGAGTTTATCTCGATCATGGGTCCTTCCGGGGCGGGGAAGTCGACGCTCCTTCATCTGCTTGGAATGCTCGATATGGCCTGGAGCGGCGAGTATCAGTTATTTGAGTATTCAGTGCATAAGCTGAACAAGAAAGACCGTTCGGAGTTGTACAAGAAGCTTGTCGGGTTTGTCTTCCAGAGCTATCATTTGCTGGATTCGCTGACCGTTTACGAGAACCTGGATATTCCGCTGTCCTATCGCAACATCAGGAAGCAGGAGCGTCAGAGCATTGTTTGCGACGCGCTGGACAGATTCAATATGGTTGGAAAAAAGGATCTATACCCAAACCAGCTTTCGGGAGGGCAGCAACAGCTGGTCGCCATTGCCCGTGCAACGATTGCAAATCCAAAGCTGATTCTGGCCGATGAGCCGACCGGAAATCTTCATTCAAGCCAGGGCAAAGAGATCATGGAACTCTTCAAAAAATTGAATGACGAAGGTGTAACGATTGTCCAGGTTACGCATAACGAGAAAAATGCCGAGTACGGCAATCGCGTCATTCAGATTGAAGACGGTTGGATCGCCAGAAACTAGGGGAGGATCCGCAGCCCAGGATGAAGATTGCTCCTTCGCAAGTTCGTCTTCTGATTGCAGATGATCAGCCGGATATTCTGGAGGCGCTGCGGCTTCTGTTGAAGCGGGACGGCTATCGGATTGAGTCGGCCGAGTCACCGGCACAAGTGGCGCAAATGGTGGAAACCCGCGAGTACGATGCGGCCATCATCGATCTGAATTACTCGCGAGACACTACCTCGGGACAAGAAGGCTTGGACCTGCTGGCAAAGCTGCAAAGCCTTGATCCGCAGCTTCCCGTAATTGTGATGACCGCCTGGGGCAATGTCGATCTGGCAGTGGAGGCCATGCGACGAGGGGCCCGCGACTTTGTTCAGAAGCCCTGGGAAAACGAGCGGCTGTCGACGATCATTCGAACGCAGCTGGAATTACGAGAGGCGTTGCGGCGCGGGCAGACGCTCGAGGCCGAAAATCAACTGCTACGCGGTGATCATCTGCCCACCATGATCGCGCAAGCTCCGGCCATGCGACCGGTTCTTGACCTGATCTCGCGCGTTGGCCCCTCCGATGCAAACGTGCTGATTACCGGCGAGCCGGGAACCGGAAAGGAAGTCGTTGCCTGTACTCTCCACGCGATCTCGAGCCGCGGAAGCAAACCGATGGTGACCGTGAATGCGGGAGGGCTGGCGGAAGGCGTCTTCGAAAGCGAACTTTTCGGGCACGTGAAAGGCGCGTTCACCGACGCCAGAATGGACCGCGTGGGCCGCTTCGAGCTGGCTGATACGGGAACGCTATTCCTGGACGAAATTGCCAACGTGCCGATGAACCTGCAGGCTAAGATGCTGCGTGTCTTAGAAACTGGTGAAATGGAGCGGGTAGGCTCGTCAAAAACGAAGCGCGTGGATGTGCGGGTAATCTCGGCAACGAATGCGGATCTGGGAGAAGAAGTCGGGGCGGGCCGGTTCCGCCAGGATCTGGTTTTCCGGCTGAATACGATCGAGATTCACCTGCCTGCGTTGCGCGATCGCAAAGAGGATATTGGGCCGCTTGCGATACACTTCCTGGGTGTTCACGCCCGGCGGTACCGGAAGAATATCAACGGCTTTGATCGTAATGCCTCGGCCGCCATGCACGAGCATTCCTGGCAGGGCAATGTTCGAGAGCTGAACCATGTGATCGAACGCGCGGTTTTGATGGCGCAGGGTTCGTCGGTTACAGCCGGCGACCTGGCTCTGCGGGCCGGCATCGGAGGTTCCCGCAAGCTGGACGAGATGAGCTTAGAGGAAGTTGAGGAGCTTCTGGTGAAGAAGGCGCTGGCGAGGCACGGCGGCAACGTGAGTCATGCCGCGAGTTCGTTGGGATTGAGCCGCAGCGCTCTCTACCGCCGTCTACAACGCTTTGGTCTCTAAGGCGGCAGAGTAAGCCGGTGAAACAGCCGCGCAAAAACTTTCATATCACGCATGAGACCAGGGTGCTGCTTCTCGCGTTGGGGGCTGGTTTCCCGGCAGTAGCGTCCTGCATCATTCTCGTTGCAGCGCACCGTTACTCCGTTAGCCAACAAATAACCATTGATCTATTCCTTGTTTCCTGCTGGCTGGGCTTTGCCTTTGCGGCGAAAGGACGCGTAGCTGGGCCACTGCGGACATTAGCGAACCTGCTGGAGGCCATGCGTGAAGGCGATTATTCGATACGGGCTCGGGTAGACAATCCTGAAGAGCCGATGGGCGAAGTGTGGCAGCAGGTGAATGCGATGGCGGCCACCTTGCAGCAGCAGCGTTTGGGTGCACTCGAAGCAACGGCGTTGTTGCGCAAGGTGATGGAAGAGATTGACGTGGCAGTGTTTGCGTTTGATCCACAGCAATCATTGCGGCTGGTGAACAGGGCGGGAGAACGGCTTCTGGCGCAGCCTGCAGAACGGCTGATGGCGCGGACGGCGACATCGCTGGAATTAGCGGAGTACCTGGCGGGCGAACCGGAACAAATCATCCAACGCTCTTTCCCGGGTGGCGCCGGGCGTTGGGGAATCCGGCGCAGTCAGTTTCGTGAGGGCGGAGTGCCGCACCAGTTGCTGGTAGCGAGCGACTTGACGCGTCCGCTGCGCGAGGAAGAGCTGCAGGCATGGCAACGGCTTGTTCGTGTGCTGGGACATGAGCTGAACAACTCGCTCACACCGATCAAGAGCATTGCTCAGAGCCTGGATGGACTTCTGAAAAGCGACCCCTTGCCGGAGGATTGGGCTGAAGATATGTCGCGGGGTTTGAGCGTGATTGCGACGCGTTCGGAGTCGCTAAGCCGGTTCATGAGTTCCTATGCACGTTTGGCAAAGCTGCCTCCGCCCCGCCTGGAAGCTGTGGAGGTGAACGGGCTACTGCGCCGCGTGACCGTTCTTGAAACCCGTATGCAAGTGTTCTTCGAGGAGTGTCCGCCGCTGACAATCCAGGGCGATGCCGACCAGCTAGAGCAAGTGTTGATCAACCTGATACGCAACGGGGTTGATGCGGCCCTGGAGACTCGAGGGAGGGTCTTTGTGCGGCACCGCCACAATTCGACCAGCATGGAAATCGTCGTCCGTGACGAGGGGGCGGGATTGTCTAACACCGCGAACCTGTTCGTTCCGTTTTTCACGACAAAACGGGGCGGCAGCGGCATTGGACTGGTGTTGAGCCGGCAAATTGCAGAAGCGCATAACGGCTCAGTCGATCTGCGTAATGCCAAAGATGGCCAGGGTTGTGAGGCGGTGTTGACGCTGCCGAAAATCTCATACTAATACGAATAAGACTTCTCCCTAAGATAAATAATAAGTGCGTCGGAAGCAGCTTGCACAGCCTGACGTGCGGTGTCCGAAACAGCTTTATAGTTTTTTTGGCTGTAAGCTGATTCGGCCTGGTCCAGATAACCCTGTGCGCGGGTGAGCGTGTCTGCGGCGGTCTGGCCAGCCCCATCTGCGCGGGCGATCTGCAGGGCGTTGCGAGCCTGATAGAGTTCGACGACAGCTTCATATTCGTTCATCGAAACGCCGCCCTGATTCTTCATGCTTGCCGAGGCGAGTTGTGCGGGTTGAATGTGCAACGTATACTGCCCGCGCGGAAGCAATTCGTACTTGGCTTGCACTTCCTCGACACGGCCCACTGTGTCGGGACGGACAGAGCTTTCCATCACAACGACATCGCTGGGAAAGGGAACGGAGAAGTAGGGCTCGGCTGTGACGAGAAGGCCGAAGGTCGAATAGGGCGACGTGATATGCATGCTGGCCTTGTCAGAGCCGCCCGGCATCACTTCACCGAGATTCGTACAGCGTCCATCCGGTGAGATCGCCCACAAAACGTACGTCAGAAACTCGGTTCCGAACTGCGTTGGCGGCGTTACGTGTTTGACGTTGAGATCGATTTTGGTGTAGCCATTTTTGACCTCTACGGTAGCTTTACCTTCGCCCTTGGGAAGCAGCACCATTCCTTTGATGTCGATCTCCGTGGGACCGCTATGGCGCTCGAAGTTGACGGCCTGCAGCGCACGCTGGACCACCGTGACAGAGTAAATGGGCACGGACTGGGACGCCAGAAGCGGAAGAGAGATCAGCGTCAGGAAAGCAAAGGGTAAAGCTAAGCGCATGGAGTTCTAGTGAGTGCACGATTGCGATTGCGACGCACTTTGCTCGGAGCTGTCGGCGTGATAAGAACTGCGAACCAGCGGGCCCGCTTCTATGTGTGCAAAGCCCATCGCCATCCCCGCTCGGCGGTAGGCGTCGAATTCGGGTTGGGGAATATAGCGAAGAACAGGAAGGTGTTTGGCCGAGGGTCGCAGATACTGGCCAAGCGTAAGAATATCGACGTGATGGTTATTCAGATCCTGCATTACCTGGAGCAATTCGTTTTCGGTCTCGCCCAGACCCAGCATGAGACCCGACTTAGTCGGAATATGGGGACGCACCTGTTTGGCGTAGCGCAGCATGTCGAGTGAACGCTGATAACGTGCGCCAAGACGTACCTGACGGTACAGGCGTGGAACCGTTTCGGTATTGTGGTTGAGCACATCGGGATGAGCGTTCATGACGATGTCCATTGCGGCATAAGAGCCCTGAAAATCGGGCACCAGCACTTCCACTTTGCAGCCCGGAATGCGCTCGCGGATGGCTTCGATGGTCATAGCAAAAAGCTCTGCTCCGCCGTCCTTGCGGTCATCGCGATTGACGCTGGTGATGACTGCATAGCGTAAGCCAAGCAGCGAACAGGCTTCGGCCACGCGGCGCGGCTCATCATAATCTACTGCGAGCGGAGCACCTTTACCGACAGCGCAAAAACCGCACCGGCGCGTGCAGACATTGCCGAGAATCATGAATGTTGCAGTTCGCCGATTCCAGCATTCACCGACGTTGGGACAGGCTGCGCTCTCGCAAACTGTGTGAAGACGCAGGCGGGTGACCATGTCTTTCAACTCGCGATAGTTTTCACCGGCCGGGGCAGGAGCTTTCAGCCACTTAGGCCTTTCAGGCTGAGAAGAGATGGTGACGAGCACTGACTTCAGTGTAACTTTGCGAACGTGATAGCACGCCTCAACTGCGCTAAATCCAGCTGCCCGCGGGAACAATCTCGACCCAGGGACCATCGAGACGGTTGGCATGAAGCGTAACGGTGCGGACGAACTTACTCAGTGTTTGGTATTGGCCAGGAATCAAGATTTCGATACCCTCAGGCGACTCGAGACCGACCAGGCCAGGCTTTTGCTCTTGTAAGAGCCGGACCAATTCCACTCGCAGCTGTTCCGCATCGCCAGAAGGCGGCCCATCCTCATAATTGGGCTGCAGGACGACGCGTCCGATTTCCGGAGAGGTCGGCTGGACGGATGCGAATACTTCGTCGAGATACGTTTCAAGATCAGGATTCATGCTTGCTCTTCTACATTTCGCGGCGATTTTCAAGCGAGCGGGACATGGTCACTTCATCCGCGAACTCAAGATCGCTGCCCACGGGAACACCCATGGCAATGCGAGTGATGCGCGGACCAAGCGGCTTGAAAAGCCTGGACAGGTAAACAGCCGTAGCCTCGCCTTCGACGGTTGGATTTGTTGCAAGGATGACTTCTTCGATGTCGTTATGCCCTAAGCGGTCGACCAATCCTTTGATTCGCAGCTGTTCAGGACCGATCCCACGAAGAGGGGACAACGAACCATGAAGGACATGATACAGGCCGCGGAAGGCACGAGTGGTTTCGATGGGAAGGATGTTGTGCGGCTCTTCGACTACACAGATTTTGGAGTGTTCGCGATGAGGATCGCGGCAGTAAAGGCAGAGCTCGCCATCGCTGATGTTATTACATTGGGAGCAGATGCCGAGCTTGTCTTTGATATCGAGGATCGCCTCGGCCAGATTCTGCGCATCTTCACGCGGCATGCGAAGAAGGTGAAACGCGATGCGCTGTGCTGACTTCTGGCCGATGCCGGGCAGCCGTTTACATTCCTGAATCAGCCGTGCAAGCGGCTCCGCAAATTCAGCCATAGACGGCTAGAACATACCGGGAGGAAGACCGAGTCCACCCAGCATGCCGCCCATCTTCGATTGCGTTTCGTCGTCGACTTTTTTGGCGGCCTCGTTGAAGGCTGCCATCACCATGTCCTGAAGCATTTCGACATCGCCGGCGACTTCGGGATCGATGCGAACGCCGAGTACATTCTTGTGTCCGTCCATTTTGACACTGATCATGCCACCGCCCGCAGAAGCCTCGACGCGGATCGCAGCCACCTGCTCTTGCATTTTCTGCTGCATCTGCTGGGCTTGCTTCATCATGTTCTGCATGTTGCCGGGCATCTTCATGAATGTGCTCCTCTTGTGTTGCTACTCATTCAAATTTCGCACGGCGCGGATCTGCGCTCCGGGAAAGAGTTCTTGAAAGCGTTTGACGCCGGGATGGGAAAGGGCCCGTTCGCGAACGTCCGCCTCCGCTGCTGGGGGGCCAGACTCGGTGACGCCGTTGGACTGGGGAACTGTCTTCGCCTCCCCGAGTTCGAGCCGAACTCGTACCGGCCTGCCGATCACCTGTGCGGCAATTTTCTGAACGGCCGGATCTTTCAAGGACATCATGGCCATCTTAGGCG
>CAXTMN010000095.1:0-3148 GCA_964245395.1 uncultured Bryobacteraceae bacterium
GAACGGCCCCATGAGAAACACATTGACTCGAAGAGAACTACTTGGCGCCGGAGTCGCTGGTCTAACCTCAGCGGGCCTCTCAAGTCCGCTTCCCGGAGCGGATGCTTCCCAGCCGGTGAACGTGCACGTAAATTCAGACCACGTTCTCGGGCAGACCCCTCCTGACTTTCTTGGCTTCGGTTATGAGATCTCCTCCGTGGCAGTGAAAGGCTTGCTGTCCGATCGCAATCAGACTCTCCTGCAGTACTACCGCACCTTGGGAACCGGAGGGGTCGTTCGCATCGGTGGCAATACGTCTGACTTCTCCACCTGGACGCCGGATGGTGAGGCTGTCTCAGCGCCCAAAGCCACGGTGACCAATCGGGCAGCCATCGAGGATCTCGGCAAATTCATACACGCAACAGGCTGGAAGCTGATCTGGGGTTTGAACCTCGGATCCGATACTGTGGAGTCAGCCATCGATCAGGCCGTGGCCGTTGCGGCGGCGGCCAAAGATCGTCTCCTTTGTTTCCAGATTGGCAATGAACCCGATCTATTTGATCGCAGCGGCCATCGCCCATCTGGTTATAACTATCCCGACTATCACCGGGACTTCACCCGATTCGCCGCCGCGCTTCGCAAACGCCTGCCTGACGTGGCTCTGGGTTGCCCCGACGCTGCGTTTACCACCGATTGGGTCGCCTCCTTCGCCCAGGACGAGGGCAAAGCGATCAAGCTGCTGACCGAGCACTACTACCGCGCAGGCCAGAAGCAACCGGCAGCTACCTTTGACAACCTTCTGCATACCGATCCGCGTTTCGTGACCATGACCAACCAGCTGCGCGACGACTCCCATCGGTTCGGCATTCCCTACCGCCTCGTAGAGCTCAATTCCTTCTCGGGCGGAGGTAAGGTGGGTGTCAGCGATACCTTTACCTCAGCGCTTTGGGCTCTCGATCTGCTGTTTACGTTAGCGTTCGCCGATGGTGCGGGAATCAACATTGAAACCGGAGTGAATCAGCTCGGTTTCATCAGTTCCTACAGTCCGATCTTTGACGATGAGCGGGGCCACTTTACGGCTCGTCCCTCTTACTACGCCATGTTGGCGTTTGCGCTTGCGGGGAAAGGAAAGCGGATCGAGGCAACGCTCGCCCCTTCTGGCGTAAATATGACCGCCTACAGCGTCGTGAACGATCAGAGGCACACCTCCCTTACACTGATCAACAAAGATCTGTCCGCTGCTGCCCGCGTAAAAGTAACTTGCTCCCAAACTTACAAAACGGCGGAACTCATGCGGCTCACCGCTCCCGCTTTCGACAGCAAAACAGGAGTAACACTGGCAGGTGCTGAAGTATCGCCCGACGGTCACTGGAAAGCCAAAGACGTTGCCACATTGAACCAGTCAGGCGGTCATGTTGAGGTTGATCTTCCCGTCGCCAGCGCCGCCGTGATCACGTTCTCCTGATAGCAAAGAGTTGCTTCTCCGCCGCATAGCGGAAACAGGCTGTCACGTTCTCTTCTTCGATGCGGGCGCGTTCGGCTGGAGCGAGACCATTAACGAGAGGCAGTGGCGTGGAACTCTGCTGCTCTGCCACGAAGCGCTGTGTGCGTGCCAAATAGACGCCGCTCCGGTCAGGGAACGCGGTCCAATACTGATCGGTGAGGCAGGGAACCGGCAAGGGATCCCGAGTGATCATCTCCAATGAGAAGCGCAGCTTTGGATTGGCCTCTAGCAGCAGATCGGCAATCTTCTCGAGATCGAGGCAACCGGTTCCCAGAACAACTTCGGCGAGCAGAAAACCGTCGTCGCAGCTCGCTACTGCGATGTCTTTGAAGTGAGTGGCTTTCACCAAAGGCGCGACCGCCTCAATAACCGTCATCGGATCATCAAGAAGCGAGATGTTATTGCCGAAGTCGAGACAGGAACCGAAATACTCGCTCTCGTACGTCTTGAAAAGCTGTAGATACTCATCGAGAGTCCAGTCTTTGTGGTTCTCCAGCGCCAGAGTGAACTGGTGTTTCTCCAAAAGCGGAACGGCTCTCCTAAGAGCATGATGACTGCGATCAACCCACGCTTTCCACTCGGCGCTTGAGTTGAACGATTCGTAGCGGCGGCCATTGAGCAGGCCGTCGCGGGCCACCGTACAACCGGCTGCTTTGGCGTTGAGGATCTCTTTTTCGATCAGCTGGGGATCGCCGTTGCCTACCGAGATCATCGCCTCAATCCACATGCCCAGCTCTTCCGCTCTGGCCCGCAAGCGCGAGGGATCGCCATTTACCTGAGCCTGAATGCCTGCCGCTCCATAGCCGTGGCACTGCTCGAGAAACTGCAAGGTATCGCGAGCCGGAGCGAGCAGGCGGCTCGAGAGTTGATTCGCTCTTTCACCGAGCACGGCGCCGGCAAACGAAGTTGACGCAATGCCCATGTTCGCCATCGGCGCGGGTACCGTTAAGTTAAAATTTGCTTTCATCAGCTAAGTAATTAGTTCTCTCCCGTAGAATAAAATGCTTCTGCAGCAATAGTGAAGAACAGCTTCGGAAGGAGAAATGTCTGTCCTTATGCGGGTTAGAACATTATCGAAATTATTGTTGGTGATCTTCCTTATTGTTCCGCTGGTTGGACTTTTCTGTGCAACAGTGGGCGCTGATGAACGTTCCGCAGAGGAGCGCCTGAGTTTCCAAACGCACGCCCGCTGGTCCCCGAAAATCAATCTGGACGCGGATGTAGCGATGATCTACGGTATCGATCCATCGCTGCCGGAACGGATCGCGACCTGGCGGCAACGCGGTTATCAAATCGAGGTGATGACCGGCGTTGCCTGGGGCCAGTATCAAGACTATTTGAATGGCCAGTACGACGGGAAAAAGCATTGGGATGAAGCCCAAACTGCGAGCGATGGAAGCAGGATTCTTCACGGGGGAAATGCCGAAATACCCTACATCTCACCCGGCGAAAGCTACGGACGATACCTGACGGCCGGAGTGAAACGAGCGCTCGATGCAGGGGCCCAGGCGATCTATCTGGAAGAGCCCGAATTTTGGGCTCGAGGAGGATGGTCGCCCAGTTTTCAACACGAGTGGCTGGCGCACTACAGTGAACCCTGGCAAGCGCCCGACAGCTCCGTGGACGCTCAATATCGCGCCTCTAAACTGAAGTACTTCCTTTACC
>CAXTMN010000095.1:3158-18812 GCA_964245395.1 uncultured Bryobacteraceae bacterium
GCTCTGGCGCAGGTGTTCGATTTTGTGCGGAACTATGGCGCCAATGCCGGCAGAACCATTCGCTGCTATGTACCAACACACTCGCTTATCAACTACGCAGATTGGCGCATCGTGAGCCCCGAATCCTCTCTGATTGACGTCGGCGTAGATGGCTATATCGCGCAGGTTTGGACCGGGACGGCGCGAACCCCGAACGTTTACGAAGGACGCCTCCAGGAACGCACTTTCGAAACAGCGTTCCTCGAGTACGGCGCCATGCAGAACCTGGTACGGGCTTCGGGGCGACGAGTCTGGTATTTGAATGATCCGATCGAAGACAACCCGAACCATAGCTGGGACGATTACCGCAGAAATTGGGAGAGCACGCTGACAGCCTCGCTCCTGCAGCCTGAAGTCTGGCGTTACGAGATCATGCCCTGGCCGGAGCGAATCTTCAATGGGAAATACCCTGTGAAGGACGCCGTCGACAGCCGCCCGGCGAAGCAGTTGCAGAATGCACCGACTGGCACAGGGCTGGGCGGATTCGGCAGCCCCAATCAGTCAGAGCGCATCGTGATACCGCCGCCTTATGCGACAGAGTTGCAGGCTGTTATCCGCTCCTTGGGCGAAATGAAACAACCACCGCAGGCGGTCCGTTGGCAGTACAGCGGGACCGAGAGCATCGGCGTTCTCGTCTCGGATACGATGATGTTCCAGCGGGCCGATCCCCTGCCGTCGGACGCCAACCTCGGATCTTTCTATGGGCTGGCATTACCGCTCGTGAAGCGCGGCATGCCCGTTGAACCGGTCCAGATGGAGAGCGCGACGAAACAGGATTTCCTGTCTCGGTATAGAATCCTCCTGCTCACCTACGAGGGCCAGAAACCTCCCACGCCCGAATTCCACAGCGCGCTTGCCAAGTGGGTCCGGAATGGAGGAGCGCTCGTCGTTGTCGACGATGACCGTGACCCTTACAATTCAGTGCGCGAATGGTGGAACACAGCGCCGAACTCCTATCGCACGCCGCGCCAGCACTTGTTCGAGATGCTTGGATTGGCCAAAGACGCGAGCGGCACGCACGTTGTCGGAAAGGGCGTCGTTATCCGCGGAGTCGCGTCGCCTGCAGCCTTGACCTACCGGGCCGACGGAGCGGACCTCGTCCGTAAACTCGCACATCAAGCTGCTCATGCGGTGAAACTCGATTGGCGTGAATCATCAGCTATCGTTCTGCGGCGAGGACCTTACCTGATAGCCGCTGGGCTCGACGAATCGCTTCCCAATGCAAAGCCGGTTGTTCTTCACGGACGTTTCGTCGACCTGTTCGATGCGGAGTTGCCGGTGCTTGCCACGGTTACTCTTTCGCCCGGGAAACGTGTCTTGCTGTTTGACCTTGACAAGATAGAGAGCGCTCAGCCGGCGGTCGCTGCGGCCGCCAGCCGGGTGAGCGGCGAAAAGATTGACGGTGGGACACTTCGCTTTCGCGCGGAAGGTATCGGGCAAACTCAATCGGTCATTCGTATTGCCGCCCCTAACAAACCTTCAGAGGTACTGATCGGTGGAGAGAAAGCAAATACCACTCAATACGATTTCTCGGATCGATCGGTCAGGCTTCGCTTTCCCAATTCGACCGATGGTGTTTCGGTCGAAGTTCGCTTTGGGCATTCAGGAGAACCCGAAATCAAATGAGAAGTTTTGTCCTTCAACGAGTCATGTTGGCTGCCTTCCTTGCTCTGGGGCCGATTGCCGATGCTTTCAGCGCGGAGTACTTCCCTCCAGCTGACAGCGCCGGTGGCTGGCGCACGTTGACCGGCGCCGATCAGATCCGGCGGCTGTCAGGAATGGATCTCAACCGGCTGGACGAGGCATTCGCCTTTGTTCAGGAGACGAGTCAGAATGGCGGACTGCTGGTCGTGCGGCATGGCTATCTGGTCTACGAAAAATATTTTGGGAAAGGAAACCGGGAGGCACACCCCGACATGGCTTCCATCGGCAAGGCTTTCACCAGCGTCTCCTGCGGCATCATGCTCAAGGAAAAGCACGATCAGATTCCGGAGGGGCTGGAGCAGAAAGTATTTACAGCAAAGTATCTGCCAGAGGCGTTTCCGTTAAGCGATCCCTTGAAGGCCGATATAAAGCTGGGGAATCTGCTCAGCATGACGGCGGGCATGCATGGAGAAGGTTCTAATCCCGGGATTGTGGATGGTCAGGATGTACAACTGCCGGCGCTTCCACGGCCCGCTGATCCTCTTGACCAGGATCTCAGCGCTTTGCGCGTTCCTTTGTGGACCAAGCCTGGGGCAGGGTATTCCTATTCCTCGGCATCGCCTCACGTGGCCTCGATTCTGTTGCGACACCTGACCGGAATGGAGTTGCAGGAGTATATCGACCTGAAGTTAGCCAAGCCCATGGGCTTCGGTTCCTGGGGCTATGCGATTCACCGGAACGGCGCGACTCTTCCGCATACACCGGGTGGAGGCAGTATTGCATTGCGCGCCACCGACGCGATTCGCTTTGCCTACCTGGTCTTACATCAGGGCCGCTGGAACGAGCAGCAACTGGCGCCGGCCGGCTACTTGGCGCTTTG
The DNA here is from genome assembly GCA_964245395.1 of uncultured Bryobacteraceae bacterium. Classification (GTDB taxonomy): domain Bacteria; phylum Acidobacteriota; class Terriglobia; order Bryobacterales; family Bryobacteraceae; genus Bog-105. The sequence continues at coordinate 5,722 of CAXTMN010000095.1, forward strand.
CGGCCGACCCTCTCCTTACAATCCACACTCGCCGTTCAGTCTCATGTTCGAGGTAAACGCTGACGGTCATGTCTTTGGGGCGCCTCGGGACGCGTTTTTCAAATCCGGCGCAGGCGGCTCAGCAATATACATTGTGCCCTCGCTCGACCTGGTCATTTACAAGATGGCCGGCAGCGACGCGCAATTTAGTCCAGAACTGACCGGATTGCCGCTGACCTACCAGGAAGACCACTCTCGCGAGAATTGGAAGCCACTGCCGCACGACCAGTTCCACGACGGCCCCGTCGGCGGCGACGACAGCGTCAGACGCCTGTTGGAAATGGTTTCGGCCGCAGTAGTGTTTACAAAATAACAAAATACCGGCGCTTGCACGCCAAATCTTGCTCGCGCGCGATTATTATAGAAGGGTAGCTGCCACCCGCGCTGGGATCCGGAGGTCCACGTTGAAGTCCCTGTTTGTTCGTCGCTTTTCTTTGCTGCTGGTCGGGTGTTGCGGGCTGGTTGCTATCCTTTCCTCTCGAGCAGTTCATGGTGCGACTAAGCCGCGAACGTTGTGGTCGCTGAAGCCCGTTGTGCTTCCCGACGTTCCTTCCGGGGTCACCGAATCGAAGAATCCCATCGATGCTTTTATAGCCGAAAAGTACAAGGAGAAAGGCCTCGAACCTACCGGTACAGCTGACAAACTCACGCTTCTCCGTCGTGTTCATTTTGACCTGATCGGTCTTCCACCAACGATCGCCGAGCAGCGGGCTTTTCTACGGGACAAGAGTCCCGATGCTTACGAGAAAGTAGTTGACCAGCTCCTTGCGAATGACCAACACGGGGTACGCTGGGCTCGTCACTGGCTGGATGTACTCCGCTATGCGGACCTGGACGGACTCGACGGCTCCGTCATGCCGGCTGCTTCCGGAATTTATCTATGGCGGGATTGGGCGATTTCTGCCCTCAATCGCGATATGCCCTACGACGATTTCGTACGGGCTCAAATCCTGGGGAACCGCTCCAGAAAACATACCGTCATGACCGCGACCGGCCAGAGAACGAAGGCCGAAAGCAACCCTGAGGATGAGTTTGCGTTGGGCTTTCTCGCCCGCGGAGCCGTTACCCGGGAGAATTCAGATCAGGATCTCTCGCTTGCTGCTGTCGAAACGGTATCGAGCGGTTTTATGGGAATGACTGTGGCGTGTGCGAAGTGCCACGACCACAAATTCGACCCCATCAAGCAGAAAGACTTCTACGCGATGAAGGCGCTTTTCGATCCTTTAGTTCCGAAAAAAGTCACCATGGCAACTCCCAAGGAGATCTTCGCGAATGGGGAACTTGTTGCGGAATACGACCGCAAGAAGGCGCCTATTGATGACGCAATCGAAGCCTTGGTGAGCCCCTACAGAACAAAGCTTTATGCAGAGCGCGTTTCCATGCTGACGCCGGACGTGCAAACTATTATCCATAAGCCGGAAAAAGAGCGGACTGCGCAAGAACAGAAGACTGCGGACGATTATTTCCCGGTTCTGCGCATCGACCCCTCAAAAATCAAAGAGGCAATGCCACCTGAGGCGCGGGCCAAGTACGAGGTTTTACAAAAGCAGGAAGCGGCATTGGTCAAGCCTCCTGAACTGCCGTCGTACTGGACAGTAGAAGAAGACAAGACTCTGCTCGAACAGAAGACGTACATTCTTACGACCGGAGATCCAAAACGACCAGAGAAGGATAAACCGGTTGACCCCGGATTTCCTTTCATGCCTGCGGGAGTCGACTTTCGCGAGGGCCGGCGCGAGGCTTTTGTTGATTGGCTGACCGCGGGCGACAATCCGCTCTTCTCCCGAGTTGCTGTGAATCGTATCTGGCAGTGGCACTTTGGAGAGGGTTTGCAGCGCGTTCCGAGCGACTTCGGACTGCTTGGAGGAAAACCGTCCAATCAGAAGTTGCTTGACTATCTCGCCTCAGAGTTTGTGGCGCACCAGTACAGCATGAAATGGCTATCGCGGTTAATTGTCACGTCGAACACTTACAAGATGGCCTCCACCGGCGATCCCTCGCTCGTTGCGGCTAATCAGAAGGTAGATCCAGACGATACCTATCTGTGGCGCTTTCACTTGCAACGGCTCGACGCCGAGCCGATATGGGACTCGGTATTGTACGAAGCGGGAAACCTGGATCTTACCGTTGGCGGGAAATCTTTTCAACTGGATACTGCGCCAAAGGGTAAGGGAGAGTCTCGGTCGAATGCGGGACTTTTCGATACCAAGGCTACGCGGCGCGGAACGTATATGGTCCGCGGATATCTGCCGAGCAAGGATGTCATGCCGAACTTCCTGACGGCTTTTGATGCCGATGATGGGCGGGTTCCGTGCCCCATGCGCGGCCAAACAGTAACTGCGCCCCAGGCCTTGTTCATGATGAACAATGACCTGGTCGCTACAGAGTCAGGCAAGTTGGCGCACCGGGTTCTTGCGCAAAGTGCTGGGAATCTGCCTTTGGCCGTCAACCTTGCCTATCGGACAACATTGGGACGGCCGCCCTCCCCTCTGGAGACGCGCCGGGCGCTGCAATACATCAACAACAACCCGTCGAGAATGGATGGGTTTGCCTGGATGCTGTTCAATCTGGATGAATTTGTGTACGTGAGGTAAGAGATGGCTGATCTTCGAAAGTTATACCCTTGTGGAAGAATTGCACGTCGCCGATTTTTATATCAAGCTGCGTTAGGATTCATGGGTTCAGCGATGGGCTCCTTGTGGGCGGATGACGGCAAGATGCCCGATTCACGGTTGCCCGGCCAACCCCAAGCGAAGTCGGTCATCTTTCTCTTCATGTGCGGAGGTGTCAGCCATATCGATACGTTCGACCCGAAAGATAACAAGTACGCCGGGAAGATCATGGATGCGGTGGGATTTGGCGACAACAACGCCCAGATGAAGCGTCCGGTCATTCCGTGTTTGCGTACCTTTGAACGCTACGGAAAATCTGGGATTCCCGTTTCCGACTGGTTCCCCCACATCGGATCGGTGATCGACGATATTGCCGTTGTCCGCTCGATGTATTGTCACCAATCAAACCATTTCCCGGCTGTCATCGAGGGAGTGACGGGTAAGCCTCTCCGTCAATTCGAGCATCCCAGTCTTGGCAGCTGGGTTTCGTATGCCCTGGGAACAGCGAACAAGGACTTGCCGACCTTTGTGAATATCGGCCGACCTTCGTCCCCCGTTCAACTTACCGGTGGGTACCTGGGTGCAACCTACTCTGCAACGCCGTTCCAACCTGGCGACACTCCCATCCCGAACCTGAAGCTGTCCAAGGGCGTCCAGTCGAAAGAGCGTGATCACCAAATGGAGGTGCTGTTTGAAATGAACAAACAGTTCCGCGAGGATTATGCGATTGAGAGTGAAATTGCGGCGCGGGTAAAAGCTTATGAATTGGCAGCTAACATGATGCTTACAGCGCCACCGATTGTGGATTTCTCGACCGAACCTGAGCCAGTTAAAGAGTTGTACGGCATAGGCGCCAAAGAGACCGATGATTTTGGACGTCAACTTCTTCTGGCCCGGCGCCTGGCCGAAAAGGGAGTGCGCTTCATCCAGATCTGCAATGCCGGAGGAGGCAACGGAGCCTGGGATGCCCATGACGACATGAAGACCCACGGACCGCTTTGCCGTGCTGTGGACAAACCGATATCGGGCCTTATTACCGACCTGAAGCAGCGAGGCATGTTAGACAGCACGCTTGTCGTCTTTGCCAGCGAGTTCGGACGCACGCCGTGGTCGCAGAATACAACCGGACGAGATCACAACCCGAAAGGCTTTACAACGCTGCTCGCAGGGGGCGGCGTCAAGGGCGGCATGGTGGAAGGCGCGACCGATGAAGTGGGATATCAGGCTGTCGAAAATCCTCACTACATCAGCGATCTTCAGGCGACCATCTTGCGCCAGGTAGGCCTGAACTACAAGAAGATGGATTTTATCGCGAATGGCCGGCCCTTCCATCTGATCGAGGAAGGAACGGGTCCGATCACCAAAATTCTGAAAAGTTAAGGGCCGACCGGTTTTCTTCCGGGCTGTGAAGGGGCGAGGCGCTTCGCGTGCTGAAGATTAGATTGATAGATGGCGTCGCCAGGCGCGAGTTGCAGCGCTCGCGAAAACTCTTCAATGGCAACCGCAAAGTCATTACGGCGCATAGCGAGATCGCCCAGTTGATTATGGGCTTCCGCCGCTGAAGGATTGAGCTGTACTGCCGTTTCCAGACTCTTCCGCGCCGGGTCCATATGACCAACCCCTTTTTCAATCAGGCCCTGTAAGTAGTGGTAATCCCACTGGGACGGAGCAATGGTGATCGCGTCCTGGATACTCGACTCGGCTTTGTCGTATTGACCGTTCTCGAAGTAAAGGCCGGCAAGGCGAAACAGGATGGTGGCGTTTCCATGGTCGAGATCAAGCGCCTGCTCGAGCAGCGCGACAGCACCCGGTAGATTCCCGGCATCGACCAGCGGGCGTGCATCGGCGGCCTTTCGCGCTGCTTCCCGCTGCGCTTCTACGTTTCGATTGGACTCTCCGCGAAGCCGGCCGAATTCCGCAAGGGCCCGCTGGGAATCTTCTTCACGTCCCATCGCTCGATAGGTTTGCGCGAGATAGTAATAGATCTCAGGGTCGCGCGCTCCCAGCTGTAGGGCTGTTTGGAAGTCTGCAAGCGCGTCAGGATACTTATAGAGGCGGCTATAAGCGCGGGCACGTAAGACAAACGGTTCGTAAGTCTGCGGGTCGAGGCGTATGGCGCGAGTCAATACGTCGACAGCATGCTCATACCGATCGCTCTTGAAGTCGAGATTGCCCAAGCCGACCAGTGCCGACACATTCTGAGGCGAGATGGAGAGCGCTTGTGTGAAGAGACGTTCCGCATCAGCAAATCGACTGTGGGCAGCATACGCAGCAGCGAGATCAGCCGCCGCGCGGGCGTCGTTCTTGTCCAAGGCGACAAGACTCTCGAGAACGACAAGAGCTTTATAACTTAAGTCGTGCCGCAGATAAAGGATGGACGCGAAGCGGAGTGCTGGAACGTTTTGAGGGTCGAGTTTGAGTACCGCCTCTAATGTGGTCAGAGCGCGATTGTCATCTCCTTTTTGGATATAAGCTTCGGCCAAAGCCATTTCGAACTCGCTCGATTGGGGATTGCAGCTCGCTGCACTCGCGAGATTTACGATGGCGCTGTCCAGCTGCTGCAAGCGATATTGCGAAAGACCGACATAGAAAGGAATGTGGCAATCCTTGGACCGAGCGCGAGCCTCTTCGAAGAGCTTGATGGCCAAGGTGTAGTCGCCCCGGTTAAATGCGGCACCCGCATCATCGAGTAGATCTCCCGCCTGGGTCGACTTGCCGCCGAGCAGGACGAGGCTAATTACGATCGGCAGGCAGCGGATGCTTCTCTTCATCTCTCAACTTTTGACTGGTGGCGAGAGCTTCGCGCGCAAGTGATACATCCCCGCATCGACGCGCGGCCAAACTGAGCTGATAGTAGACGTTAGCCTTCTTCTCACCAAGCTTGATCCCTTCCTGAAACGCTGCGGTTGCCTCGGCTGGGCGTTCCAGTTGCCGATAAGCGCGACCGATATCTACCCAGGTAAGACCGGCGCTGTCCGGCGTTACCCTCACGGCCTTCTGCAAATAAGGTAAAGCTTGGTCCGGTTGGGACATGGCAATGTACGTGTGGCCTATTTGCAGATAGCTGCGCGGTTCAGGATTATCGAGCGCCAGTTCGGCCTCAAACTGGGCTAATGCCTGAGGATACTGCACCGCCTCAAGATAGAGACAACCCAGGGTGTAATGCAAACCGCGCGTGTGTGGATCGTGTTGGAACAACGTCTCGAGCTCGGCTATGGCTTTCGCTTTCTCACCTTTACTTTCGTAGAACGCTGCCCGGAGCTGAGCCAGCCGATAGGAGCTCGGATCGATGGCCTCAATTTCCGCGAATGCGGCCGAGTAAGCGTTAGCTAATTGTTCCCGCCTGTGAGGAGACTGGCGTGCCTCGCCGACATAGGCCTGGGCCAAGTGATACAGGACGTCAACATTAGCTGGTTCAATGCGGCGCGCGGCGCGCAACGCGTGTTCGGCATCGGAGCTGCGGTTCAGACCGAGGTCGGTCAGACCAAGATAATACTGCCCTTGGAGATCATCCGGCTTTTCAGCGGTGTATTGTTGCAGAAAAGGCAGCGCTTTCGCTGTCTCGTTCAAGTTGAAATAGGAGATACCTAGGAAGAGCCTGGCGTTGCTCATGTCGGGCTTCTGTTTGAGTCCGGTCTCAAACGCCTTAATGGCCGACGGGTATTTCTTTTGCAAGAAGTAGCTGATACCGAGGTTCATCTCTGCTTCGGGCAGGTTCGGGTGGAGAGCTAACACGGCGAGATTCTCGCGCTCGGCTGCAGAATAGTCGCCGGTCTGCAGTGCCGCCGACGCCGCGGCGGCATGAACGGCTAAACTATTTTCCTGCTGAGCCCAGACGCTCAGCGCCACAAGAAAAACTATGTGACGCATCAACACTCATCGAGTATACGCGCGCATCAGAACACGACGCGCATATTGAGCTGAATCTCACGCGGATTGTTGGCTTGAGAGTTCACAATGCCGAAAGTAGCCGATTCTACTTGAGTATTGGGTGCACCGAAGCGTACTCGATTGCCGATGTTAAAGGCAGACGCCTTGAACTCCAGGTACCTTCCTTCGCCGAAAAGGGGAAATTCCTTTCCGATCGTGACGTCCTCGTTAAGCTCAGGTTGGGTGCGGAGCCACGGTATGTCTCGAGGGCTATCGCCAAAGGTAAACGGCGCAGGCCGTGAGAACGCCGCCGGGTTGATATAGGGCGCGTGTGCAGGGTCACCATTCCATGCCGGGTTAATGAGGGGGACGCCCGAGACAATATTGGCGCGTTCCTGACCGGAGAACAAACCGGTGTTCAAGTTCGAGGTGACGGTTAACGGATACCCAGACTGATAATTCTGAACCGCCGATATCTTCCAGCCCCCTAGCGCTGCTTGCGTAAAGCCGTGGGCATTTCCGAGGAAACGCTTGGACTTTCCGACGGGCAGCTCATAGGTATAGGCCAGCACCACGTGATGAGGAATGTCCTGGTTGCTCACCGACTTGTCGGCTCGACGGTCGTAAGCGTTCTGTGTGCCGACGTCCCCGTTTCCTACGAAACCGCCCAGGCCAGGATTTTCGCCTTCCGTGTTCGTGATCAGTTTCGAAAACGTGTAGTATGTCGAGACCCAGATGCCGCTGCTGTAGCGGTGCTCCAGCCCGATATTGACACCGTGGTAGGTCATGTGACCGGTCGTGTCGGAATCGACGGTATGTTGGAACTCCTCGTACTGTGGAAACGGCCGGAGAGCTTGCGCCACGCTCTGAGCATCCGGGAAACCCGGCCATGGCTTGCTCACGCCGGCCTGCGCTCCCGCTGATCCGATGGGCGAGTCCAGCAGATTTCCGAGCGACAGGTATTGCGGATTCACCTGATTCAGCAATTCGCGGCTGGCGAGCAATCCAACACCCGCTTGCCCCTGATAGCTCGCCCGCACTACGGTGTTTCTTCCGAAGCCCTTCTCGACCGTGAAGTTCCAGTTAAAGATTCTGGGCGCGTAACCTGCATACTTCGCAGCAAACGGCGGTGATTGAAACAGGGCCTGCCCGGGATCAAGATCTGGTACCGGATTGGCTGGAGGGAGACCACCCGCCAAGGTGAAAGCCGGTGAGTAACCATTGTTCGGAGAAGAAATGCTAGAAGTAGCCTGGAACCCCTGAAGAGCGTTGTCGGAGTTTCCGCCCTCGCGCTCGGCCACATAATAGATTCCCCCGCCGCCCCGAACGACTAATCCGGGAGTCACTTGGTAAGCAAACCCGAGGCGCGGACCCCATGCTGTGTAGCGCGTTCCCAGGAAGCTCGATTGTCCAGTTCGACCCGTTCCATTCCCGGCAAACTGCAGTGCGCCCGGAATGCCCCCCGCCGCTGGATTCGGACAAGTGAGGCAGACGTTTGAAACGCGGCTCTGCGATTCCGTCTTTGAGAACGGCAACTCATAGCGCAGTCCGAGGTTCAAAGTAAGCTTATGGTTCACCTTCCAATCGTCTTGAACATAAAAGGCATAATACGGCTCGCCAAAGGTAAAATCCCCCGGCGCATTGAAGCTACCGTTTGATGGCAGGCCGAGCAGAAAAGCGGCGAAAGAAGAACCTGTTTGGGAGGTAGTGCCCGGAATGCCGGTGGTGTTGGCGCTGAAGTCTGCTTCGCCAGTGCATCCGTTGCAGTTAATACGACGGAAATCCGCACGGAGGAATTCGAAGCCGAATTTGAAGGAATGTGCGCCCTTGGACCACGAAACTTGATCGTTGAAGGTAGCGGTACGGCCAGGTGAATCGGTGTTGATCCAAAATCCGAGGCTGGGATAACCATCACCGATCCCGTACACGGGAGGTGGCAGGATGTTCGACGTCGGATTGCTCGTGGTTGCTCCTTTGATCACGCCGATGATTGCTCGATCGGAAGCGGGTATGGTGTCGTAGCGACTAGGAAAATACTCCAGGTATTCACGATGGTTCCAGCCAAAAGTAGCGTGGTTTAGCAAGGTGGGGGTGATGGTCTGGTCGTGGCTGAGGCGATAATATTTCAGACTTCCGGACGAGTTAAAGTTTTGCCCGAGCGGCCCGGGAATCGGACCGAGTGAATCCGGAGAGGCGAACACGGTATTGGTGATAAGCCCACTAAGGCGGCTTTTGTCATTGATGTTGTAATCGCCTTTGATGGAGTACACCCGCTGATCGGCGCCGCCGTTTCCAACCACGGGGATGTTGTTGAAGTTACCGGCCAGAGTGGGCTCCGGAACGTACTTCAGGACCGTGGAAGCAATGTTCGAGATTCGGTTCGCAGGGATGATATTACCGGGAAAGAGCTGCCGAACGATTTGTCCATTGACGATTTGAGTGGTGGCGGGATCGTAGATCGGGATGACGTTTCCCTTAGCATCTGTGAAGTTGCTGAAGTCGCCGGTACGAATGGCTGCGCTTGGAACGGAAGTGAAGCCGGATGGGCTGCCACTCGATTCAAGAGCCTTCTCGTAAGAAAAGAAAAAGAAAGCTTTGTTGCGGCCGTCGTACAGTTTGGGCAGGTAAACCGGGCCTCCAATCGTACCGCCGAAGTTGTTTTCTTTGACAATGTTACGTGTTGCGGAGAAGAACTGGCGTGCATTCAGGTCGGTGTTACGGAAGTACTCGAAACCTGTTCCGTGCAGTTGATTGGTTCCGGATTTGCTTACGTAGCTCATGACTCCATTGGCAAGCCGGCCATATTCAGCAGAGAAGGAGTTGCTGATCACCCGGAATTCTGCAATCGCATCGGTGCTAAGCGCATTAAAGCTAACGTCGTTGCGGCGCTCACTCTGGGTCTCGGTCCCATCGAGCAGCAGACTGGTTCCGCCGGACAGTCCTCCTCCGATACGAAGGCTGTTTCCACCGCTATTGTTTCCCGTCGCATCGTAAACGGTCCCGGGCGTTAAGATGGCGAACGCAAGATTGTCGCGAAGACCGCCTCCGAGCGCCAGAGGAAGATCGATGATCTCCTTCGTGTTCATGACCTTGCCGAGGTCACTTTGCTCGGTCTGTAAAAGCGGGGCGTCGCCGGTGACCTCTACGTTCTGTTGTACGGTGCCTATGTTCAACCTGAAGTCCACAGTTTGAATCAAAGCGATTTCTATCTTGACTCCGGTTTGCTCGACACGGCCGAAGCCTTGCTGTTCAGCGCTTACCGCATAGGTGCCGACGGGCAAATACGGAACCGTGTAGCGGCCATCCGACGCAGAAACGGTGGTCTGGTCGAGACCTGTAGCAAGATTTCTGATGTCGATTTTCGCTCCGGCGACTGCTGCTCCAGATGAGTCCACGACCGTGCCTGTAATTGTCCCGCGATCTTGCGCGAGGCAAATCAAGGAAAGGCAACTCATGAAAAGGAAGATTCTCAGGCAACGCAGCATGGATGCACCCCTTTAGTCGTGGATCTCTGCAGATCGGCTAAATCGAATGGATGATTATGACCTCCTACTTGGGAGAATACAAGTGGTCTTTACCGTTAAGTGTGCGTTAAGAGAGTGATATATTTCTCTGGCCATGGCTAATGCGGGAACCGAAGACGTCCAGAGGCTCGAAAAACGGCAGCCGTCCAAAGGTGCAAGGCAGCGCAAGGTCCGGCTAAAAGATACGACTGCGGGAACAGACGATGCGGAGGCAGGAATCAGCAAGGATGAGAAGCGGGAGATCGTCGAACGAATAACGCGCAGTCCGGCTCTTTCGGGCTCTCCAGCACTGCAAGCTTTTCTGCGGTTTGTCACCAGGCATGCGATTGCAGGAACGACCGAGAGCATCAAGGAGCAGCAAATCGGCAGTGAGGTTCTAGGCAGGAAGCCTGATTACGATCCGGCGGAAGACAATATCGTCCGAGTGCGAGCGCATGAGCTGAGGCAACGGCTTGCCAAATATTTCGAGACTGCCGGGGCCGCGGAACGGGTTGTCGTCACGATCCCGCGAGGCAGTTACGTCCCTGTTTTCCGGGTCCGAACGCCGGATCCCGAACCGAACCTTCCGAGCTCTGAACCGCCGGTAGATCACTCCACTTTCTTTCCCAAGGCCGCCGGATCGTGGGTCTCCCGATGGGGCGGATGGATCGCCGCCGCATTGTTGGCGAATTTGTTACTGGCCGAGCTTCTTACGAAACCGGGAATGAGAATGACGGCGCAATCGAACTTGACGGCGCAGTCTGGAGGCGTGGATGACTTTTGGTCCCAGCTAATCCCGGCGCGCGGTCCCGAACTCCTAGTTGTGGCGGCTGACTCGACCTTTGCCTTGTGGCAGGACATGACCAGCTCAGACTTCAACCTGGGTGAGTATCTTGGACGAAAGCAGTTTGTTTTAAGTTCGGGAGATCAGAAGCTGCGCGAACTGGCGGCCCGACGGCTCACGAGCACTGCGGACCTGAACCTTACAGTGCGGCTTACTGAGCTAGGCACGAATTTAGGAGGGAGGGTCCGAGCACAGTACGCGCGCAATCTGAACCTCCGTGAACTTCAGACCAACAATGCGGTCTTACTCGGAAGCCGCCGCTCCAATCCCTGGGTTGAACTCTTTGAACCGAGATTGAATTTTGTCTTGGCCCGAGATGCGGCGACAGGTGCGCCGGTTTTCGTCAATAGAAAAGCGAGGCCGGGTGAATCTGCCACCTTTGCCATTCCGAATATGCTGGATGCCGACGGCACAGAGCAGAGAGAGATGAACTCCTACGCGCACGTGGCTTTAATCTCTAATCTGTCCTCAAGCGGATATGTTCTGATCTTAGAGGGTTTGAACATGGAAGGAACGGAGGCCGCCGGCGAATTCGTCGCCAATACGAAAGAGTTAACCGCTCTGCTGCATGCGCTTGACCATCAAACGGGAACGCCGGTGCAGCCTTTTGAGGCTCTGCTTGGGTTGACGTCGGTGCCTGGCGGTTTTGCTAACACAAAAGTCATCGCTTACCGTTCAGCAAGGCGCTAGTCAATGAATCACAAGGATTAAGGCTGGTGGACGGCGTGGGGATCAAATTTATGTCTAGCACCGAAGATCAATAGCTCGCACAGGTTACGAACTGGATAAACTCTCAAAACTCCCTAGTCGCAGCAAGAACTGCTGCCCCGCCTGTCGTTTCGGGCACCGCTGCAACGCCTGGGATAACAGCTTCAGGCCGGAAATATGCTGAAAAGGTTTGGGACGACTTTGTTCCCCGTGATTCCGGTACCTGAGCAAGACAGCTGCTTTTTGCGCCTTGAGCTCCTTACGCGCTTTCGAATAGGCGGCGTCTAGCTATCACCCGGCTCTTGGGGTCAGGAAATTAGCGTGGCGCTGAATGACCTTCCATTTACCTTGTTCGCGCCGGTAGACATGCGTAACCCGGAGGGCCATGGGATGAAAGCTCTCTGTTCCTACGAGCCGCGTGTCGGCTTTCTCCAGAAAGATCTCGTCGGCAAGATCGCCGCTCTGGCCCGCCGTCAACCGCTCGCAATCATGTCGTCGACGGTCGTGATCTGGGCAAAGACCTGGGCGAGCGTTGCACAAGTTGCGGCCTGCAACTGGGCCGGGGAAACACCGCCCATCGGGAGCGTTGCTGTTCCGTCGCTGGCAAACAACACGCGATATCCGCGAACCGAAGCCTCGCGCGCTTTCGTCTCACAGCAGACATCAGTGGCAATAGTGGTGATGTATACGGTGTCCACGCCCCGCGAGCGGAGGATCAGATCGAGATCCGTATTGTGAAAGGCTCCGAAGCGCGGCTTGTTGAGGATAATATCCGAGCCTGCTATCGCGAGGTGTGCATGCAAGTCTGCCCCCTTCGATCCCTCGAACAATAGTTCCTTTTTTGCTCCGTCAATCGATCTCTCCTCCTACTCCCAAATTTAAGGCGTCGGGTCGAAAAACACTTGTACGACCAGTACGCCTACTTGCCGGCAGGCTTCAGATAGCGGGTCACGCGTGCGAGCACCTTCAGGCCGTCCGGTGCCGAGAGTGGGTAACCCTCGACAAAGGCATTCTGCACGTCCACATTGATGAGAGCGGTTCGGTCAGGCGCAACGGGAAAGTCGACCATGTGTTCTCCTGTCTTTTGGTTTGTAGATCTTTCGCCGGAGTGAGCGCCTGCATTCCCCATTGCCGCGCCACTTCATCGGCAGAAGAAAGAGATGAGATGGTTATCCGCTATCTCCTTCATGACTTCAGTCGGAGTGCCTCGTCCTAAATCATGAAAGTCTCTGATCAAGTGCATCTGGTCGTAATAACCGACTTCGTGGGCGATGTCCATCCAACTACCAGAGCCTGAGCGGCGTTTCTGGATAGCGCGCTGGAAGCGGGAAACTCGTGCTAACAGCTTTGGAGAGACTCCAGAACACGCATGCGATTGCCGCTCAAGCTGGCGCTCACTGATCCCGATCCTCTCTGCGGCAGCTGTCACGCTCCATCTTCCCGAAGCCACCAGACGCATCGCGCGCGCCGCTGGTTTGAGCGGATCCGATAATTGCAATCGGTTCATAAAGAAGC
>CAXTMN010000096.1:0-18568 GCA_964245395.1 uncultured Bryobacteraceae bacterium
AAGCGGTGAGCCCGAATGTGGAGATCTCGCTGGGCCTGGCTCAAATCCGTCCAGGACGGAAGGGCCGTTTGCGGAGTCGGAGTGGGGTTGTCGGCACTCGAAACTGGATTGGACGCGGATGGTTCAAGCTGCGTGTGGATTGATTTGTTTGAGCGACGTTCAATGACCGACGACGCAACACCGGCAATCAGCTCTAAGGCGTTTACATCCATGTATTCTGTGTCAGCAGCAAAGATCACTGCTACGACGCGATCACCATTCGCCACGGGCAGAATGTGCGCCCTTTCGCCCTCAGCACTCAACACGGATGTGACTTCGCCCGGAGTGCGCAGTGCAACCACCGGGTCTTTCATCTCAATAGCGCTCGCGAATGCGCTGGCTGAGGCAACCGGGAAGGATACATCGTTCGGGAGATTCAGCTTGGATTGGCTGCGGAGAATCAGAACGCCATCCTGCAGCCCGAATATGGCGGCACTTTGCACAAACTGGGTAACACCATCAAGGAGCGCGGATATCCATTCTCCTTCGGTTTGGTATTGACGAAGGCGGCGAACGAGCTGATTTAATTCATTGGTAATCTGCGCCCGGGAAGCACGAACCATCTGAGAGCAGGCGGAATCAACCTCGCCCCGAAATGTTTCCCAGGCTTGCTCGAGAGCGCGCATCTTTCTAATTGAAGTTTAGCGGACAGTCAGCTACCTGTGAATAGCCCTACCGCATCAGTGCGCGGTCAACAACGAGGAGATCGCCACCGGATGCATACGCGCAAGGCTGCTGACCACTCGTTTCTGCCGCCCCGCACTTCTTAAATCGAAGATCAGCTTTCCATCACTCTGAGTAGCAGCTTCGCCGGACCATTCGTCGTCTCCATCCGAAGCCTCGACTTTAGAAAGCCGGAAATCCGGCCAGCCATTTGCAAGCGAGAAGTCGAAGAGGCCGGAAAGCTTCTTGAAGGAATCCTCGGCGGAAAGCGTGAGATCGTCTCCGGAGAAGCTTCCAGTGACTCGGAGGTGCTGCAGTGCGTCCGGTCCGATGCCAAAACTGTGCATTTGGGCATCGGCGGTGAGAGAACCACCGGCCCAGGGAAAACCGCTTAATTTGGCCGTGAAGTTGTATCGCGGTTGATTGGACGCAACGTCAACGGAGCCGCTTGCACTGATCGTTCCCTCAGCAGGTTTCAGTTGCAGAGAGGTTATACCCAGATTCGTGCCTTCCCATATAAAGTGCGAAGAGAGTTCGCCCAGTTCAAGTCCGTTAATTGAAAACTTGTTCACGGCAAGGTCGCCTTCAACGTTGCGCGCCGCCAGCCACGGGGCGGGAACCCGGCGAATGAAGGGTAGTCGGGCAAGCAGGCTTTGGGGCTGAAGAGCGGGCGCGAGCGCGTTTTCGATGGCGCTCCAATCGGCAGTCGGGATCTCGATGCGAATACGATCTGGCCGGTTGGCGCCGGAGACGGAGTGATAACTGGACCGCACAGGTGTTTGGCCGAGGGTGGCAGTGAAGTGCGACAGATCGAAAGTGTTGTCATCAAAAGCAACTCTCCCTTCGGAGTGGCGCAAAGGCGTTGAGAGACCGGGCGCGAAAACGGTCGCTTCGGTGAATCTAACCTGGCCGGACCAGAAATGAGCGTCGGGGGGTTCCCGTCGGTAAAGCAGGTTGCCCGAGATGGTGCCCTCGTTGAGCATCGCCAGAGCGGGTGGGGAGCCAAGCCAAGCCTCAACTGTGTTTTTGAGGGCAACGACTGCATATTCGTCTGCGGCGAAGGACGCAGCGAAGCCCACGTTCGTAAGCGAGTAGTCACCGCTAACCTGGAGCGTGCCGGTCGAATCCTGGATGGTTGCAGGGTCGAGATGAATGCGGTCCGGAGAGATTGCGGCGTTTATAACATCGGCATGAAGGGGTGGCAAACCCGGCAGAGTCGCCGTTGCGTTATTGACTGAAACTGCGCCGGACAGGCCAGCTGAGTTCGTCAGGCGGATTGCGCCTTTAAGCGCACCTTCAACAACCAGCCCTTGGGGAATGGCAAGTCCCATCCGGCGCGCGAGGGGTACCAGATTTTGCGCCGGAGCATCGTTCACGCGAGCGAGAAAAGACCAGTCTGGATTGGTAAGGAAATCATTC
The DNA here is from genome assembly GCA_964245395.1 of uncultured Bryobacteraceae bacterium. GTDB lineage: Bacteria > Acidobacteriota > Terriglobia > Bryobacterales > Bryobacteraceae > Bog-105. The sequence goes on from CAXTMN010000096.1 coordinate 2,122, forward strand.
ATCTGCATCTCCAGCGCGACTGGCGTCACTTCTCCGGTACGACCCGGCAATGTTTGAAGCATCAGACTATGCGCCAGGAGATCAACTCTTCCCTGATACCGGATCTGCCAAGCTTCACCGCTCGATGGAAGTAAATCCCAGCGGTGAACGTCGGCTATACGGAGATCGCCCGTGACATGGAGATGATTGATGGGCCCGGCAAGCTGAACCTGAGAACTGACCGTCCCATGAATACCGATGTCGTGACCCTCGAAGAGGGTAGCCATCTCACTCAAATTACTGGGATCAAGAATCAGATTCGCCTCCAGCTGGTTTGGATGTGGGCCACTTGAGTCGACATACCAACTAGCGGTCCCACGGAGATTACCGAAGCCATTACCTGCGCGATCGGTACGGGCTGGTGAACCAGAGAAGCGGAAGTAAAGACGGCCGCTGCGCTCGGGGTATACGGTGAGGTCGGAATCGAGAATATAGACGTTGGCTTTGCGGGAGCCGAATTTGAAGTCTACACGGCCGTTTCTAACCTCCACCGAGGGAAAGAAGTTAAGTGGCGCCCGGCGCGGTGCGCTGAGCCGTTGCACCAGTTCGACAACATTCCAGGTACCGTCGCTTTTCTTTACAAGATTGAGTGACGGGTCGATCAAGCGCAGGCTGCTGATGCGTACTTGACCGAAGAGAAGCTTATCAACGCGGAGATGTACCTGAAGAGTAGGGACGAAAGCGAAAGGTTCCAAGCCATAACGAGGGTCTTCAGAGATGGCCACATCATCTAGCGAAAAGCCTGGGCCGCTAAGCAAAAGAAAATGCACTTTGCTGAATTCCACCCTACGGCCGAGCGAGGCTTCGAGTGCCCGCCGAATCGGGAAACTGAAGCCTGACGCGTTGATAAACGGAGCAATCACTCCAGCAATCACGATGCATAGAAGCACACCCGTGATGATGGTTACAAAGCGCCGGTAATTGACCTTTGCGCTACTTGGTTTAGCCACTGAATACGCCCGTCAGATCGTCAAAGTACTTGTATATTGTCAGTTTGTGTGCCCTGATTATAACTTTGGTGCGCGGTGACGCCAGCTCGAGGCATCGAGCGTAAGGGAGAACTGCGCGTGCTATTCTCTTCGCGGTGAACGAAAATGCAACCCAGCACCTGCGCGGGGATTCAGCTCGTCCTCTAACCCACCCGCTTGCGTTTATCTTCGATCTTGACGGCGTCCTGGTGCACTCGATGCCGTTGCACACACTGGCGTGGAAGATGTATTTAGAGGCCCACGGAATTGACGGCGGTGACGTAGAAGCCTTTATGCACGGCAAGCGAAACCCCGAGCTGGTAAAGGGATGGTTCGGCCATCAGGTGACCGGGGACGAAGCGCTGGAGCACGGCGCGGCGAAGGAAAGACTATTCCGCGAATTGCTGCTCAAAGAAGATGTTGACCAATACCGGGTCCCGGGCGTGGCTGAGTTTCTTGAGCGGCATAAGGATGTCCCGATGGCGATCGGTTCCAACGCAGAAGTCGCCAATATCGACTTCGTTCTGGACCGGTATGCGCTGCGATCCTACTTTGATGTCATAGTGAACGGATATCAGGTAACACGGCCGAAGCCTTATCCGGATATCTACATAGAGGCAGCGCGGCAGTTAGAGTACAAACCCGAACAGTGTATTGTCTTTGAGGATTCGCCGCCCGGAGTGGAAGCCGGATTGGCTGCCGGCATGCGTGTCGTCGGTGTGGAGACAACTCCAACTAAATTTCACGGTGTTGATCTGAAGATCGAAAACTTCAGAGACCCGTCCTTGGAACCCTGGTTGAGCGAGAGGTTGAGCGCTCAAGTTGCGGCTGGCAAGTCCTAAATAGCTTCCGCGAGACTGTTACAATCCCACTTGAATGTTTACTGGCATTGAGCACTTCGCGATCGCCTCGCCAAACCCGAAGCGGTTGGCTGAGTGGTATGTCGCCTACCTGGATTTCGAGATCAGCTATGAATATGCCGGGAACTATTTTGTTGAAGCAAGGAATGGCGGTCTGATCGAGATCATTCCCTCTGAAGGCGTGCGCTCAGACAACCTGATGAGGACGCCAGGGCTGCGGCATATTGCTATTTCTGTTGAGGACTTCGATGCAGCCTACAAGCAGTTGCAAGGTCAGGGCGTGAAGTTTGAAGGAGAGCCGTACGAGAATAGCGGGAATCGTCTGGTCTTCTTCAAGGATGGCGATGGCAATCTGGTTCATCTGATCAAACGGGAGAAACCGCTGCGCTAAGCACGCACCGTAGCCGGGGCGCCGCGCTGCAAAGAGCATGGCTTGCTGAAGCGAGTATTCAGGGCATTTCAATATCCGGATTTCCGGATCATGTGGTTGGGAGCATGCACGTCCAGCGTGGGGACTTGGATGCAGATCCTGGCCCAAAGCTGGTTAGTTTATAAGCTCAGCAACTCGTCAGTGTATCTGGGGCTGGATGCATTTTTCGGGCAGATACCGATATTCCTGTTTTCGCTGTTTGGTGGAGTCTTTGCCGATCGCAAGAGCCGCCGGACGCTGCTCTTACTTTCGCAGGCGATCCAATTAAGCTGTGCATTCACTCTTGCAGTCTTGGTGGGTAGGGGCGTTGTGCAGGTTTGGCACATCTGGTGTCTGTCATTCACGGTAGGCCTTGCGCAATCCTTTGGCGGACCGGCTTATTCGGCGCTGGTGCCGACGCTGGTCGGTAAGGAAGACCTGCAGAATGCGATTGCACTAAATTCAATTCAGTTCAACCTGGCGCGCGTGCTCGGCCCTGCCCTCGGCGGCATAGCTCTCGAAAAACTGGGTGCGCAGTGGTGCTTCACATTGAATGGAATTTCGTATCTGGCAGTTATCGGGACGCTGCTGATGATCCGCCCGCCAGCAGTCTCGGCAACTACGTCGAACGTGTCGGTGATTGAGAGCATGCGGGAGGGCATCAGCTTTTTGAGAAAGCGGGACGGGATGACCGGTCTGGTGGCACTGGCTTTCCTGGCAACATTTCTGTCCTATCCACTAATCACCTTTCTGCCCGTGATGGCGCGCGACGTATTCCACGGCGGACCGAATATTTTTACGCTCTTCTTGTGTCTTTCCGGGGCCGGATCAGTGACCGGTGCGCTGCTGGTCGCCGGAAGCGAAAAGCAGGCGGGTTTTGCCAGGCGATCGCTGCTGGTCATGGTGGTTTTGGGGGTGCTGATTGCAGGCTTCGGACTATCGCGAAATCTCGTATTAAGTACAGTACTGATCTTCACTTCCGGAGCATCGCTCATGGTGGTGTTCGCTTTGAACTCATCGCTGGTTCAGCTCTACGTAACCGATGAAATGCGGGGGCGGGTCATGAGTGTGTACAACGTCGCATTTCGGGGCGGCATGCCGATGGGCAGCGTTGTTTCCGGTTTCCTGATCCGGACAGAATCGGCTCCGGCCATCATGACTTTGAACGGCGTGCTGGTTGTGATGCTTGCACTTTACTTTCTGCTCATAGGGCGCAAAGTAGCGAAACTCTGATTCCTGGGGCGCGTCATTCGTTCAATGGAGCACGGAACCCGAAGCACAATCCTAAGTTATGGGCGAACGGCAATCATCGTGGCAGGTTGTTGCCTTCTGGCACAGGCGACGGCTTCGAAAGATGAGCTAACAACAGCTCGTGACAAGCAGGATTCGGCAACGATTGACCGGCTAATATCGCGGTACGGCGATGCTGCTAAACAGAACCAGAAGTCTGCCGATGTGCAATATAAGCTGGCGCTGTCCTACTCCTACGGAGCAGAGGTTGCAACAGAGATGCACGACAAGAAGCGTGCAGAGAGACTTGCCGAAGCCGGCCTGGAGGCAGCACAGAAGGCGGTGAACCAAAGCGAGTCCAATGCTGAATATCATCGCCTGGAAGGCGCCTTGTGCGGGCAGGTGATACCGGCAAATCCCATTATGGGGGCCTTAAAGTACGGCCAGTGCGCGAAAGATGAGATTGATAAGGCGATCCAACTGGACGGGAAGCTGGCCATGGCCTACGTGAGCCGGGGAGTGGGAAGCTATTATCTACCCGCGCAGATGGGCGGCGGCGTTGATCCCGCTTTGAAAGATTTCGACAAGGCGATCTCCCTAGACCCGAACCTTGCTGAAGGCTATTTGTGGAAGGGGGTCGCATTGCACAAAGCCAATCGCAACAACGAAGCCAGACAGGCTTTGGAGAAGTCTTTGCAACTGGATCCCGACCGAATCTGGGCGAAAGATCAATTGAACAAATTGCCGGCGCCGTAGATGCGGCGGACGCTCCTGCTGTGCCTTAGTCTGGCGACTTTAACCTGGGCGAATTACCAAGTCTGGCCGGGTCATAGTTACGCGGAAGGTGAAACGCAGACTTACGTACCGATGCTGGAGCGCCTGGACACCCCGGGGTATCTTACGCGAGACCTGGTCGCAACGCATCCAACTCTTACGTATACGATTTACGATGAACTCACCTTATTCCTCCACGAAGCAATTCATTGGGATTTTCGGAAGGCTTTGGCGATTCAGCAGGTCGTGTGCCGTGCAGCAGGCATTTTGGGCGTTTACCTGATCGCGGCCTCCGCGGGTGTGGGCCCCTGGTGGTCGCTCCTCCTCTCAGCGCTGGTGAACCTTGGAACGCTTCTGCCCGGCATCGACGTCATGCTGGTTGAACGCGAACCGGTTCCAAGAGCTTTTGCTTTCGGACTGCTGGTGCTGGCCATTGGCCTGGTCACAGCTGGGAAGCCGCTGCTTGCCGGGCTCAGCGGAGGCATCGCCCTGGTGTACGCGCCGCCGCTTGCTGCCGTGTTCTGGCTGGTCATCCTGCTTATGTCTGTCGCCAGTAAGAATGAACGGCGATTGCTTAAGCCGACGCTTACAATCCTCGTGGTGTTCGCACTGCTATTGGCAAACCTGGTGCAACTGCAACCGGGTATGGGAGAGCAGCAGATTCTGGTGGGGCGGATCGCCGGTGACCTGGCCCTCCAGCAGCATTACCGGACACCTTCTGCGTGGGTATCGCTATGGGCCCCGCGAGAAATCTGGTTGTATTTGGGGCTGTGGGTTTGCTCCCTGTGGGCAACGACCCGGATCTGGATCTCCCTGAACCGGCGTGCGCGATATCTCTTCCTCCTCTTTCCGAGCCTGGGTATCTTGAGCATCGCCGTTTCAGACTTGCTTCTGGAACATCTCCGGTGGGTGATTGTTCCCCAGATACAGCCGGCTAGAGCACTGCTGTTTACAGCTCTGTTTGTGCTTGTTGCGTGCGGGATTGCTGGAGCAAAAGCAGCAAGTCACCGGCTCTGGCTGGAGGCAGCACTCTGGTTTGCCGCGCTAATCGCACTTCCTGCAAACACGTTTTTCCATGCTCAGACTCCTGCCAACCGGACGCAAATTCTGCGAGTGGCAGAGTGGGCTGAAAGAACCACCTGGGGCAGCTCGATGTTCCTGTTTCCCGATGCTGGACGAAACCTGTACCCCGGCGTTTTCCGGGCTGCCTCGCGCCGAGCCCTCTATGTAGACTGGATGAGCGGTTCACACCTGACGTTGTTCCCTTCCCTGGCTCAGGAATGGCGTACGCGATGGGAACAGACAATGGGAGGCCAGTTCACACCTCAAAAGCTGGGAGGAATGCTGCAGACTCCGGTGGACTACTTTGTTCTCCAGAGCAGCCATCGGCTTGCAGGGTTAAAACCAGCTTACTCAAACAGCGACTTTGTCGTTTACGACGCCTTCGATCTCAGGAATGCAGCGCAGCCGCTGCGGGAAGCAGAAGTCAACTTACGCCGCTAAGAGTTCAGGTTGATGCCGAGCTTCTTGAGCTCTTCCGCGTAGTAACGCCTGTGAAGAAGATCATACTCTTCGCCGCCTTCTATAATGTCCCGCTTCTGAGTGCGGACTTTTTGGCGCGCAGCCTTGTCGATCCTATCTTCAAGCTGCAGAATATCGGTCATCTCGCGAACCAAAGCAAGACGCAAGTCGTTGGGGTCCTTGCGAATACGAAAGTCGCGCGATTTGCGCATACCCGTAACAATCTTGTGGGAGAGCTCGTTGATGCGATCACGAGACAGCTTCATCGGATCACCGGTATCGCGCCCGGACGCTCGCGACAGTTTGCGTTGGGCGAGTAATTGATTCTTAATCTTCCGGAACATGTCCTGATAGGAGATACTCTCCCGGCGCATGTAGTCGCTGTAATCTTCGAGGATGTCGCGGACTTCGTCGTTTAAACGGTCCTCGGTTGATAGATCCTCTTCGATCATCTGGCCGAGCAGGAGGGCGGCAGTATCGGGGTTTGACGTCTCGAAATCAGCCGGACTTAATCGACCGACCAACTGCCTTGACAGATACCCAATAAATTCACGGGCCAATAACATCCGTGAGTTAGTTTACCAGTCGAAAGCCTGGAAGGGCGCTGGCGAAAATGCTTAGGAGATCGGCCCGGCTACTCGTCGCCACGATGATTCAAGCGGAACTCGCCATCAATGGGGCGGCGTCCAGCAAAGCCATCCGCAATGTGGTGCCAGTATTCGATGGCAGGCTCGCCAACCTTCCAGCAAATGTAGACTTCCTCGTCCTTGTACAACGTGGGGAAGTCAACCAGCCCGGTTTCCAGATCTTTGATTTGACAACCAATTTCTTCAATGCGCTCGAAAGATGACTTCAGGGCACGGGCTGAGGCATCCTTCCGACCGTGGAGCTGAAGGATGTTCTCGCGCGGAGCGATTATGCCACCCAGCAAAGTGATCCGCTCTCGTATGGCGTTCAAGCTTTGTTCAGAGGAATCGAAATCACGCTTCGATTGGAGAATCACTGTGAGGAGACGCTCGACTTCAGGGCGCAAGTTTTCGGCTTCCTGAAGGGTGAAAAAGCGGGTTGCGGGCATGAACGTAGACCGAAGAATGGACTGCTTTACCATCATCATAGCAGCGGTTTCACTGCTCTATCCTTGAGGGTTGCGCATCGGCATTCATTGCTCAACGGCTGGATCACTCGAAAGAGCCGCGATTAAAGCGCACGAACTCGGCGCCAATACTTTCCAGATCTTTTCGGCGAGCCCGCGAATGTGGCGGACAAAAAAGCCCGATCCGGAAGCTGTCAAGCGCCTGAAAGAAGAGCGCGAGCATCACGATCTGACCCCACTGATTGTTCACGACAGCTATCTGATCAACCTGGCTGCGCCGCCATCGATCATTCGTGAGAAATCAATTGAAGGCTTTCGCGGAGAGCTGGAGCGTGCAATGCTGATCGGCGCCGATTACCTGGTCGCGCATCCTGGCAATTACAAAGGACTGACAGTAGAACAGGGCCTGCTGAACGTGGCAGAAGGTATCGCTTTAGCCTGGAGAGCGGTGGACCCTGCACTCCCGAAGAACAACCGGCTGGTGATCCTGCTTGAAAATACCGCCGGAGCTGGCGCGCAACTAGGTGGAAAGTTGGAAGAACTTGCCGCGATTCAGCAGTTAGTGACGCCTTATGTCGATGTTCCAGTAGGCTTTTGTCTGGACACCTGCCATTGCTATGTCAGCGGGTTCGACCTTGCTACCGGTTGCGGCTTGCACGAATTGGTGCAGCAAGCATCGGAGACACTGGGGCTCGATCACGTACGGGTAATCCATTCGAATGATGCCAAGACTCCCTTCAATTCCCATCTCGACCGCCATGCACAGATCGGTGCTGGTTATATTGGTCTTGAAGGCTTTCGCCGAATTCTTAATCACCCGAAATTGCAGGCCAAGGCATTCATCCTCGAGACGCCCGTGGACAAACCGGGTGACGACCTTCGGAATGTGAAAGCCTTGAAGGAGTTGGTATCCCCGAAAAAGCGTTCGACCCCAAAGAGATCGAGCCAAAATGGCACGAGCGGTGGGCGAAAGATGAAACACTCTACCTAGCGGACAAGCCCGGTAAACCGAAGTATTACGTTCTTGAAATGCTGCCGTATCCGAGCGGCAAGCTGCACATGGGACATGTGCGGAACTACTCGATTGGCGATGCTCTAGCCCGTTACATGTGGATGCGCGGCTATGACGTACTGCATCCCATGGGCTGGGACGCGTTCGGGCTGCCTGCAGAAAACGCGGCCATGAAAGCGGGTCGGCAGCCCCGTGAATGGACCTTGACCAATATTGCTCACATGAAGGCGCAAATGCAGCGTCTGGGTTTTGCGCTTGACTGGACTCGTGAGATCTCGACATGCGAGCCCGAGTATTACCGCTGGAACCAGTGGTTCTTCATCAAGATGTACGAACGCGGGCTGGCCTACCGCAAAGAAGCTCTGCTGAACTGGTGCCCCGAATGCGGGACCGTACTAGCTAACGAACAGGTTGTGAACGGCTGCTGCTGGAGGCACGAAACCACACCTGTCGAGCAGCGTGCCATGCAGCAATGGTTCCTGCGCATCACCGATTATGCAGGGGAACTGCTGGACGATCTGAAGACACTCGAAAGCGGCTGGCCCGAGCGCGTGATCTCCATGCAGCGGAACTGGATCGGTAAGTCAGAGGGTGCGGAGGTCGATTTCGCGGTAGATGGACTCGCAGACAAGATTCGCATATTCACCACTCGAATCGACACCATCTATGGCGCGACCTGCCTGATTCTGGCCCCGCAACATCCGCTGATCGAAAAGCTGGTGACCAGCGACGACGATCGGCTGAAAGTCAAGGAGATGATCGACGCGACCGCACGTCAGGACCCGGGCGATCTGGTGAAGGTCGGACAGTCTACGGGGCGTTTCGCGATCCATCCTTTTCACGGAGAGACAATTCCGATCTGGATCGGGAACTTCGTCCTGATGAGTTACGGGACGGGCGCGATTATGGCGGTGCCTGCTCATGATGAACGGGATTTTGAATTCTGCCGGACGTACGGGATTCCGATTGTGCCGGTGATTCGGCCAGTGGATGGGCCGCTAGCAGACGGGCGATCAATGAGCGAGCCGCTGCTGGAATATGGCGTCGTAGAAAATTCCGGTGAATGGTCGGGCCTGGCGAGTGCGGATGCGCGCAAACAGATGGCGGCCTTCGCGAAGCAGCACGACTTCGGGGTGGAGTCGACCACCTATCGCATCAAGGATTGGGGCATTTCGCGGCAGAGATACTGGGGTACTCCCATCCCGATCGTCTATTGCTCAGCATGCGGCGCACAACCTGTGCCCGAAGCGGACTTGCCGGTCATTCTGCCGCTCAATGTCAAGATCACCGGCAAAGGAGAATCACCGCTCCGCTCAGTGCCATCGTTCATGGATGTTGCCTGCCCACGGTGCGGAGAACCGGCACAGCGGGAGAGCGACACCATGGACACATTTGTCGATTCTTCCTGGTACTTCTATCGCTACTGTGATCCACACAACCAGACGGCGCCCTTCGATCCAGGCGTCATTCGCAAATGGTTCCCGATTGACCAATATATCGGCGGAGTCACCCATGCGATTCTTCACCTGATTTATTCCCGATTCTGGACCAAGGTGATGCGCGACCTCCGTGTAATCGAGAACGGCGAACCGGCAAAGAACCTGTTCACTCAAGGCATGGTTCTGAAGGACGGGGCTGCCATGTCCAAGTCGAAAGGGAATGTGGTCGATCCGGATGTAATGGTCGAGCGTTACGGAGCTGATACGTGCCGGCTGTATACCTTGTTTGCCGCGCCTCCGGAAAAGGACATGGACTGGAACGAGTCGAGCGTGGAAGGGCAGTACCGCTTTCTCGGCCGGCTATACCGGTTCGTGACCCGCAACAGCGACCGGGTGACCGCAGGTGAATGGAATGAGGCTGATCGGCAGGCGCTTCGAAAACTGCACCAAACGATCTGCAAGATCACCGGCGACTTCGACGGCCGCTGGCACTTTAATACTTCCATTGCGTCTCTGATGGAGCTCCTGAACGAGCTGTACCAGCAGGAACCGAGTCTGTCCGGAGCGGCCACGGGAGAAATCTGCGACAAACTGACGCTAATGTTAGCGCCCTTTGCGCCTTACGTAGCGCAGGAGTTGTGGCAACTGCTGGGGCATACCGGACCTGTCTTTCGAGAGACTTGGCCGGCGTGCGATCCGGAACTGGCAAGAGAAGATCTCGCCGACGTGCCCATTCAGGTCAATGGAAAACTTCGCGGTCATCTCCGTGCCGCATTCGGCACGCCCAGGCAAGATCTGGAAGTTATGGCGCTCACCAACGAGAAGGTGAAAGTCTTCCTAGAAGGGAAAACGGTGGTCAGAGTCATTGTGGTTCCTGACAAACTAATCAACATCGTTGTGAAATAGCCCTGGCCTGAGCAGCATTCAGACGGGAAAGCCCGATTTCATTGAAGCTGTTTTACTCTAAAAGAAGAAGGCGGGGGCTTGAACTCAGAAGTTGCTATCTGGGCGGATTCGCTGAAGAATAACTACCGGTCGGGCAGCGCCGAAGTAGTGGTGTTTGATGATCTGTGCCTCGAGGTTCGCCGGGGCGAACGGGTCGCGGTTGTCGGCGAGTCAGGAGCTGGAAAATCCACGCTACTGCATCTCCTCGGTGGTTTGGACAGGCCGACGCACGGTCGAATTGTGGTGGGCGGCGTTGAGGTAACTGCTGTGAGCGACCAGGAACTAGCCGATTTCCGGAATCGGGAAATTGGCTTCGTTTGGCAGAATCCTTCCTTGCTGCCCGAGTTCTCCGCGCTGGAAAACGTCATGATGCCTCTACTGATCCGAGGAATCCAACCTTCTGAGGCGGCTAAAGCATCAAAAAGACAGCTAGATGAAGTCGGACTGGCAAAAAGGGCAGATCACAGGGCGGGAGAGCTGTCCGGCGGTGAACAGCAGAGGGTTTCTCTGGCCCGTGCGCTTATCGGTAAACCTTCAGTGATTTTTGCCGATGAGCCTACTGGGAGCCTCGATTATCGAACCGGCGAGATAATCGTCAATATGTTGGCCGATCTACATACCAGTCACGGTTTGACTTCTGTTTTCGTGACGCACAACCATTCTTTCGCCCAAAGTTGTGATCGCGTTCTAGAGTTAAGGAAGGGCGGCTTGCATGTTCTTTCGAAGAGGGAGCTGCAGGCGGCCGGAGTAGTACAAGACGCAACCCGTCTTGACGGTGGCACTTATGTTTGAACGTTATACCGAGAAAGCCCGCCGCGTTATCTTCTTTGCAAGATATGAGGCCAGCCAGTTCGGAAGTCCTTACATCGAGACCGAGCATCTGCTCTTGGGTCTGCTTCGTGAGGATAAGGCGCTTGCCAATCGCTTTCTGCGGTCACATGCCGCGATCGAGTCGATTCGGAAGCAGATCGAGGCGCATACGACCGTTCGCGAGAAGGTGTCTACCTCCGTCGATCTGCCGTTGAGTCACGAGTGTAAGCGAGTCTTGGCCTATGGCGCAGAAGAGGCCGAACGGCTCAGCCACAAGCATATTGGGACCGAGCATTTGCTGTTGGGGCTTCTGCGAGAGGAGAAGAGTTTCGCAGCCGAAATCCTGCATGAGCGGGGATTGAGGCTTTCGGCAATCAGGGAGGAAATCGCCCGATCGGCATCAGAGAAGACCTCCACAAGCCGTCCCAAAGAGAGTTCGCTCCTAGCCGAGTTCAGCCGCGACCTGACCCAGGCGGCGGTCGACGGCATGCTGGATCCGCTGATTGGGCGAGATTCTGAGCTGGACCGTGTGGTCCAGATTCTTTGTCGCCGCACGAAAAACAATCCAGTTCTTATTGGTGAGCCGGGCGTCGGTAAAACGGCCATCGTTGAGGGGCTGGCGCAGCGAATTTCAGACGGAGATGTGCCTTCGTTCCTTTCCGATAAACGCATTCTGGCTCTTGATTTATCCCTTATAGTGGCCGGAACCAAGTATCGCGGCCAGTTTGAAGAGCGTTTGAAGACCATCATGAAAGAGTTGATGGAGAATCAGAACGCGATCATCTTCATCGATGAGTTGCACACGCTGGTGGGCGCCGGTTCGGCGGAGGGATCGCTCGATGCGGCGAACATCTTGAAGCCCGCTCTCTCACGCGGTGAGATTCAATGCATTGGCGCTACGACGCCGGCGGAGTACCGCAAGTCCATCGAAAAAGACCGGTCGCTCGAGCGGCGATTCCAGGCCGTCAAAGTGCCACCTCCGAACGAAACGGACGCCATCCGCATCCTGTTTGGAATCAAGGAGCGATACGAGAAGTTTCATGCCGTCGCGTATACCGATGAGGCGATTGAATCGGCTGTTTACACCTCCACCCGCTTTATCCCGGACCGGTTTCTGCCGGATAAGGCCATCGACCTGATTGATGAAGCAGGGGCGCGGGTTAAACTTCGACAAACTACGCTTCCCAGCGAAGTGGCCGAGATCCAGAAACGCATCAAGTTCATCGTGCATCGCATGGAGAATGCCATTGCGAATCACGAGTTTGAAAAGGCTCGCTTCTACTCCGATGAAGAGCGGAAGGAGCGCGAGAATTTGCGGCAGCTTCGCGAAAAATATAATCTCGACGACACGTCAACGGGCGTAGTCACCAAGGACGACATCGAGGACGTAGTCGCACGCTGGACTGGTGTTCCAATGACGTCGATCAAGGAAGAAGAAATCAATAAGCTTCTCCGGATCGAAGAAGAGCTGCACAAGCGCATCATCAGCCAGGAGAAAGCAATTTCTGCGCTGTCGCGAGCAATACGCCGCTCACGCGCTGGTTTGAAGAGTCCCAAGCGCCCGGCTGGGTCGTTCCTTTTCCTGGGCCCTACCGGCGTCGGCAAGACCGAAGTTGCGCGGGCTCTGGCCGACTTTCTCTTCGGCAGTGAAAAGGCGCTTATCCGCTTCGACATGTCGGAGTTTATGGAGAAGCATTCCATCTCAAAGCTGATTGGTTCGCCTCCGGGCTACGTCGGCTACGAGGAAGGCGGGCAGCTTACCGAGCGCGTGAAGCGTGCGCCCTACTCGATCATTCTCCTGGATGAAATCGAAAAGGCACATCCGGATATCTACAACATCCTGTTGCAGGTGTTTGAAGATGGTCAACTTACCGATGGATTGGGCAACTCGGTCGACTTCAAAAACACCATCATCATCATGACCTCCAATCTGGGTGCGCGCTTTCTGGACAAGCGCAGTCAGATTGGGTTCTCGTCACCCTCACTCACAGGCATACCCCAAAAAATCGAAGAGCAGGTCATGGGCGAAGTCAAGCGAGCTTTCAACCCCGAGTTCCTGAATCGCTTGGACGAAACGATCCTGTTCACCTCGTTAGTAGATGAGGATCTGATTAAGATTATGGAACTGCTGGTCGATCAGGTGAATACAAATCTGGTCGCCAAGCAGATCAAGATCCGCCTGGAACCAGAAGCGGCGAAATATATTCTGGACAAAACCTGTCAGGATCGCAGCTATGGCGCGCGTCCCCTGCGGCGGGCTTTGCAGAAATATATCGAAGATCCCCTCTCAGAAGCGCTGATTCAGGGATCGCTTCCCCGGCCAGCCGAGTTGACCGTCTACTTGAGCGACAACGGCATCTACTGTCGACAGACTGGTGATTTGGAAGGTCAACCTGTCGCGGCGGGAGGCGTGGAAGAGTCAGCCCCGAGTGCCGGAACGCCGCTATACATGTTCTGATTGGCAGGTGAGAGTTGATCTAATGGGCGGGGCCTCGGCCTCGCCCGTTTTGCTTTCCAGGCTAGCGGGAAACGTCAAACTCGATGGTTCTTGCACTCATTGCGCCGTCCCGGTGCACTTCAACGTAAATACTCCACTGTCCTTCCACAGGAAACTCGGGCTTGGCAACATACGTTCCTGCATCGGTCGCAGGCGCAGGATAAATTTTTGTATGGGCGTGTTCCGCAGTCTCCACTTGCAAGGTGACTTTTGCACCCGTCAGGGGCTTATGCAGAGCGTCTCTTACGGTGATCTGAAACGGAATGCGGGTCCCGGTCTGGAGCGTGGCGGTCGGCTCGAACCGGATGTCAAAGTTACCCTCGCGCTCCTGGGCGAGAAGAACGCCAACTGCGCAAAGAAGAACGGCGGCAAATTTCACGAATCCATTTTATCGGTTGTTCAATATCGCTCCTCAGTACCGCTCCAGGTGAATGCTTCCCATTGTGGTCGTTGCTGAAATCGGCGCGCCTCCTTTTCCCCACTGACCTCTCAAGTGCGTTTTAGATGACTCGTCGGTCGAAGACAAAGGCAGGTCATTTGATATAGCGGAAAGGGATGTTTCGGCATTGACGCGAGCATTAAGATTTGACGGTAGCCGCAGCACTAAACTGCCATGAGTTGTCTCTGCGGTGACGGCGTTGTCATGAAACTCGGCAAGCGCTATGTTGATGGAGCTGTTGGTCGTCGTGGCGCGAAGAGCCCGGCCTTGCTCCGGTCGGGAAACTGTCAGGTCAATGGATCCGTTGGTCGTCTGCGCTTGAAATGAGCCTGCCGCTAAACGCCCCCGGATGGCGCCGTTCGTTGTCTCGGCGCGCTCATAACCCTGGGCGTCTTCTATCGCAATCGAGCCATTTGTGGTTTCGAGCTGATAGTCGCCATTAACACGGCTGATGGTGAGCTGCCCGTTCGTGCTCTTGGCATGCCCCCCTCCCTCCAGGTCTTCCACCTTAACCGAGCCGTTGGTGGTTTGCGCGCGGTCAAGTCTCGTCTTTCGGGGAACGTGAATCACATACTTGACCCCGTAGTTCCCACCAAAACCCCAGGAGTGCTCGGGTAACTCGGTCTTGACTAGAGCGCCTGCGCCCTTATTGTCGGCCGTCACTATGACTTTAATGGAGTTCAGCTGGTCTTCGCTCGACGCATATTTTGTGGCGGATACATCAAGACTGGACCGGTCCCAACCCACGACCTCAACTGAACCGTTCTGATTTTCGATCTGAAGACGCCCACCCGGTTTCATCTCGAGAGTGGAATGGAAGTCTTTCTGGAATCGACCAAAGTCGCCCGCGAGTAATGCAACCTGCCCAGCGGACAACAGCAGAGTCAACAGATTTATGTACCGCGTAGTTCTCTTCAAGGTTTCTCCCCCACTTTTGATCAAAGGTTCGACCAAAGATGCATGTACGGATGGAAGCCGCCTTTTGTTCCGTGCTAGCCATTATGCCGTTTCGTGCAGTGTTCCCGTAGAGAGGGTACAGCTCCGGCCCAGCCTTTACTCACCTCCGGCCTTCTAGCGCAGTCCAGTACAAGCGATACACTGCTCTGTTGATCAAGCCGTAATCAGTAAGGAGTTGATAGCAATGGATCTCCGTCTGTCGAGAAGAAGTCTGGTAAAGGCAATCGGTTCAGCCCCGCTGATTTCCGCATTGCCGCCAACCGCCGCACAACAGCAATCAAAACGGACACCCGGCACGGGCATGCCACAGGAGGAGCTCGGAACGCCAAAGATTGCCTGTCCCCTTAACGTCCGGAACATCACCGGTGAGCTTATCCGGCAGGTGAAGCAGATTGGTGTGAATTACGTGCTCTCCGGCGGTCCGCCCATGCCGTGGGATGAAGCGCAGCTGCGCTCCATTGTGGACAAGCTGAAAGCCGGGGGCCTCTCGCTCGGCAATCTGATGATTGGCGGCTTTCCGCATACGATTTATGGCCGGCCAGGACGCGACGAGGAAATTGAACAGCTTAAGACTTCCATTCGCGCGGCCGGTAAAGTTGGACTGCCCGTAATTGAATACAACTTCTATGCGCATCGGGCGATCGAAGGTTACTACGGGCAGGATGGCAGGGGTGGCGCAGGATTGACGGCCTTCAGCGTCGAACGAGTGAAAGCATTGCCTCCGCTGCCCGAAGAGGGAACCCATACGCTTGATGAGATGTGGAGCAACATTACCTACTTCCTCAAAGCCGTGATACCCGTTGCCGAGCAGTCGAATGTGCGCCTGGCGCTTCACCCGAATGACCCGCCGATTGCCATCAGCCGCGGATCCGGTCAGATTATGGGAACAGTGGAGGGCTGGAAACACTTAATAAGCATCGTGGATAGTCCCTCAAACGGCATCACCTTCGATTGCGGAGTCACGCGCGAGATGGGCCACGATCCGGTCGAGGTCTGCCGCTACTTCGGGTCGCGCGACCGGATCAATCACGTTCACTACCGCAACGTGCGCGTCAGAAAACCATACGACGAATACACCGAAGTATTTATCGACGAAGGAGAGAACAACATGTTCGCGGTGATGCGCGAATTAGTGCGCGTCAAATATCCCAGGCTGATCTATCCCGAGCATGAGCGCGCGCTCGACTACGACCGCACCGTGGGCATTCACAACCAGTACCCCGGCGGCGGCGGTTACACCGGAATGGTCTATGATGTCGCCTACGCCAGAGCAATGCTCCAGGCATCCCTGCTGCTTGCAAAAGGATAGAAATCCAAGCGAAATACGCAACTACCAGCGGACCATTGTCATTTCTAGTGTCCGTAAATTGTAGTACCTGTCTCCTCGTCAACACAGCGTCCTTCTCATTGACGTAATTAAAGCCTTTGTACTTGTTAGTCCGCTGCAGGTAGAA
>CAXTMN010000097.1:0-13890 GCA_964245395.1 uncultured Bryobacteraceae bacterium
CATTGATCTACATTCCGCTGGTCCCCTGCGCCAGCTCGGGTGCAAGCACCCATTGCAACCTCATATAAAGAGACGTCGCTTATGTAACTTTCGATTCAAACACGCGTGAGGTTCCACTTTCAGCTTGATAACTTAGGCACAACGACGTCCCGCTTTCTGGCCCGCCACCCCAGTTTGCCGCCGCACCGAACCGGCGCGCCCAAACTACTTCATGCCCCCAGACCAGGACCGGCCAATGCCGCCGCTCCCACAACACAACCCTAAACTGCTGAAACAACTCCTTGATCTTTGCGGGCTTCTGATGACCGGGAAGTAGAATGGCATCGCCCGGTTCCCAATTTCGAAAATACAATCCTTGCGCAGCGCCTGGCTTCACCAGCGCGTCGCATTCAAGGTAGGCAATCTCAGGGGAGTAATCTCGTTCAACCTTGAAATTAGCACAATTTTCCAGCTCTGAAGTTGACCGGCTCACACAGATTCTCCCCGCTCCCCAGGGAAGCTCAATCGCCTCCCCGAGCCTTAACGGAATCTGGTATCCCCGGCCTTGACCGCTCAGGGTTCCCGGATTTGTCAGCAGCAGGCAACCGTACGATCGAAGCGCGTCGGCTCCGGGAACAATCACCCGGTCATGACCGTCCGAAATGTTACACAGGTTTCGGATTGCCTCCACGTGTTCGAAGTCAATCGAACGTAAATTGCCCCGTAGCTCGCCCAGCGCGAACCGCAGGACACGCCGCTGTACCGCTAGCTGCAATTGCTGAATATCTGCTATTTGAAAAAACAAACCCAATTCAGTTCGTTTCGCAATTTTTGAGTACGTTTCCATAAGCAGCTGATTCCAATACTCTTCTTCCGCTTGAGCGAGCTTCGCAGTGGAATCCAGTACCCCTTCAAGATTGCTGTTGTAGTGGGTAGCAAGTGCTGGCATCGTCTCCTGGCGGAGGCGGTTTCGAGCAAACCGCAGGTTCTGATTCGAGGAGTCTTCCCGCCACGTCAGGCCTTCGCGGATGGCCCATTCTCGGACTTCGTGCCGGCTAATGGTCAACAAAGGCCGGATCAAACCGTCCTCAGTGACCATGCGCATTCCCGCCAGACCCGCCAATCCGGCGCCCCTCAGGATCCGCAGCAGAACCGTCTCAGCCTGATCGGTCCTCGTATGACCAAGCGCCACGCGATCGAGTCGATGGCTGGACATCCACTTCTTAAACAGCTCCCTTCTGGCGAGCCGGGCTTCCTGCTCCAAGTTCCCCGGCTCCGGACTTGCCTGTGCTACGAGCAACTCTAAGCCCAGCCGCTTACCCAAGCGACGGACGAACTCTTCATCTGCGTCCGACTCATCGCCTCGTAGCAGGTGATTGACATGCAGGACTTTCAGGTCGAGTGCCAGCTCCCCATCCAGTCTCTTGAGCAGGTGCAGAAGCACTACAGAATCGGCCCCTCCAGACACAGCGACACCCACCCTCTGGCCATGGCGCAGCATGCTATAACGAGTGAGGCTTTGCCTGACCCTCTCTACCAAATCTTCAGCCAAGCCGTCATTTTATGACTCCGACTGCCCCCCTTACCGAACACGACCTTCACGAGCGTGCCGCCAAGATAAAGATTCTGCTGATGGATGTGGATGGAGTACTCACCGACGGCCGTATTTACTTTGTTCCTGATGTCGACGGGAAGATGGCTGAAACGAAAACGTTCGATTCGCAAGATGGCATTGCCCTGCGCTGGCTCACCTGGTACGACATAAGGACCGGCGTGATCAGCGGCCGTGATTCCCAGGCGACCGTTGAGCGAGCCCAGCAGGTGAAGATGACCTGGGTATTTCAGGGTCATATCGAGAAGATCCCGTTGTTCGAGCAAATTATTCAGGAGTCTGGTGTACCGCCCGAACAGGTCGCCTATGTCGGCGATGATCTGACCGACGTGGTCATTATGCGACGCGTCGGTTTGTCCTTTGCGCCGGCAAATTCCCGGCCGGAAGTCAAAAGTGCGGCGTCCGCAGTTACGAGCGCAACTGGCGGATCGGGGGCAGTCCGTGAGGTTGTCGAACTCCTGTTGAAGTCTCGCGGAGTCTGGGACGAGATCTTGAAGAAATACGAGGTAACGCTCTGAGTGAGCCCCATACCGGCAAAGTTGGGCTTGTCCTGGAGACAGTCAGCACTCCCGGCGTGATGCACAAACTGACGGGCGTTATCGCGCAACATGGCGGCGATATCCGCTCCGTCTCGATCATTGAAGACCAGCCGGTAAAGTCGCGTGTCTACTTCGAATTGGATTTGGCAGGCGAAATCCCTTTATTGCTGGCCGACTTGGAAAAGCTAGATGTTGTTCTGGCGGTCCGTCAGGTTCAATCACTCGATCGCATTTACGGCAAGCGAATCATCATTATGGGAGGCGGCGCACAGGTCGGGCAAGTCGCGCTAGGGGCAATTTCCGAGGCCGATCGCCATAATATCCGGGGCGAACATATCTCGATTGACACGATTCCCCTGGTCGGAGAACAAACGTTGGCAGCGGCAGTTCGCGCCGTTCGCCGGTTGACTCGAGTCAAAGCACTTGTTCTAGCAGGATCCCTGATGGGTGGCGAAATCGAACACGCTGTTCGCGAGGTGCGAAGTGAGGGCTTGCTGGTGATTAGCTTAAATATGGCAGGAAGTGTTCCGGATGCGTCAGACCTGGTGATTACGGATCCGGTTCAGGCAGGAGTTATGGCGGTGATGGCTGTTGCCGACACCGCCAAATTCACTATTGATCGTTTACACCGCCGAGTGTTTTAGTTACTTGGCCTGGAACGAGAATTCCCGGAGCAGATCCTTCGAAGGTGAATATAAGCGCAGCAGATAGCCTCCCGAATGGGTCAGTCGCGGAAGTTTTACGTCAGCTCCCTGGTTGGTGATCGATGATGCACCCTGCCAGATTTCGTCGCCATCTGCATTCACAAGTTGCACTCCGACGGTATCTCCAGGGAGGTTTTCAGCATTCAAGTGAAGTTGAAGCGGGCGCCACTCCGGCACGACAGTGGTCTCCGCGCCGCGGTAAGCAGCGAGATTGACTTGAGCTGGGGTAAACAGGGGAGTCGAAAGCGCAGCTAACGCCAGAGCTGCTATGCCGCCGGCCCAGGATAATTTCTGAATGCTGAACCAGGAGCGCCGTGGAGCGTGGTCTCTGGCATACTGCTTAGCAACTTTCTCCTGGTGAAGTTCGCTTAGCGCCAGTTTGGTTGCGGCGATCTGAATCTCCAGCGATTCCAGTCGGCTCACACACGAATCGCAAGCGAGTATATGAGTTTCAACAAGCTCGAGTTCTTGGGTTTCGGAACGGTGCATTAGAAAACGCTCGAGGGCATCCTCTGAGGGGTGTTCGAGATTGGGATGTTGGAGTTGATCGGTTGACATTAGTTCCGCTGTCCTCATGTACTAAGAGTGTTTTTAACTGATTTGTGTTCTCAGCAGAACTGAGAATATTCCGCTAGTCGCCAGTTTTTTCCGGCCGATTTCGCCAAATTTCGCTTTGGCGCGGGATTTCATTAAACGGAATTGCGTTTCTGTCAGGTCCATTTCGCGACAGATTTGCTCCTGAGGTTGTTCCTGGAGATAGAAGCGTATCAGAATATCCCTATCTCGCGTTGACAGGGCGTTGAGTGCGCTCTTCATAAGCTGCGCTTTTTCGCGAACAATGGCCTCCTGCTCGGGATTCTGCTTGCGATCGGCAACGGTGATACCCGTGTCGAGAGGAGTCTGATCCCGGCGGGTGTGAACAGCGTTCTCGATATAGGCAGCAACCTGGCGACGAACGACTGTGCGGACGAAGCCCATCAGACGTTCCGGTTCACGAAGGTCGCCCCGTTTAATGGCGTTCACCACGATTAGAAACGTATCGTGAACTTTGTCTTCGAGCTCCTGTGGCCCGAGCTGACGACAGAGGTAATAACGAATTCCACGGCTGAACAACTTGTAGAGGTGCTCCATACCGGCATCCTCACCGGCCTTGATCTGGTTCACCAGAGTACTCCACTCAGCAGGTGAGAGGGTTGTTCGTTGGCTTGAATCCTTCGCCTGCTCAGCCGGCTGAGGCTGATCGTCAGCGGTGGCGGATTCCAAATCTGATTGTGTTTGACCTGCTGTCATGACGGAAGTTACTCCTTAGAGATGATGGAATAGGTTGCCCAGGGGGAGTGCGATTGCCTTCCGTTGCCTCCCCGGAGCATGTCAAGTTGGGCTTGCTGCAGCGCGGCGGCCGCTCGTTCAGCTAACGAGCCAGAAACGTTCGCACGAAGATGGCTATAGAAGGACGTAAAGAAAGGCCCTGAATCATCGGGCGTGGGCCAGGCGCTCACCATTACGGCAGTCGCGCCGGCAAGCAACCAGGCGCGGCTGAGGCCAATGATGCCAGCACCGGGAAGCGCCTGGCCTTGACCGGATGTACAGCCACTCAGAACAATTAAGCTGCCAGGGACGCGGAAGGCGGCAACCGCCTCGGGAGTGAGCAGTTCAGGAATGCGCTCGGGAGTGAGTGAGAGAGCGACGGCTGCTTCTTCAGGATGACCTTCCGGGCTCACGACGTGAACGGCGAAATGCACAATTTCGGCAGGCTGTGTGAGGGCCCGGCGCAGTGCGGAGCCATTTGCTTCAGGCCCCTCCAGAAGTTCAACCTTCGGCAAACCCGCAGAAGTTGCTGACGATCGGATCTCGCGATCGCTTCCAACCAGCCTGCCGAGCGTAATGGAGGAAACGACAGGCCGGTATGGTTGACCAAGTGAAGAACGGACACCTCGGGCGTCAGCGCGATTATAAATAGGATCGCCAACTCCAACAAACCGCGGTTCGGGCGGTTTGGATGCCGGCGAAAGCATTAGATATTCACTCGGTACGAAGCGGATCGTCTGTGCCTGGATGAAAGGCGACTTGCCGTTCAAAGATGGCAGTGCAGCAAAAGGAAGATTGCCGAGCAATGCGCCGTCAGCTGTGATGAGCCAATTGCGTTTGTGCCAGAGAGCAGGGGGCAACTGGCCGAACAGGTTTTTGGCCAGAGCGACGCCAGAGCTTTCGGACGATTGCTCATGGCCCGAACTGACGAAATTCTGGATTCCCCTTTTGATCTCTGCCTCCGGGGGCAGGCTATAAAGCATAATCCGGTCCCTTGTCACTGCCCAGAGAAATGAATTCTTGCCCAGGTAAAAGCTGAGCAGCAGGTCCTGCCCGCCTAATCTGGACTGAACATCTGTGAGTGAAATCTGACGAGAGTTTTTCTCCGGGTATTCAGAGTCATTGTTTAACGCAAGACCAATCCTGTTCTCCAAGTCGCTCAGGGCTACGCGAGCTTTGGCCAGGTTGGCCTCATCCTCTGGCCGATGCTGGCCCAACGTCACCCGAGCCTGTAAAGCTTCGATATTGGTGAGAAGCTGAAAGTACTCGGGCGGCAACCGGAAATCCTGCGCGTAAGATCGGGCAAGCTGCTCCCGGAGGCTAGCGGCCCGATTGTCTGCCAGAATCTCGAGAGCGCGAGTCTGCAGCGCCCCATTATGCTGTGCCAGCCCTATTTGAGCGGCCAGCTCAGCATAATCTCCGTAGACTTCCTGCAGTTGGGCTACTGTTCGGGTATTGGTCGAATCTCCAGGCAAAGCATTCCGACGCCACTGATTGGCAGAGTCTACGGCCCGCTGAAACTCTTCGAGAGCTTCCGATGTATGTCCGAGACCAAGGAGAATCCGCGCGCGAATGTGAATGGGGTAGTACTGTGGGCTGGTCTGAAAGGTAGGACTGGGGAGGGTGAAAGCTTTTTGTATGAATGCTTGAGCTTTCTGAAAGTCAGGCCTTTGCTGCCTCAGCTCCAATTCGGCGAGATGCTCGCGGGTGATAGCAAGATAATCAAGATCATTATCGGTAGCCTCAATCGTCTGGGCCTTTTCCAACGGTTCCCTTGCTTCTGCCAGGTGACCATCTAGTAATAGGGAAGTTCCATAAGAATCCCAAACAGCCTCCTGCGCGCCCGGGTGTTCGTTTGCCGCCTCCTTCGCCAGGGAAGCAGCTTTAAGATAGACCCGTTTTAGTTCCCCTGAAGCGGCCTGGTTCGTGAGGAGGTTGCCCTGCGCTAGTAGAGCGTTAACGAGTAGATCCAAGCGGGCGGAGTCGCCGAGATAACTAACCGCGTTGGCAGCTGCATTCCTGGCAGACTCGAAATCGCCCAGTTGGGAAAACACGGTGGACTGGTTGGTCCAGGCACTGCCCACAACGTCGTTGTCGGCCGCTTCCTCGCCTAACTGACGCCCCTTTTGGGCGGTTTTCAGCGCCTCATTGTAAGCGAATAAGCCAATCTGACAGCCGGAAATTCTGACCAGAGCTCTCGCTTCTAAGTCTTTGTTGCCGATCTTTGCGGCCAGCGAAGCCGCTTTGGTGTATAGCTCTATAGCGCCTGAGGAATCACCCTGATGAAACTTAACATTTGCCTCACTTAATAAGGTCGCCACAGGGCGTGCATTGGCGGGCAGAGGTCTGGCTGTGAAGTGCGGATGTAGGTGTGCATAGCAGTACACTCCCGCAATAGCAAAGGCCGGGACCAAACACAGAGCAAGTGATATCCCGAACCCCTTTCGGGGTAGCAGAATCAATCCTGTAGAAATGTTTTCGGTATTGATCCTACCACCCGTACGGGGCGCATTATTTAAGAGTGCAGAATTCTTATCAACCAAAGACTAGAAGCCGAAAATAAGCATGATGGCGTCAAGTAAAGAGCAAGGGAAAGAGATGATTGGGGGTCGCATTGAATTCCTTTCGAGTTCAAGGTACCTAGCGCACACCCTAGTCCAGTCCCAAAAAATAGATGTAAGTAGTTGAAAGAGAACGAGAAACAAATTTTCGGAAAATCGTGACCGCTTCCGGGCAGTGTTCCGAAAAGCCGGTTATTCCCGAAGTGGAATCCATTCCGGGCAAGTGAGGCCCTTTGTGTGTGTGTTGGCGAAACACTACACCGGCCTGAATGATTACTCGCGTTTGAGACCGTCACTATACTGTCTTCCATGCGCCAGCTCCTCGCTTGCCTCGCCGCGTGGTCGTTGTTTTCTGCCCTTGCAGGTGGGGCTGATCGCGATGCAATCAGCTATGTGAATCCGCTGATTGGAACTCAGAAAAGTACTCTTGGATATGGGGGCACGATGCCCTTTGTGTCGCCTCCGTTTGCCATGACAAATTGGACGCCACAGACGCGGCAGAACAAGATCAGCGTTACCTCCTATAACTATGACGACCCGACGATTTCGGGATTTATCGGCACACATCAACCGGCTATCTGGATGGGTGACTACGGTTATATGACGCTGATGCCCCAGGTGGGAGCTCTGCGCACCACTCCTGATGGCCGCAAGCTCCCCTATCTGCATAGCAGCGAGACGGCAAGTCCGGATTACTATGCTGTGTCTCTTGGTGAGGGAGCGGACACGGCAATCCGCGCTGAAATGACGGCGAGTGAACGCTGCGCAATGTTTCGTTTCCGATTTCCGAGAAGCGGTGTCGCACGCGTGCTGGTAGAGAGTTCACGTCCGGGCGTTGCGGGATACGCCGCTGTCGACAGAGGGAAGCAGGAGCTTACCGGCTACAATCCACACCGCATGGATGCCCACCTGGGGCCGGGTAAGCTGCCAAATTTCAGGGGCTACTTTGTCCTTCAATTTCGGCAGGATCCTCAGGATGCGAAGACATATGGTTTGGACGACAACGCGGCTCTAAGCAGCCGTGGAGCCTATGCCGAGTTCAAACCGGGCGAGTTTGGTCGAGGTGCGAGTGGGTACATCGTTCCTGAGCATTGAGCAGGCGCGCGCCAATCTCAAACACGAAATGCCGGAGTGGGACTTCGATGCAGTGCGCCAGAAACTCCGTTCGACATGGGAAGAGAAGCTGAGCCGGCTGCAAGTGGATGGGGCAACCGAGCGGGAGAAAACGCGACTCTACACCGCGCTGTATCATGCCTTGCTTTATCCTCGTGTGTTTTCAGAGTATGGCCGCTACTACAGTGCCTTCGATGATCAGGTGCACACCGGCCAGAGCTATACGGCCTACTCAATCTGGGACACCTTTCGGGCGGAGAACAGCTTGCTAACGCTGTTTGCGCCGGAGCGTGTGGATGGCATGATCACGGCGCTGCTGCAGAACTATAAAGAAGGCGGCTGGATGCCGAAGTGGCCTAACCCTGGATACACAAACATTATGATCGCGACGCATGCGGATTCACTTGTGGCCGAGGCGGTTCGGAAGGGTTTCACTGGTTTCGATCGTCAGCTGGCCTGGGAGGCCGTTTACAAAGATGCAATGACGCCTCCGGATGGAGACACGACGCGGCGCTGGGTTGATCGCGAAGAGGGAACACCCTATGAGGGCCGCGGCGGGCTGACGTATTACAAGAAGCTAGGCTATATCCCAACCGACAAAACAGACGAAGCATCGTCGCGCACGCTGGAGGACAGCTATGACGATTGGTGCGTGGCGCTCATTGCGAAGGCTCTGGGTCGCCAAGATGATTATCGGTTCTTTCTCCGCCGGTCTTTGAGCGATCGCAACCTATACAACCCAGCGATTGGCTTGATGAACGGGAAGACGTCCGACGGGAAATGGGCTCCGCTAGGCGGATCGCAAGACACGCCAAGCAACCGGTCGCTTGCAGGGTGGACGGAGGGTGATGCCTGGGTGTACACGTGGTCGCCATTCCATGACCAGGCCGGACTGCAGTTGATGGGAGGCGAGGAGGCGTATGCTGCAAAGCTGGACCGGCATTTCAGCGGCGGACACAACGTTCACACAAACGAGCCGAGCCACCACTATGGCTATTTGTACGATTTTGCCGGCAGACCGTGGAAGACGCAAGCCAAGGTTCGAGACATTGCGGCGGCAGAGTATGGTTATGATGCTGGGGGCTTAGATGGGGATGACGACTGCGGTCAGATGTCAGCGTGGCTGCTCTTCACGGCAATGGGCTTCTATCCAGTGAATCCTGCGAGTGGTGACTACATGATCGGCAGCCCCATGTACAGCCGGATGACGCTGAAGTTAGGCAATGGGAAAACCTTGCGGGTAGAGGCGGAAAATAACTCAGCAAAGAACGTGTACATTCAGTCCGCAATGCTCGATGGGAAGCCACTTAAAATTCCGGTGATCACCTGGGAACAGATTCAATCTGGGGCAACGTTGCACTTTGAAATGGGGCCGAAGCCATCGCGTTGGGGAAGCGAGTGGCGGCCTGCTTTGATTGTGGTGGAGTGATGCGGAAGATACGAACGATTAGATTTGGACGTGGAACAGCCGATTAGACGTGTACGCCGCGCTCGCTCTTATTATTGACATCCGCTCGCAGACTTCACCATAGTTGCTTAGAATGCCTGATGCAGTCCGCACGATTCTTATTGCTTTAAGCGTCCTGTTTGTAGCCGTGGGCGGGTACTATCGGATCCAGTCTCAACGTTCGGGGGAGCGACTTGACCGTACAAGGGAAGGCTGGGCAACTTTGATTGCGATTCGCTTGACAGGGTTGTTCACGGTCGGTTCGACTATCGTCTGGTTGTATAAACCCGCATTGTTTGGTTGGGCTTCGCAACCAATGCCACCGGGCACGCGCTGGATTGGCGTTGCAGGTTTCGCGTGCAGTGTCGCCTGGTTGATCTGGATGTTCCACAGTCTGGGCCGGAATCTGACCGACACAGTCGTAACGCGTCGAGACGCGTATTTCGTGGATCGAGGTCCATACCGTTTTGTGAGAAACCCGATGTATGCGGGAGTTCTCTTGCTGGGATTGAGCCTGGGGCTGGCGCTGGGAACCTGGTTGCTGCCGGTTGAAGCGAGTCTTATCTTTACGCTTTTTGCGTTGCGTACGCGAACGGAGGAGAGATTTCTAATCGAACGCTTCGGTGATCAATACCGGGAGTATATGAAGCGTGTCGGCCGCTTCTTCCCGACGTTGCTGAAGCGGAAAAAATCTGCTTAAGCTGATAGACGACCCCACGTAGCTCCAAGACGGAAAAATGAACTAGGAACTTACAAAAAGGGTGCGACGATCGGGTGACATTCTTCGTAAATGAAAATCCGAGCAGCCTCGCGATTGGCCCGATATCAGGTTTGTTTCAGAGAAATACTTCAGTTGAGGATCAATGAATGCAGAAACCGCAAGATCTGACCCAACAAATTCTGCAACTGTCGCCCGCACAGCGGACCGTGGTGGTTGAAGAGTTTGTGAACACTATATCGAAAGGAGATCAACTGGGCACCAATTCTTCGCAAGGTATTCAATGAATTCAAGCGTGAGCATCCGGAAGTCCTGAGGTTATTAGCGAGATGATCGTATGCCCCTCGATTGAAGAACTGATTAGACCAATTTTGAGATGGTGGAAAGTTTCGGAGGCACCGTTGGCGTCCGCGATGGCACCGGGTGGGTTGGAGGCGGCTGCAGCCCGACCTCAAACTGGTTACTACGTGGACATTGTTGAAGGAGGAGCTGCCTTGTGCGAGAGCCTCCTTCAGAATCGTCCTTTTGTTTGATGGATACAAGAGAACTGCTGGTAACTCAGCAAACAACGTGTACATCAAGTTCGCGACGCTTGGTGAAAGCCACTGCAAAGCTCGGTGATTACGTGGAAACAGATTGAAGCTGGGGCAACGCTGCACGTTGAGATGGGTCTCAAGCCATCGCGTTGGGGAAGCGAGTGGCGGCCTGCTTTGATTCCGGTCGAATGATGCGGAAGGTATGAGCGATTGCATTATGGCTGCAAACAGAGTCTACGATTAGGGCGTTAGGCACCCTCCTTAAGCCAGATTCGCGGCCGAAGCAGACTTATCCACTAGGCAAATGGTCAACTTTCCTAGCCAGAATCTTCGCGGCCAAGACGAACACACCGCCGTCGTAGAGACCTGTCCGAATTTAAAAACCCGGTAGTCTAGGTCTATCGATAATGGTCGAGGCTAGTCCTTTGGGGCAGAGTCGACTTAGCTTCGCGTCTGCTCTCCCAATTGTAAGGTCGCAGTTCCTCGGGATGACTTCGGACGTAGGCGATAATTCTGTGACGCTGTTGAGCACCGCGGCCTTTACGGTTTTCGAAATCGGGAAGCAATGAAGGCATTGCTTCCCCGATTCGAGCGAAGATTGAACGCCAACGGGCCTTCACGGCGGAGAAGCTAACACCCAGTTTGGCTGCGAGTTCGGGATCGGTGGCTCCGGAGAGGGCGGCGAGAAGGAGTTTCTGGTCGGAATTCCGGAGCTTTACGCATGGTTCGCGATAGCTGAACAGAACGTTTCCAAACGACGCCTGCACGGCCTGAACCGACTCGCTGGTCATGATGTAAATCGTTCGGTCAAGTTCAGGGAAATCTGCAATGGGCTTGAAGACAATAGAACGCTTCAAGAATTCTCGCTGTGGCTCGTTGGTGGTTTCTTGAAAGATCCTGCGAATTCGGTATCCGGTGTGCCGTTGGGTAAAGCCTGAAGCCAGTATGGTCTGTACTTCGGAACGGAGAGTTGGACTAAGAATCGCTTCGCGCCAATGACCAGCTAAAACGACGATATTGACCCCCATTTCGGCGTTAGCCTCTGCCACCTCCTTGGCTGTGGCGAGCACAGGGGAACCGGCATGAATGCTAGCGATGATCCTGGAGGTGATATCGGGTCGGGGATCGGTTAACTCTGCGTCGGCAAATCGGGCTGAGACAAGAACGGAGAAGCCGAATCCCACAAGGCGGTAGCCGGCTATAGGAGGGTTCGATTCGAGTACGGCTGAGGCGCAGAACGGATCAAGTAACAGCCGCTTCCAACAATCTATAAAAACCGTTGGTCCGACCAGAGCGTCACCGCGACTCTTCGGCTCGATAGCGAGCGCGGCCTCAATATCGCTCGAACTGGCTGGTCTCTCGGTGATTGGCATCAAGCTCTGATGATTAAGTCAGTCTACCTCTTGTTGTCGAGAGCTATCTTTTAGGGGCCTTGAAAACGCGAGTGGACCTCACTTAATATTCAGGATCAAAGAATTACTGGAGGCTTTGACTTAGCGATGAAGAATTTAATGATGTATTTATCGCGGAATCCAGGTCCGAGGGGGAGAGCGACGTCATTGTCCTTTGCGGTCTCAATTCTCGCTGCGACACTCATTAGACCGGTATTGATGCCGGGTCAGTCTTGTAAGGGAAACCCCGATGTTGGATGCTCCTCCCCGGGCGCAGCGTGTACTTTATCTGCAGGAGCTGAAAAGGGGCATTGTACGACACCCTCGGGTTTTCCCAAAGGAGAACGTAGTTGCGAATGCACTCCTATCCCGCCACCTCCGCCCCCGACTTTCGATAACATCACCATCACTAATCCGACGCCGGGGACAGTTGACATTCGAATCGAGCGTCCTAATCCGACTAAACCAGCTACTGACTATCCCAGCATCACGTTTCAACCCGGTGATGCGGTCACCATTGCCGCCGGGGGCTGCGTCCAAGCTGGTGGGAGTGGTAAGACGTGGCATCGGTATGTGAATCCTTCAGGGAGCGAAACCGGGCTGTACCATGGCTTAATTACCATCCCTTTCGCCACCGGCCTTTTGGACAGGCTTGAGAAATATCAAACTCAGCCTAAAGTGCAAGTATCGCCGTCAACTCCGGCCGGCGGCCATCTGCAATTAGGGTTTGAAGATAACGCTTATGCAGACAATGGATACACGAACCACGATGACGGACCGGGGAACCAGTGCGTTTTAGACCACGACGGTGGACCGGCATGGGTGCACCTGGTTGTTGTGCATAACGGTGTCCCGCCACCGACAACCACAGGCGGAGATTTCGATCTACTTTGGACAGACTGGGACGCGAATGGGATTCCCATGAATCCGGACTGGCGAACGAAGGTGGAGTACCAACGAACTCCGGATCCGAACAATTGTATTTGGCCGTGGCAGGGCTCCGGCTTGCCGCATTGTACGAATCAGATTACGAATACTGATACGTGGTGGGGGTGCAGCAGCAGCATTCCATTCTTCAACCAAAATAATGCCTTCGGGCTGGACGGACATGCGAACTACGCTGCTGCCACGTTTGACGGAAATGTTTACTGGGAGTCAAAATCCGGCCCGCTTACGGATGATGAGTACTCGGTAGATCTTTCGACCACCAACGCGGCAGGCGGGCTCGCGCCGGCCCGGCCGTTAGGGGTGCACGTGGAATTTGCAAGAGACGAGACTATTGACGTTCTCACCGATGATTTCGGTCTTCCATGGTGGCAGGGCCTGCGAAAGGCGGTCGACGCTGGAAATGGCCATAATTATCTTGACGGCCACTACATGATCGTCACTGGGTTAATGGGGCTCGACTTTTACCATACGCCAGGGCCTGAGTCGCACCCCGCCTGGGCCATCGCGATTCAAGACTCCCACGAACCTGTCACTGAGACATGGGCGATTTTTGTGCGTAATTGGGGACAGGAAGGCTACTGCAGCGGATCTCAACATACCGTTTCATTCCCAGATAACCAGTTCACTTTCAATTTGAAATGGCGGCCAGGCGCTACTTCAGGCAGCCAAACCTCGACTTTTTGGACAAACGCGAGCACTCCCGTCACCTACTCGGTGAATTTCATCCAGGGCCAAGCTGTCCAAGTCACCATTTACAACGTGCCCGATCCTTCAGCAAGAGCGCTGATCGGGGGGGAATTGCGTATCTCGTGGACAGGGGGAACATTCGGCCCAATTGAATCAAGTGTCGCGGCTAACAACACCGCTGACCAGGAAGATGAAGCGGAGAGCTATGTAGCGACGCTTACTGCGGGGCTAACACCTGCGCAACGCGCGATATACAACGCGAATTTGCCTCCTGCAAATCGGGTGCAAGGACGGAAGTCGGCGGTGAGGCTCGAAGCAAGGCCGCCCATTCCCATCAAGGCGAAGTC
>CAXTMN010000097.1:13900-18211 GCA_964245395.1 uncultured Bryobacteraceae bacterium
GTCTGTCCGGCAGCCACAAGTCAGTGCCGTACCCGACTCCGCCCTTGCCGCCAAAAAAGAAGCCCAGATGAATGTGCTGAAGAAAGCTTATGGGGGAACGCTACCCGACATCAAAAAATGAAAGAAGATGTTACCGGATGGAGTACAACGTAAATTCCTTATGCCGTTATCGAGCTAAGATAGTCGAATTCCGCTGTTTTTCAGTTTTCGTAGTCCATTGGTTTTTCTTCTCGTTTCGAAAACATTCAAGGATTCTCCCGACCGGGAACAGGGCCATTTTACGGGACGCTCACAAAATAATGTTATCGGCAGATGGCGTGGAAGCGCCAGAATGGTTCCCCCGTTTTAAGCATTCACGCCATAGTGAATCATCGGGATCGAAGAAGCTTACATGCACGGGTGTTGGCATCTCGGACAACTTAGCTTCCTTTCGGTACTTCATGGATCACGCCTCCCAAACAACAATCGGATTGTGCGCGTATGTGGCGCTTACGGACGGGAACTCGAACCGCCGCTGCAGAGAGGCCGCCGTGGCGAGATGTCAGGAAACTACACGCACGATACCGATAATTCGCTTCCGGACTTGGAGGACCAGAACCGTATGCATCCAGGCCAGTTCCCGCCAGACATGCTCGTTGGCATCAGAGAAACACATCTTTCGCTATAATTAGCTGGTACTTAGTCGGTTTCTCTTGACCGGAACGGCTCGAAGGCATCGAGATCTCTCCCGCTCACTCCTGACAAGATTCATTCATGTTCGATAACCTCTCTGACAAGCTTCAGCGTGTCTTTAAAAACCTACGTGGCGAAGGAAAGCTCTCGGCCGCGAATATGGACGAAGCGCTGCGGGAGATCCGCCTGGCTCTGCTCGAGGCCGATGTTCACTTTAAGGTGGTCAAGCAGTTTATCGAGCAGGTAAAAGAAAAGGCCATGGGGGAAGACGTGCTGACGGCGCTTTCGCCCGGCCAGCAAGTAGTCAAG
Source organism: uncultured Bryobacteraceae bacterium (assembly GCA_964245395.1). Lineage (GTDB taxonomy): Bacteria > Acidobacteriota > Terriglobia > Bryobacterales > Bryobacteraceae > Bog-105. The sequence continues at coordinate 14,882 of CAXTMN010000097.1, forward strand.
ATTGTTCGCGACGAGCTGACGAAGATGCTCGGTGGCCATCAATCGAAGCTGCGCTTTGCGAATGAACCGCCGACGGTCATCTTAGTAGTGGGGCTGCAAGGTTCGGGGAAAACAACCAGTTCCGCCAAGCTTGCCCGCGTTCTGGCCAAAGAGGGAAGCAAACCTCAACTGGTTTCGGTAGACGTTTACCGTCCGGCGGCTCGGCATCAGTTGAGTCTCTTAGCAAAGAACGTCAATACTCCGATTTACGAGGGAACACCGGAAGAAATAAAACCACTGGAATTGGCCAAATCCGCACGCCGGGAGGCAATGCGGGCAGGACGCGATGTCCTTTTGGTGGACACGGCCGGGCGGCAGCACGTCGACGAGCAACTAATGACGGAGTTGCACGAGCTAAAAGAGGCTCTGAACCCGACAGAGATTCTTTTTGTGGCGGATGCGATGACGGGCCAGGATGCGGTGCGCTCGGCCGATGAGTTCCATAAGCGTTTGGGAATCACGGGTGTGATCCTGACGAAAATGGACGGCGATGCGCGAGGAGGCGCGGCGCTTTCAATTCGAACCATCACCGGGCAACCGCTGAAGTATGTAGGCGTTGGTGAAAAAACGGATGCATTGGAAGCCTTCCATCCGGACCGGGTAGCCTCTCGGATTTTGGGCATGGGCGATGTGCTTTCCTTAATCGATAAAGTTCAGGAGACCATCGATCAAAAAACGGCCGAGAGGATGCAAGAGAAGCTTCTGAGCGATGACTTTACGCTTGAAGATTTTCGTGACCAAATCAAGCAGATTCGAAAGCTGGGTTCACTGGGCGGATTGCTGGAGATGATGCCCCAGATCGGTCCGCTGAAGGATTTGAAGAACGCCAAGATCGACGAAGGCGAGGTCGGGCGCGTGGTGGCGATCATCGATTCGATGACTCCCAAGGAACGGCAAAATCACATGCTGATCAACGGAGCACGACGGCGGCGGATCGCTAAAGGGAGCGGAACCAGTGTCCAGGATGTGAACAATCTTCTGAAACAGTACGCGCAGGCGCGTAAAATGATGAAGAGTTTCACTGGGCAAGCAGGAATGCTCGGGAAACGCCTGTCCAAGATGAAGCTTCCGGGAATGCCGGGGTTTTAGAGCAGATATTCCCTTTTCCAGCTTCGTGAAGCTTGCGACGGCGGCGAGAAAGGGTGCGTGCTCTTTACAGATCTGCAAAGATAAAGAAAGAAAAGGTTTTAGGATGCTAGCAATACGCCTGGCGCGGTTTGGCGCCAAGAAGAAGCCCACCTATCGCGTGGTCGTTATCGAAAGAGAGCGCGCACGAAACAGCCGCTCGGTAGAAGTTGTCGGCCATTATGACCCCATTGCAAAGCCGGCTCAAGTGCATTTCAATCATGAACGGATCGAGTATTGGATCAAAAGCGGCGCACAACCGTCAGACCGGGTGAACCGTCTGTTGAAGATGAGCCCGGCAGAGGCGCCAGCAGCATAGGCCTGAGAAAACGGACTGAAAGCACTGCTAATTGTTGTGCGCAGCAGAATTGCGGGCTTGCAAAGGTAGAAGATGAACGACAGCAATGGCGTGAAGACGCTGGTGGAAGAAATCGCCAAAGCTTTGGTCGATACGCCAGACGGAGTCGTTGTAAACGAGATTTCGGGGGAGCATGCGACCGTTTTCGAATTGCGTGTCGCAGGTGGCGACTTGGGAAAAGTGATTGGAAAACAAGGTCGTACAGCGCGTTCGATCCGTACTTTATTAGGCGCGGTGGGAACGAAGCTGAATCGCCGTTTCTCGCTGGAAATCCTGGAATAGGTCGTACGTTCTTTTGGACCCGCAAGCGGAGAGGGTTGTTGTTGCGGAGATCCTTCGACCTCGTGGCAATCGGGGTGAGTTGGCGGCCCGCTCTCAGACAGACGTGCCTGGCCGGCTGGAGAGCTTGCGACAAGCGCATGTGCGGTTGGTAAGTGGGTCGGATATCCCGGTCGAGATCGCAGAGTCATGGCCACACAAGCAGGATTGGGTTCTGAAGTTCGCGGGCATTGATTCGATTGATTCGGCGGAACAATTTCGGGGGGCGGACTTATGGATTCGGCCCGAGGAGCGGGGAAGTCTGGACGGAGGTCAATTTTTCCAGGCGGATCTGATGGGTTGCCGAGTAGCAGATGACTCCACAGGCGAGCAGTTAGGTGTTGTTGCGGGGTGGCAGGCGTACGGGGGGCCGCCGCTGATGGAAGTGCAAATTGAGAATCGGTTGGTGCTGATTCCGTTTGTGCCGCCGATTTGTGTGAAGGTGGATCTCGAGGCGAAAACGGTGCGAGTTCAATTGCCCGAAGGCCTTTTGGATTTATAAGCTTTGCGGTTTCATATTGTCACAATTTTTCCGGAATTCTTCTCTGGGCCTTTCAGTTTCGGGGTTGTTCGGAAAGCGCAGGCAGAGAAGCGGTTGGAAATCTGTATTTACGATCTGCGAAACTGGACACAAGACCGGCATAGGACTGTAGACGACCGGCCATTTGGTGGCGGAGAAGGCATGCTGCTGAAGCCGGAACCGCTCTTCGAGGCAGTGGAGTCGATCTTACCCAGCCGGACGGTTCGACAGAAGGTTGTATTGTTGTCCGCGCAAGGCAGGCGTTTCACACAGCAGGTGGCGCGTGATTTTTCCGGATTGGACGATCTGCTGGTTGTCTGCGGCCGGTATGAGGGTGTGGATGAGCGAGTAGCCGAACACCTTGTAGATGAAGAAGTATCGGCGGGGGATTTCGTTTTGAGTGGTGGTGAACTAGCCGCGGCAATCGTTGTCGATGCTGTGGCGAGGTTGCTGCCTGGCGTTTTAGGGAACGAAGCTTCAACACGAAACGAAAGCTTCAGTGGCGAGAACGAGAATTTTTTGGATTGTCCGCAGTACACCAGACCGGCGGAGTTTCGCGGCTGGAGAGTGCCCGAGGTGCTGTTGGGTGGGAACCATGAGGAAATCAAGCGCTGGCGACGGGCTGCGTCGCGCGAGAAAACGCAACGGCTGCGTCCGGATTTATCGGACCACGGAGAAATCAGACAGATTTAAGAATTATGCAGAACGCACTTGTCAGTAAGTTCATCAGCAAGCACGTCCGAGCGACGGCGCACCCGGAATTTCGCCCCGGAGATACGATCCGTGTACACGTCCGGATTAAAGAAGGAGACAAGGAGCGTTTGCAGGCCTTCGAAGGGACAGTCATCGCACGAAAGAACACCGGTATGGGCGAGACCATTACGGTTCGCAAGGTGAGTTTCGGGCAAGGAGTAGAACGCATTTTCCCTGTACACGGGCCCGCTATCGACCATATCGATCTGGTTCGCAC
>CAXTMN010000098.1:0-3738 GCA_964245395.1 uncultured Bryobacteraceae bacterium
GCTGGTGTTAGTTTTGTGTTGGGTTTGGGGTGGGTGGAGGGGGTTGGGGGGAGGGGTGAGTGGTGAGTGGCGAGAGGGTGCTTCTTTTGAGCGGGGGTCACCTTCGCGGGGGACGCTTGAAGCGCGAGCGACGCTCCGGCCAAAAGAGTGATCAGCGCCCAGCGCATGGCTAAAAGCTCAGATTATCACTGTGTCATACTTTCCGCAAACACGGTAAATACAGATGATCATTTCGATGAAACTTCACTCGACGCAAGCAGAGATCGACGCAGTACGCGAACGGATCTGCGAGTTCGGGTACAAGGTCCATTCGATCGAAGGCGAAGAGCGGGTGGTGATTGGGGTTGTTGGGGTTGGGGATGTGACGGCATGCCTGGAGTCGCTGGAGGCGATGCCGCAGGTGGAGAAGGCCGTGCGCATCTCGGCGCCGTACAAATTTGTGAGCCGGGAGTTTCGAGCGACTAAGTCACAGATTCGAGCCAATGGTGTGGACATTGGCGGCGATGAGTTCGTGATCATGGCGGGCCCGTGTTCGGTAGAAAGCGAGAAGCAGATACTGGACACGGCTCACTTTGTTTGCAAGCATGGGGCGCAGTTTCTGCGTGGTGGCGCCTTCAAGCCGCGGACCTCGCCATATGATTTCCAGGGCATGGAGGAAGCCGGCCTGAAACTGATGCGTAAGGCGAAAGAAGAGACCGGGCTTGGCATCATTACAGAAGTGATGAGCGACCGGGATGTGGAGATGGTGGCCGAGTACGCGGATATTCTTCAGATCGGCGCGCGCAACATGCAGAACTTTTCGCTTTTGAAGGCCCTGGGGAAGGCGAACCGGCCGGTGATGCTGAAGCGCGGTCTCAGCTCCACGATCAAGGAGTTGCTGATGTCGGCTGAGTACGTGGTAGCGCATGGCAATCCAAACGTAATCCTCTGTGAGCGCGGCATTCGGACGTTCGAGACTGCCACGCGGAACACGTGCGACATTACTGCGATCCCGGTTCTGGACGAGCTTTCGCACTTGCCGGTGATGTTAGATCCAAGCCATGCAACGGGGAGGCGCAGCCTGGTTCCCGCACTGTCGAAAGCAGCGGTGGCAATTGGGGCAGACGGGTTGATTGTAGAGGTGCACCCACAGCCGGAGAAAGCGGTGAGCGATGGTGCGCAGTCGTTGAAGCTTGAGCAGTTCGCGGTGATGATGGAGCAGTTGAAGCCGTACATCGCTCTTTGGAAAAACGTGCGGGTGGCCGAACTGGTGACGGCGTAAGCGGCTGGAGCAAATTGAGTATTCCGCCGAGAGCGCAATTCATTCTTGCCAGTATGGCAATGGGGATTGCCGTCGTGGGGTTGGGATTGTACGCATTTCGCCACCGGTTTGTGAAGGCAAACGCGGACATGCTTCGTTATCTGCCGCAAGCGGGCGTGACGACATTTTACGCGGACGTGGCGGGGCTGCGGCGAGCAGGTGCGCTGAGCCTGATAACGGGGTCGACGCCAACTGCTGAACCCGAATATCAGGGTTTTGTCCGTGAGACGCAGTTTGACTATGCCAAGGATCTGGACGCACTGGTTGGTGCAACGGACGGCGAGCAAACGTTCTTCATTCTGCGGGGACGATTCAATCTGGCGAAACTGCGCTCTTATGCGGCGCATCACGGAGGCGGTTGTCAGGACGAGATTTGCACGGTGCCGACGAGCCGGCAGAAACAGATCCTGTCGTTTACCTCCATACAGCCGGACGTATTGTCGCTTGCCCTGAGTACTGCACCGTTCGCCGTGACAGCGCTGGACCCTCCAGGCCATGTTGTACGCGATCCGTTGCCAACCGCTCCCGTTTGGGTGAGAGTATCGGCGGCCGTTTTGAAAAATCCAGTTCAGTTGCCCGCCGGGTTGCGCATTTTCGCCATTTCGTTGCAATCGGCCGAATCGGTCGTTCTGTCATTAGGGCCAGCAACGACAAACAGTCCGGGTTTCACGCTTGGGCTGAATGCGCAATGCCAGAACGCGGCAGCGGCGGACACGATGCGCAACCAGTTGGAGATTGAGACGAAAATGCTGAAGCTGGAACTGGCTCGGGAACGCGCGCAGCCGAGCGATGCAGATCTAACGGGATTGCTGACTGCGGGTTCTTTTCAGGTCATTGATAAGCGGGTTTTGGGCATGTGGCCGGTAAAGCCGGAGTTGATGAAGGCTTTGCAGTAGGGCCCAAAGCGCTTACGGCAGCGTATATGCAAAGCCGTAGCTGCAACGTTGATTTAACCTTGTAGTTAGACGGATTCCATGTCGACGAGTGTTTTAGAGCTGCCGCAGGTGGAAGAGCTGTACCGGTCTTTAGAGGACAAGGTACGGGTGCTTCGGCCAAAAGACGAATTGGCGTCGCTCGAGCGCGCCTATCGGTATGCGGCCGATCTACACGCAAAACAGAGGCGTAAGTCGGGCGAGCCGTACATTACGCATCCTTTGGCAGTGGCGCATATTCTGGCGGACATGCAGATGGATCTGGTCTCGATTGAGACAGGGATTCTGCACGACTTGCTGGAAGACACGGCAGCGAAATCAGAAGATTTGAGAGAGCGGTTCGGCGAAGATGTAGCGCGTTGCGTGGATGGCGTGACGAAGCTGAGCAAGATCAGTTTCGCCAATCGGGAAGACCGGCAGGCGGAGAGCTTGCGCAAGATGCTGCTGGCGATGACGGGCGACATCCGGGTGATCATCGTGAAGCTGGCAGACCGGCTGCACAATATGCGGACAATCGGGTCACTTTCGCCTGAACGGCAGGAGTCGATCGCGCAGGAGACGATCGAGATTTATGCGCCGATCGCGCACCGGCTGGGGATGGGCAAGGTGCGAGCGGAGCTGGAAGAGCTGGCGTTTGAAACCCTGCAGCCGGAAGCCGCGGCAGAGCTGATGCGGGAGATTGAATCGAAGCGGCAAGTCAATGAGCAGTGGCTGGGGAATGTTCAATCGCACATTGAACAAAAGCTGGTCAGGGAAGATATTCCGGCACGCGTACAAGGCAGGGTGAAGCGGGCGTATTCGGTTTATCAGAAGCTGAAGCGGCAGAAGATCACGCTTGACCAGGTTTACGACGTGATGGCGATTCGCATTATCACCGATTCAGTGAAGAACTGCTATGCGGCGCTAGGGGTGATCCATAACGAATGGCATCCGGTGCCGGGGCGGATCAAAGACTTCATTGCGATGCCGCGGCCGAATCTTTATCAGTCGCTGCATACATCGGTGATGGGGCCGGATGGGACTGCATTCGAGGTGCAGATCCGGACCGAGGAGATGCACAAGATTGCTGAAGAGGGCATTGCCGCGCACTGGAAGTATAAGGAGGGCAGCAAGGGGCCGCGCGGCGACGATCAGCGGATAGCGTGGCTGCGCCAACTGGTGGAGTGGCAGCGCGAAATGAGCGACTCGGGCGAGTTTCTTTCGACGCTGAAGGTGGACCTGTATTCGGAGGAAGTTTATACGTTCACACCGGGTGGGCGAGTAATTGTGCTGCCACGAGAAGCAACTCCGATTGACTTCGCGTATGCCGTGCATAGCGATATCGGCCAGACCTGCGTGGGAGCTCGGGTGAACGGTTCGATACGGCCGTTGAAATCGCCGTTACGCAATGGAGATGTAGTGGAGATTCTAACGCAGCCGGGACATCAGCCGAGCCGTGACTGGCTCGGGATGGTGAAGACCTCACGGGCACGAAACAGGATCAAGCACGTTATCAACGCGGTGGAG
>CAXTMN010000098.1:3748-5867 GCA_964245395.1 uncultured Bryobacteraceae bacterium
GGAGATCGGTCAGAAGTCGCTGGAGAAAGAGGCGCGGCGACTCGGTGTGAGCATGGGCCGGATTTCGAGCGAGGACCTGGAGTCGGTTGCATCGGAGTACGGGGTCAGCAAGACAGAGGACTTATATGCAGCGCTAGGGTTTGGGAAGTACTCGGCGAGGCAGGTGCTTCAGAAGGTAGCGCCCGACGATGTCCCGGTAGATCCTGTTCAAGAACCGCAAGTTCCGAGAACGGTGCAGTCCCCGATGGGATCACCGTTTGGGGATGGCGGCGACCTGACCATTCACGTAAAGGGCGCGGACGATGTTCTGGTTTACCGGGCGAAGTGCTGCAACCCGATTCGCGGTGAGAAGATTGTCGGTTACATCACCAGAGGCAAGGGCGTTGCGGTGCACTCGCTGCAATGTCCTAATGTGCAGAATTTGATGTATGAGCCCGACCGCAAGATCGATGTTGAGTGGGCGCGGAGTGGAAGCGATCCTCTGCCTGTGAAGGTGATGGTTTATACAGATGACCGGCCGGGCATTCTGCACCAACTAACCTCAATTCTGAGTACGGAGTCGAGCAACATCCGGACTTTGGAAGCACGTGCAGATCACACACGCCCCGATGAGAGCGCGGTGGTAGACATCACCATGGAAGTTAAGGACAAAAAGCAGCTAGAGCGGGTCATTATGGCGTTCCGGCGGATCCCAGGAGTCCGGGACATTGAACGGATACTAACAGCGTAAGAGTATGCAGCAAGATGTAGACGTAAGTAGCGTGGCGGACCCGGAGCACATTGCGATTTCTAAGTCGACGGGCATCAAGATCGACTGGCGGGAGGGGCATTCGAGCGACTATTCGCTCGCGTATCTGCGAGATGAATGCCCGTGTGCGACGTGCACGGGATCGCATGGGACAGCACCGCAGCGGACAAACTATTCACAGCCCGATCCGTTCCCGATGTTTAAGCCAGCTCTGAAGATGGATGCTGTGGAGGCAGTAGGCAGCTATGCGGTGCGGATTTACTGGAATGACGGACATAGTTCCGGCATTTACTCGTTCGATCACTTGCGGAAGATTTGTCCTTGCGTGGAGTGCAAGAGTAAGAGGCCGTAACCGAGTCAGGGGGCGAGGACTCGCAAACAGGTAAAATAGAGGCGATGTTGACTGAAGACCAGACTAGCCGCGTCTGGCAGAACATGCTCTCGGCAGAGACCCGTGCCTGTACTTTGCAGACTTAGCGGCTCGATTTACGGTTCAGAAGCAATGGATAACCGGGGTATCATTTTTCCTCTCGTCTGGGGCGGCGGCCACAATCATCTCCAAGGCTCCAGAGTGGATACCAGTACTATTCGCCTTGATCGTTGCGGTCGGCAATGCGTATGCGATGGCGGTTAACTTAGATCGGCGAATTGCGACCATGGCGAAACTTCATTCGTCGTGGAGTGAGATAGCGACCGAATATTACTTTCTCTGGAACCACACCCAGGACGAGGATGCCGAATACCGGTTGAATTCAGTGATCGAGCGAGAAAAAGGTCCGTCCGAGCTAGGTGTTTCCGAAGCCCCGAACGATCAGAAGCTGCTCGGAAAATGGCAGCAGCAGGTATTTGCCTCTTATCATCTGATCTGACGATGGTATGGAGTAAGGGCGGATTGAGAAGAGCCGGCCACCAATGCCGAGGCCGATCCCACCGCCGCCTAAGCCGCCGCCCAAACCTAAAGCAGGCGGAAATTAACTTCTACTTGTGCCTGGGTGGCCACGGGTCGGCCGCCCTTCATGCCGGGACGGAAGCGCCACTTCATAACGGCTTCAATGGCCTTCTCATCGAGGCCGAGGCCGAGAGGTCGCACTACGTGTATGTCGCGGGGCAGGCCGTGTTCATCGACAACGATAGAGAGAAGGACGGTGCCAGAGTACTTGGCCTTCCGGGCTTCTTCGGAGTATTCGGGCTCGACCTTGGCCATAAGGGACGGGGCAGAAACTTCGCCGCCGATGCGATAAACACCGCCCCCTTGTCCACCGCCTTCGCCGGGACCGTAACCGTCGCCCTTACCGGAACCGATACCGCCGCCGGACCCGCTTCCGAGTCCATGGGTACCCTGGCCACCTGACAATTCTGTCAGCTTCGACA
>CAXTMN010000098.1:5877-14386 GCA_964245395.1 uncultured Bryobacteraceae bacterium
TAGTCTGGCGCCTGAATCTGGGGGGCTTGGGCCGTAATGGTTGGAACAACAGGCAGCAGAGGTTTAGGGATTGATTGTATCGGTGGTTCGAAGACTTTGCGATCGAACCGGGGGGCAACGCCGCGGCTAACCGGCGTGGGCGCTTTCTGACCGCCGCCCCCGCCACCGCCGGCCTTGACGGCTGCGGGCGGAAGTTTAGGCTTGTACTCGGCCACGTAAATGATCGGACCGAGGTCCTTTTTCTTCTCAGGGAGGATTGTGTGCCTGAAAACGAGAAAGAGGAGTGAAATCACTCCGACGTGAATGAGGAGTGAGACAGCGCCGGACTTGGATTCGCCTCCCTGATATGCACCCCAAATGGTATCGACTTCAACAGGTTTGGAGGTGACTTCGAGGGGCGGAAGCTTGGGAGGATTAACAAGATCCTTTATATTCGCAACGAACGATTTGAACCACGGCTGCTCCAGCGAGTTCAGATCGTTATCCGCACTCTCGATGGGGCGAGAGGTCAAGACAAGAGGAGGAAGCTTGGGTGGGTTGATGAGCTCCCGAACACTTCGTACAAGAGACCGAAACCACGGCTCCTCTAAATCGGAGGTCATCAACAACCGATCGAGGTGGTCATCTGTGTGAGCCGGATGGGAATCTGCGATAGGCTCTTTTTCTACTTCGCTAGTCACGAAAGACTCCGTCATTCACTTCCTTACGCGACGCGTCTGGTTTGACTGGTTGGACGTAGCAATGGTGGTTTGAGTTGCGATCACCCAGAAAAAGCTGTCCGGCCAGTGATTCCAGTCTATCACTGAATTTCGACCGATGGACCCAGGAGAAAGGCTTCAGTAGAGGCCCAAATTAATTCCAGTACATCGGTGAGTTCATGTCCCGAGTTAAGCAGGAGAAGCCGCACATTTTGGTGAGCTTCTGAATAGGTCACCGAGGTGTTAGAGGGGACCACGGAATCCTGGGTTCCATGAAAGAGCAGGGCGGGCTGAGAAAAGCCAGGAAAGGGATCATAGTGACAAGCGTCTTCCATAAGGGCGTAATTGAGAGGGACTGCCCGTCCTTCGGCATGGTGAAAAACGTCCAGCCAACGGCTTTGTTCCCACTGGCGCAGCCGATCCGGGCCCAGAGTGTCTGCCCACAGCCGATAGAAATCGAAGGCGGGTGCAAGGAGGACGAGCCGCTTGACCTGGGCATGGTGTTGAGCGAACAGAGCGGCAAGATATCCGCCCATGCTGGAGCCAATGAGGATAATAGGGTCTGAAGCGGCAGCATGGGCGCCAAGCTCGAGCTGGCTGGAAAGAGTGAGCCTGCTAAAGTCGCCGCCAGCCAAATCCGGGATCTTAACCGAGAAACCGATTTGGCGAAGACGGTCAGCGAAGAAGCGCGCTTTGCGGGATCCGGGGCTGGAAGCAAAGCCGTGCAGATAAAGAACTCGTAAAGGATTATTCGACATTTACCCCGATGGTCGCTAGAATCTCTTTGACATATCAGTCATAGTCCATTCAGAATCCAGTCACAATCCGGACAATTAGAATCCAACTCCATCAATGATGTAGTTTAGAGTGTTGGACTGGGAAGCCATTGAGCCGCAGGGAACCCGCTAGGAGCACACAGGAGAACAATGAATGTCAGTAGCAGATAGAGTGAAGCAAATCATTGTCGAGCAGTTGGGCGTAGACGAGAACCAGGTTGAACCAAGCGCTTCCTTCGTAGACGATCTCGGCGCAGATTCGCTGGATATTGTGGAGTTGGTGATGGCCTTTGAAGAGGCATTCGATCTGGATATTCCGGATGAGGATGCGGAGAAGATCAAGACCGTCAAGGACGCTGTCGATTACATCGAAGCGAAGAAGAAGTAATTGGCGCCTGACGCGTTCGATCGTTCCGAAAAGGCGGGACGAACCAGGAGATTGTAGTGGCGCGAAGAGTAGCTGTTACTGGAGTCGGCCTGATCTGTTCGGTCGGCGCCGGGACAGAGCAATGTTGGTCCGCAGTCCGCAACGGGAAGAATGGAATTGAGCGAATTGCGGCATTTGATTCGACAGATTTTGCCTGCCGTATTGCGGGAGAAGTTAAGAATTTTGATCCATTGACTTACGTCGATAAGAAGGACGTAAAGAAGATGGGACGATTCATTCAGTTTGCGATGGCAGCCTCTGAATTCGCAGTGAACTCGGCGGCAATTCAGTTTGCGCCGGAGGACGCCGAGAATGTGGGCGTGTACATCGGTAGCGGCATTGGGGGATTTGAAGTCATCGAGCGGGAGCATAGGATTTTGCTCGAGCGCGGCCCTAGCCGGATTTCTCCGTTTTTTATTCCTTCCTGCATTGTGAATCTGGCGAGCGGTTATGTCTCGATTCGTTACGGGGCAAAGGGACCGAATTCAGCGACGGCCACTGCCTGTACGACGAGCGCACACTCGATCGGTGATTCGTTTCGCCTGATCCAGCACAGCTATGCCGACGTGATGATCTGCGGTGGCAGCGAAGCTTGTGTGACACCGATGGGCATTGGCGGATTTGCCGCTATGCGCGCGTTGTCGACACGCAATGACGAACCGCACCGGGCGTCTCGACCCTGGGACCGGGAGCGTGACGGTTTTGTGGTGGGCGAAGGGTCGGGCATTCTGGTGTTGGAAGAGATGGAGCGAGCAGAGCGAAGAGGCGCAAACATTCTCGCCGAGATAGTGGGCTATGGGATGAGCAGCGATGCGCATCACATCACCTCTCCGCCTGATGACGGCGACGGCGGCTACCGGGTGATGCGGAACGCGCTGCGAGACGCGAAGCTTGATCCGACCCAAGTGCAGTATGTGAATGCGCACGGGACATCAACAGGACAAGGCGACAAAGCAGAGACCATCGCCATAAAGCGAACCTTTGGCGACCACGCCAAGAAGCTTGCGGTTAGTTCGACCAAGTCGATGACCGGGCATCTGTTGGGCGGCGCAGGAGGTCTGGAAGCAGGCATAACGGTTCTGGCGTTACGGGACCAGATTGTTCCGCCTACGATCAATCACGAGTTTCCCGATCCGGAGTGCGATCTGGATTATGTGCCGAATGAAGCGCGGTCGCTGGAGATGGAGTATGCTGCCTCGAACAGTTTTGGGTTCGGCGGCACGAACGGGTGCTTGGTGTTTAAGCGGTATAGCGGGAAATAGGGCCCTGGTAGTTGTCGCTGTTGGAAGAAACTTCGCATGGAATTTGCGGACTTCGAGGACGAATTGCCAAACGCGACGATCGCTTACACCATTTCACGGATCCGGTCTTTGGCAATAGTGGAGGCAATCTTCTGCCAGTCTTTGGTTCCTTTGGCGAGGGATTCGGAGAAATGAAGGGCTTGCTCGGGTTTGATCTTGGCGGGCATCGGGGGCTCGTTAGGGTCCACGACCGCCTCGATCAGAGCCGGACCTTGTATGGCAAGGGCAGCATCGAGAACACTGCCGCATTCGCCGGGCGCGGTGATGGTAAATCCGGGTATGCCAAACGCGCGTGCGACGGCAGCGAAGTCGATGGGCTCCAGGTCGCACTCGTACTCGGGGTTACCAAGGAAAACAATCTGCTCCCACTTGATCTGGCCGAGAGAGTTGTTTTTGACGATGACGATTTTGACGTTCAGCTTGTATTTGACGCAGGTTGCCAGTTCGCCCATGAGCATGGTGAAGCCGCCATCGCCGACAAAGGCGACAATTTCCCGTTCGGGAAAGGCGATGGCGGCTGCGATCGCGTAAGGGAAGCCGCAGGCCATAGTAGCCAAGTTGCCGGAGCAGGTATGCATCTGGCCTTTCTTGGCCGGGATGTAGCGGGCCCACCAAGTGGTGTTGGTGCCGGAATCGCTAGCGACGATGGCATCGGATCTCAAACGCTTGCCGAGTTCGTAGGCCACAACCTGCGGCTTCATGGGCAGCTCTGTGGCGCTGGCGCGCTTGAGCAGCAGCTCGTTCCAGTCCTTCATCCGTTCCTGAGCTTTCTGGAGGAACGACTTGTCATGTTGCTGAAGAAGAGGGAGGAGAGCGTCGAGGGTTTGACGCGTATCGCCCACAAGAGCAATGTCGGTGGGATAGCGCAAGCTGATTCTGACGGGATCGATGTCGATCTGAACACATTTGGCTTTGCCGGGTTTGGGATAGAACTCAATGTAAGGCAGGCTGGAGCCGATGATGAAGAGCGTGTCGCACTCCTCCATGGCTAACTCGGACGGGAGAGTACCGAGGAGGCCCAATCCTCCGGTGGTGTAGGGGCTATCGTCTGGAAGGCAAGCTTTCCCCAGCAGAGCTTTGATGACGGGTGCTCCGAGGAGTTCGGCGACTCGTTCCAACTGCTCACCGGCCTGGAGTGCGCCGCGGCCGGCGAGAATGGCTATTTTCTTTGCCTCATTAAGCAGGGTAGCGGCCTGCTGGAGTTCCCGAGTTGTGGGATGGCGGGTGCCGATGGCGAAGACTTCAGACACGTGATGAGGTTTGTTACGCATGGACCGCGTGTCACTGCTGACGGACTGTTCTTGAAAGTCGGAGGGGATCGTGATGTGAGCAACGCCTTTCCGCGCAAGGGCGGTCCGGCACGCCAGCTCGGTGACATTGGCAGCATGGGCTGCACCCATGATTCGTTCACTATAGACCGCAACATCTTCGAAAAGCTTGTCGAGCGCGACGTCCTGCTGTGTGTAGGTTCCGACAAGGTCATGAAACTGAAGGCCGGTGATGGCGAGCACGGGCTGGCCGTCGAGCTTGGCATCATAGAGGCCGTTCAATAGGTGGATGCCACCAGGGCCGGAGGTGGCCAGGCACACACCCAGCTTTCCGGTGAACTTTGCGTAACCACAGGCGGCGAAGGCTGCAGACTCTTCATGCCTGACCTGAATGAAGCGGATCTGTTCTTTACGCGTGCGCAGGGCTTCCATGATGCCGTTAATGCCGTCGCCAGGAAGGCCGAAAACCGTGTCTACCCCCCAGTCGATGAGGGTTTCAACAATGACGTCCGAAGCTGTTTGTGCCATTTCGATATGTCCTGACGTGAGACTGGGAGCATGGGTAAAGGTGACGAAGGAATCGTAAATGGATTCCCGGAGAAATAATTGTAGATTGTTTGATGTGAACCTGGTGAAACTGATTAGATTCGTGCTGATGTTACCGGTGATCCTGGGGGCTGGACCTTTGCTATACGGCAATACCGAGGTGCTTCCGCGATCTTGCGAGCAGGTTAAAGTGCAAGCAGCAGAGTATCTGATGCAGCACGGGATTGAAAGTCAGTTCAACGATTGGACTGCGAGTCTCAAGGGTGAGCACATTAGGAGTGGTTCTGGGAAACCGCTCGGTACTACATGGATTGCCATTAAGAAGTACACCCTTCCTCAACCTGGATCTGTTCCGTTTCCGTCCTGGATGACGTATGGTGACTTCACACTGTCGGGTAGGCTGGCGCTGAAAACGGTTGAGGGAGGTTGCCGCGTTGACCTCACGTACGACTACCGAGCTTACGCGACGCAATGGGTGGTGATCGTGCCCGCCGACGGTGGTTGGGAGGCGTTCAAGAGCAATAGCCGGTTAGAGAGCGAACACCTGCTTGGTACGAAGAGGGTAGTGGTTGAAAAAACGACAGCCTTGCCGAGAGGCAGTGAATGACCGCCATGACGGGCGTCTTTTAGCGGCCCGCAACTCCATTCCAAATTATCTCTACCCCGGACGGTGACACTCTGCGGGCGGTCATTCCGAAGACCGACTCGCGGTCGCCTGCCAGATGCCCAGGCGAGTCGATTAGAATATTTCTCTTATGAAAGAGCCAGTTACGATCATTGGCGCCGGACTAGGCGGTCTTACGCTGGCGCGTGTACTACATGTTCACGGCATCCCCGTAACGATTTATGAGTCAGAGCTCTCAGCAGATGCTCGTGTACAGGGCGGCATGCTCGACATCCATGAGGACACTGGTCAGGCAGCCCTTAAAGCTGCACATCTCTATAGTCCCTTCCTAAACATCATCCATGCCGGTGGGCAAGCCTCGAAGGTGATGAACAAAGAGGGTCAGGTACTGCTGGACGAACCGGACGACCCAGATAGGGGCAGACCAGAGGTGCTGCGAGGTGAACTGAGGCACCTACTGCTCGACTCTCTTCCACCCGGCACCATCCGCTGGGGCGCCAGAGTTACGAGTGTTTCGTCAAGTGACAAAGGGGAGCACACGATCACATTCAGCGACGGCTCCACAGCCGTAACAGACTTGCTCGCCGGAGCGGATGGCGCATGGTCAAAAGTTCGTCCGCTTCTGTCCAGAGCAAACCCTGCCTATGTGTGTGTCTCTTTCATTGAGACCTGGCTGAATGACTGCGACAATAGCCATCCATTGAGTGCAAAGGCGGTAGGTGGCGGTTCTTTATTCGCACTCGCGCCCGGACGGGCTCTTCTGGGACATCGCGAGCCGAATCAAGTTCTGCACACCTACGTTGCTCTGGCAAAGCCAGAGGGATGGCTTTCCAGTCTGGACTTTTCTAACCCGGCAGCGGCTCTTGCAACCGCAGCAAAGGAATTTGAAGGGTGGCCAGCGGAGTTGACCGGACTGATCACCGATTCCGACGTTGCCCCTGTACCGCGGTTGATCATGGCCCTCCCGGTAGGCCACCGATGGGATCGCGTTCAAGGAGTGACACTGCTCGGAGATGCGGCTCATTTAATGTCACCCTTCGCTGGAGAAGGGGCCAATCTCGCCATGTACGACGGCGCAAGGCTTGGAGAAGCGATTGTAGCTAGTCAGCAGGATGTTGAGAGTGCGTTCCTTGCCTATGAGACAGAGCTTTTTACCCGTAGCGCCGATTCCGCCGCAGAGGCCGAAGCGAATCAGGAGAGACTCTTCGGTGAGAAAGCACCCCAGAGCCTTCTGGATTTTTTTGCTCAGCATGCGCCGGTTGAGAACTGGCCGACAAAAGACTAAGGTCGACACCCGTCGTGCTAAGTCATCGCCGGTCGGGTCAGATTCTCTTTGATAAAGGGGCGCCGATCTTCCGGTAGTCAGCTCCCCAACCGTACACGGAACCCGCCCACCGGAGGCACTATGCAAGAACAACCATTTGAAGTTGGCGACACCGTACTCACCCAGGTTCTGAACCTTATCTGAATGGCTTCACGGTTGAGCAACTGCTCCCAGGAATCTGGCCCTAAATCTTCACCGACGAGACAGGTGCCTTCGACTCCCAGAGTGAACCTGCATGTCCGAGCCATGCTCGCGCCTGAGGCGGCAGGCCAGCGATTCCTTGCTGTGGGTGACTTCCTGTGGATGGCGGAAACAGCGAAGCTTCTGCGGGACAATTTTGGGCCACAAGCCTCCAAGGTGCCTGCTCGCCCTCGGCCAGATTTCGTCGTTCGTTTGGTGGGCCCGTTCCAGCAGGAGGCTCGCTTATGGCTGCCCTGCTTGGAAAACGAACAGAGTTCGATGTAAGTAAGGCCGCCAGACTTTGTTTGGCATCCGCGTCCAGCATCAGAAGCTGTAATTGAATGTGCAAGCGCTCTGATCCGGCAGCCCAACGGCATGTCAGCGTAGCGTGAATGACTACCCGCAACAGTTAGCAAGCTTGCTAAATCTTCCCTCGTGGACCAGACGTGCTCTGCTTCTACCACCAGTCAAAGTAAGTCACAAGATCCCGGCAAAAACAAAGTGACTTGGAGCGAGTGTACGACGTGAAAGACCAGTTCACCAGATCAGAAATCCCTGACCATCCACGTTCTCAAACGATGGTACTGACAGGACTGCGTTCCCAACGAGCAAAGTCCCGGGTAGGCATAGGAGCACTCTGGAGTATGTCCGGCATACTAGAAGAGAACTCCAGGCATGAAGATTATTGTTTGCGTGAAGCAGGTTCCTGCACGCGATTCGTCGCTGCGAGTAAACGGGGACGGCGATGGGCTCGATGAGAGCGATGTTAGCTACGAGATGAATGAGCCAGACGCGTATGCGTTGGAAGAAGGTCTCCAGCTGAAAGAGAAGCACGGAGGCGAGGTGGTGGTCCTGTGTGCGGGCCCGGCACGAGCTACTTCGACCATACGCGAGGCATTGGCCAAAGGGGCCGATCGAGCAATCCATGTAGAGACGAATGAAGCGAGCAGGCTGGATGCCTGGACAGTTGCACAATTACTAGCGAACGCGGCACGGCCGGAAGCAGCGGATATGGTTCTGACCGGACTGCAATCTGACGATCTGGGTTACGGGCAGACGGGAGTTGTGATGGCGGAACTGCTTGGGTTTGCGCACGCGACTATTGTGATGGAAGTGGAGGCGCAAGGAACATCGGTGAGAGTCAAGCGGGAGCTCGAAGATGGCTGGTATCAGCATGTGACCTTGCCCTTGCCGGTGGCGATCACGGTCCAATCCGGGATCAAGAAACTAAGATACGCCACGTTGATGGGGATCAAGAAGGCCAAATCAAAGGAGATCAAAACACTTCCGGCGACGCATGTGGGCGGACCGCGGAGCGAACAGATGCAGACGGAAGCGGTTTACCCGCCGCAACGGAGTAAGCA
>CAXTMN010000098.1:14396-18146 GCA_964245395.1 uncultured Bryobacteraceae bacterium
GAGTAAGCAGATACAGATGTTTACAGGGGCGCCGCAGCAGGTGGCACAGCAGCTGGTCGAAAAGTTGAAGTTCGAGGCGCGCGTTCTATGAGCGTGCTGGTGGTGTTTGAGCAGCGCGGGAGCAAGTGGAATCGCATGTCATTCGAGGCGCTCTCCGCGGGTCGGGAAATCGCGCAAGCGACAGGTGTTCCGGTTGAGGCGCTGGTGATCGGATCGGAGCTAGAAACGCTGGTGAGGGAGGCTTCGGCTTTCGAAGTCGGGAAAGTGTTCGTGCTCGACCATGCGCTGTTGAACGAGTACACGCCGGACGGCTATGTGGCTGCACTCGAGCAGGTGTTGAAAGCGCAGTCGCCGGAAGCCGTAGTGTTTCCGCATACTTATCAGGTGCGTGATTACGCTCCAAAACTGGCGGCCCGTTTCGGCAGGATGCTGATGAGCGATGTCGTGGACATAAAGGTGGAGGGGAAGGATGTGACCTTTGTCCGACAGCTGTTTCAAGGCAAATTGAACGCGGATGTACGGTCGCCGGAGAAGCCGCAATTTGTTTCGATCCAAGCTGGCGCATTTCGGGCGGCAGAACCGGGCGGTGAGTTGCACAGTGTGGAGAACTTTGCTGTAACGCTCGAGGCGTCGCAGATTCGAAGCCGGCCGGAGGCTCCGTTTCAGGAAACGCAACGATCTGTGGATTTGGGATCGGCTGATTTGATTGTGTCGGTCGGGCGAGGAATTAAAGAGAAAGACAATCTACCAATGGTGGAGGCTTTGGCTACAGCGTTAGGCGCAGAACTGGCGGCTTCACGTCCGATCTGTGATAATGGCTGGCTGCCCATGGAGCGCCAGGTGGGGAGTTCGGGTCAGACAGTTGCGCCGAAGGTATATTTCGCTGTGGGGATTTCGGGCGCGATCCAGCATCTCGTCGGCATGAAGGGATCGAAGGTCGTGGTGGCCATTAATAAGGATGAGAATGCACCTATCTTCGAAACAGCCGATTATGGAGTTGTGGGTGATCTGTTCGAGATTGTCCCGGCGTTGACGGAAGAGATCAAGAAGGTAAAAGCATAAGTTTGGGCGACAGAACCAGAAAATTAGGCGGGCGCTTGTCGGCGGCCGTAGCGGTTGCCGCATGCGGAATTTTTTCGCTGGCTTTGGGCAGCTGTCAGAAGCCCGTGTCTGCGGACGTTGCGGCGACGGTGAATGCCCGATCGATCACCTATCCAGAACTAGATCGAGCCATTTCGGCGCAACTACCGAATGCCTCGCTGAAGAGCAATTCTGATCAGGCCACAAATACCCGCCTGGAAGCGTTGCGCGCGTTGATCGATAACGAGATCATGCTGCAGCGTGCCGAGAAGGCGGGATTGCTCGCTTCGGATGCCGATGTGGATGCAAAGGTCAATGAACTGAAGGCACCCTACACGCAGGAGCAGTTTCAAAAGCTTTTAGAACAGCGCAAGATGACGGTGGCGGATTTGAAAGCTCAGATCAGACGGGATCTCAGCATGCAAAAGCTGTTTAACAAGGAGATTGGTTCGCACATTACGATTTCTGACGGAGACGTGACGGCGTTCTACAACGCGAACAAAGCCAGCTTCAATCTCGCCGAGAACAAAGTGAGGCTGGCGCAAATTCTTGTCACTTCGAGTCCCGACCCAAATATCAACAATCTGAAAAACGATAAGGCGCAGAACGATCAGCAGGCCAAGACAAAGATTCAGATGGTGGATCTGAGGGTCAGGCAAGGTGAGGATTTCGCTTCGCTGGCGCAGAATTATTCTGAAGATACAGCGTCGGCCCCCAATGGGGGAGATCTGGGGTTTGTGCCAGAATCGGCACTGGATCGGGCGAACCCGGAACTGCGCAAGATCATTGTAGAGATGACGCCCGGTCAGGTATCGCCCGTCATCCATACGCCTGAAGGATATCGGATTATCAAGCTGATATCGAAAGAGACTGCAGGACAACGACAATTGAGTGATCCACGCGTGCAGGAAGAGATTCGGCAAGGACTGTTTCAGGGCAAGGAACAACTGCTACGTTCGGCTTTTTATGAAGTGGCCCGTAGTGAAGCGAAGGTGGTGAACTACTACGCCCAGTCTGTTCTGGCAAGCCGCGACAGGAAGTAGAGGCCAGAGAGACTACTGATTCGCCTTGGCCTGCTTGTGGACCTGGTCCATATAGTCGCGAACATACTGCTGATCGGCGATGGGGATTTCGTCGCGATTGATCTCGCCTCCTGAATCCTGATGCTGGGCGGTTTTTTGGGAGTAGGCGGTTTTGAGCTGCTGTTTAGAGGAGGGCGTTTCGACGGTCATTTCGCCGGTCAGGCTGGCGGAACGTCTGCCGATGATTTCGGCCAACTTACCCATGGCGCGAAGTTGCTCGGCTTCTCTCAGGCTCTTGTCTCCATCCTGGCGGCCGACTCCAGAGTGAGCGTCGGATCCCTTGGCGTCCGCCTGATCGGCGCTGTTACGACCCGGTGAACCCTGGGCCTTCTCGGCGGTTTGCCCTTGCGCCTGCGCCTGGGAATTCTGTTGCTCTTTAGCCTGCTGGTTACGCTCGTTTGGCGAGGGGGTCTGCTGGCCGTCTTTACCAGAAGGTTTGGCGTCGGAAGTTTTGCCATCGTCGGGCTTCTGTTCGCCGTTCTGCTGGGATTTCGGAGACTCTCCTGGCTGGCGCATTTTGGCCATGAGACTGGAGAGTGCATTTTTCACTTTGTCTACGAGACCGTCGGGCTTCTGGTCTGCGTTTGGTGGCTGATCTTTGGAGCTGGGAGTGTTGTCAGGACTGGGAGCGGACGCTGGTTTCTCGCCGGCTTGCCCGTTTGCGGAAGGTTGATCTGGCGGGGAGGAATTAGTACGGGAATCAGGGCGAGATTCTTCTGCCTTATCACCGGGAGCTTTGGTTTGACCGTTCTGCGTGTTCCCGGTTCTAGCTTTGTCTGGCTGCCCGGCTTGCGGTACAGGCGGCAAGGGTGGTGCACTTGCTTCGCGACCAGTCTCGGGTCCGGCGGCTTCGGGTGAGTGAGTTTGCCGTCCCTTGTTTGCCTGGGGAGGATACTGCCTTGGCTGCTTGCGGTGCAGATCTGGAATCGGTTCGAAGACGGATTCTAAGTGGATAGGGACAAGAGCCTGCTGCAGGCTAAGACTGCTGGTGACAAGGTAGCGGACAGCAAAGAGGCCAAAGGCAACGGCAGCGAATCCACCAGCCAAAGCCCAGGTGCGTTGCCCAGAAAAAGGAAAGGCCTGCGCAGGGTTGATCGAGCAGGCGACCTGCTCGGCAGTTTGTAGCTGATGTCCTGCAAAGTCATGGACGCTTTCTTCCGGAGAGGAAAGCAGAAAGTGCGCCGTTGACAGGGTATCGTTCAAGCCGAGGCGTCGATCAAGGAGCTGAGCAAAACGATAACGGGTGAGCAGACGAGAACGGACGCGAAGGAAGGTGAGGAGTACAGCTACGGAGGCGAGCAGAAAGAGCCAGGCAGAGCTTAGGATCTGAGTCCCAAGAAGGAGCAGCAGAATAAAGCCGAGCAGGAACGCAGTCAGCGCGGGAGCAAGCTGCTCAACCGTGATGACCAGGAGACGACGGCGGTAGGCGGACTCAATGATCTCGCCCACTTTGCTAGATGTGGCGACTTTGCTGGCAGGAATGGGGGCGTTAAACAAGTCTTGTGCGCCTTACCGGATTGTCCCACGCCGTAGCTTTGCCGGAAGGTGGCCGAGAGGGTGTTTCGTACCATGAATAGCTGCATGCTGC
>CAXTMN010000099.1:0-18078 GCA_964245395.1 uncultured Bryobacteraceae bacterium
ACCCTTGCCTCACCACCTCCTTTGCCGGCGGCACACGATATTTGCCCGGATCGGTCACCGTGCCGCTCAGCGTTGACCGATCCACCTGCGCACGCAAGTCGACAGTCACCAGCAATGCGTACAACACTAGGTAATAACCGCACATCCGGGTTGCGGCATAACAGCCTTTTTTCGTCATAACTATGTAACAGAACCGCCGAAGATTCCTCTTCCAGATTGATGCTCTCCAGGAAAGTATTACTTTGCAGCTTTACGGCTTCATGACCATCCGCGGCAAATTTCAACTTCAAAGGCGATAATGGCTGGTTAGTGACCACGACGCAGACTTCAACACTCCCCGTGCTTGCTCCTACGATCACCGCTGGGGATCACTTGGATCGCGATCTGCTCATTCGGGCCTTTCGCCTCATGTACACGTCGCGTTGCTTGGACGATCGCGAAGTGTTGCTAAAGCGACAAAACAAAATCTTCTTCCAGATCAGTGCCGCCGGTCATGAAGCTGCCCAGATCGCCGCCGGATTCGTGTTGCGCCCTGGCTTTGATTGGGCAGTGCCTTATTATCGCGACCGGGCCCTGGTGTTAAGTCTCGGCATGACCCCCGAAGACATGCTGCTCCAGGCCATTGGAGCCGGCCGCGACCCCAGCTCCGGGGGACGGCAAATGCCTTCCCATTGGTCGTCTCCCCGGCTGCACATCGTGACCGGCTCGTCGCCCACCGGAACCCAGTTTTTGCACGCAGTCGGCTGTGCCCAGGCCAAGCAATATGGAGACAGCAGTTCCGATGAAATTACCCTGGTCTCCTCGGGCGAAGGCGCCACCAGCGAGGGCGAGTTCTGGGAAGCGATCAACGCCGCGTGCCTCGACAATCTGTCACTCCTCTTCTTTATCGAAGACAACGGCTTTGCCATATCCGTTCCGGTCGAACGTCAAATGCCTGGCGGCAACATTGTCCGTCTTCTCGAAGGTTTCCCCGGCCTTCTGCGTCTCGAAGTTGACGGAACCGATTTCGTCGAGTCCTACCGCGTTCTCTCCCAGGCTGCTTCGTACTGCCGCGCCGGCCACGGTCCGGCTCTCGTCCGCGCATCTGTTGTGCGGCCTTACTCCCATTCCCTCTCGGATGATGAACGCTCTTACAAGACCGGGGAGGAACGTCAGGTTGAGGCCCTTCGGGATCCGCTTACAACCTTTCCCGCATACCTGATTCGGGAAGGCATTCTCGACCGCCACGCCATCGAACGCATCACCACCGAGATCGATGCGGAGATCACCGATCTCAGCCAGCGTCTTCTTCGCGAGGCCCCTCCAGCCAGGAACAGTGCCTTCCACTTTCTCTATTCGGATAAGGTAGATCCGTTGTCCGACAGCTTCGCCGCTCGTCCGCAATTCAGCGGCGAGCCTCGCACGATGATTGACTCCATCAATCGCACCCTCGCCGAAGAGATGCGCCGCGACCCAAAAGTCATTGTCTTCGGCGAGGATGTAGCCGATTGCAGTCGCGAAGAACACCTCGCTGAAGTGAAAGGGAAAGGGGGCGTCTTCAAAGCCACAGCAGGTCTTCAGCGTGAGTTCGGCAGCCTCCGGTGCTTCAATTCGCCTATCGCCGAGGCGGCAATTATAGGCCGCTCCGTTGGCCTTTCCCTGCGCGGATTAAAGCCGGTTCCCGAGATTCAATTCTTCGATTACATCTGGCCGGCCATGATGCAATTGCGCGACGAAGTGGCTACTTTTCGCTGGCGCTCCAACAATAGTTTTTCCTGCCCCATGGTCGTCCGCGTACCGATCGGAGGCTATCTCACCGGCGGTTCGATTTATCACAGCCAGTGTGGCGAAGTGGCATTCACTCACATCCCCGGTCTGCGCGTTGTTTTCCCCTCCAACGCTCTCGATGCTTGTGGCCTGCTACGCACAGCCATTCGTTGCGATGATCCGGTGCTGTTCTTGGAGCACAAGAAGCTTTATCGTGAACCCTACAATCGCGCGCCCCATCCCGGTCCTGACTTCACCATCCCGTTCGGTAAAGCGAATGTCGTCAAGATGGGGCAGAGCCTCACCATCATCAGCTACGGCGCGCTTGTTCAGAAGTCGCTTCAGGCAGCCCTTCGCCTCGAGCAGCTTCGTCATGGCGCCTCGGTCGAGGTCATCGATCTGCGCTCCCTGTCTCCCTACGATTGGGCCACCATCAGCGAGTCTGTAAAGAAAACCAGTCGTGTGCTGATTGCCCACGAAGACACTCTCTCCTGGGGCTATGGCGCTGAGATAGCCGCACGGATCGCCGGCGAGTTGTTTACCGATCTCGATGCGCCGGTAGGCCGCGTCGCCGCTCTCGACACGTGGGTCGCCTATAGCCCGCAAATGGAAGACGAGATCCTGCCCCAGGTCGACGACCTGGTGCGCGAAGGCGAACGCCTCCTGGCTTTTTAGATCTGTGGGTTTGCCTCAGTTAGCAATACATCCCATTGACGCCGCCTTGATATGATCTCGATGTTTTGTTCAGGCGCACATCGTATCCCGCTCTTCTAATCTTCGTCTCCACACTGGCCACCGGCTCGGCGTACGCCCAACGCGTCCACATTCAGATAAACGCGGGCAAGAAGGCGAGCTTTGAGATTCCGCGTACTATCTTCGGCAGTTTTCTGGAGCCGATCGGCAACTCAACTTACAACGGACTCTGGGCCGAGGTTCTACAAAACCCCAGCTTTGAAGAGAATTTGTGGGATGCCGCGAGAGTATCGCAGATGATCCGGGACGAGCCTGCGCTCACGCGCGCTTCTCATCTGGCGCTCCCGCTTCCTTGGGAACCTCTGGATCAAAAGCAGGGGAACCGCTACGAACCGCGCTGGGGCGATGCTGCTAACTCCTGGCGCTCGCTGGCTCTTTTCGGAGTTCCAGGACAAGAGACCGGAGTCAAGCAGAAGGTCTACTTGCCCATTCATCGCGAACGAAATTACAGCGGAAGCTTGTACCTGAAGCATCTGAGCGGCCCTGATGGACTTACCGTTTCGCTGCGCAAACATGATCGTCCGGAAGAGGTGCTGGCGCAGGCAAAATTGCAAGCGCCTGCTGGCGATTGGCAGAAGTACAGTTTTGCTTTGCAAATCCCACAGGGACAACTGACAACGCTGGAACCTGCCGATTTCGTCATTCAAGTCGAAGGCGACGAACGAACTCTTGTGGACGAAGCAAGTTTGATGCCGGACGATGCGATCGATGGGCTGGACCCCGAAATGGTTGCCCTGTCGAAGGCCATGAACACGCCTCTGGTCCGTTTCGGCGGAAACTTTACGTCAGCCTATCATTGGCGAGACGGCGTAGGACCACGCGACAAAAGGATCAGCATGCTCAATATTGCGTGGGGCATTCCGGAGTACAACCAGTTCGGAACGGACGAGTTTCTGCGATTTTGCCAACTGATTGGAGCGCAGCCGCAAATTGCGCTGAACTTAGGCAGCGGAACGCCCGAAGAGGCAGCCGATTGGGTCCGCTACGTCGACGAGCATTGGCAGAAACATAGCGGTCTGTTCTGGGAGTTAGGAAACGAATTATGGGGCAATTGGAACCTGGCTTCTCCCACCCTTGAGGAGTTGCCGGGCCGAACACTGGCCTTCAGCAAAGCAGTTCAGAAGGTGGATCCTGAAGCGCGACTAATTGCGACAGGACAGGATCCGGATCATTTCGAGCAGTGGAATGCGGCCCAGTTAACCAATCCCATCGGCACTTTCAATCTTCTTTCAACGCACTTTGTCGTAACGACAGATCGCACCGAAAACAGCAACCGTGATCCCGACGCTCTGGCCTCTGATACTTTTGCGCTGCCAGTCGAATTAGGGCGCAAGCTTCGAAAGATCCAGGCTCAGATTGACGGAACAAGTTTCCGGAACAAAGCGCACGCAGCATTTACCGAATGGCTCTTTGCCTGTTGTGACGGTGGGCAGGCGTATGCCCCCCGATACGACAATATGGGCGGAGCATTGGCAACGGCCGGATTATTCAACATGCTGATGCAGAATGCAGATGTCGTGCCGGTTTCGGACATGACCGGTCTGATCGAGTTCGGAGGGATTTGGAAGAAGCGTGGACGAGTATTCGGCACGCCGGCGTACTATGCCTTTCGCATGTACTCGACCGCGGACGCAGACACGGCTTTGAGCGTTGAAAGTAATGCCGGAACGTATGACGTACACCACGGCATCAGCCGGCTTCCGGAGATCTCTGGTGTTCCTTACTTAGACACGACAGCGGTTCTCAACAAAGGGGGAAACCGGCTGACAATCCTCTGTGTGAACCGGCACCTCACGAACGATATTCCCGCGACAATCTCCTGGAGTGGCTTTCGCGCAGCTCCCCGCGCTGCCGTCGAATCTCTCTACGCTCCGAGCATCTATGAGGGCAACGATGAAGTACGGCCCGAGGCGATTAAACCCGAGCGGTCTGGTGTCAAACCCGGTCATTCTCAAATGGAGTATACGTTCCGGCATGAAAGCGTAACCAGAATCGAACTGACCTCTGAGTAAAGACCGTTGCTGATTGAAGCATACAGCCTCTTCGAGCAGATTCGCCGACGGTTCTTAGCAATGTTTTAGAATCAGTGTGGAGACAAAATGTCGGGGCGTAGCGCAGCCTGGTAGCGCACCTGCCTTGGGCGCAGGGGGTCGTGTGTTCAAATCACACCGCCCCGACCAGTTCTCAGTAAAGTGAACTGCAGTGACCCGCGAATCGCGCAACTGCCACAACTTGGCCGAACAATGGATTCTAGTACTGGCCGATGATCTGACGGGCGCCTTGGAAGTGGGCGCCAAGTTCGCCGGATGCGGGCTTACAGCCAGAGTCACAACGGAAACTTCAGTCACCAGCCAGCCTCAGGTCGATGTTCTCGTGGTCGATACAGAGACGCGGCACATGACTGCAAGCCAGGCGTACGAAGTGGTTCACAAAACGTCTCTTGCTGCTGCTCGTTTTTCCCCCGTCCTGATTTACAAGAAGACCGACTCAACTCTCCGTGGCAATATTGCAGCCGAGTTTCGAGCCTTGCAAGCAGTTTTTCCGCAGCGATCGTTGATTTACGCTCCTGCATATCCCGAGATGGAACGCACAGTTAGAAATGGACGACTGTATGTGTCGGGGAAACCGCTGCATGAGACTGAGTTTGCCAGTGACCCCCTCAATCCCGTAAGCGAGAGTGATGTCAAGGCAATGCTGAATGCTCAAAACGTTGTCGTACTCGATGGCGAATCGAGCGAAGAAGTTGCCTATGCCGTTCAACTGGTAACAGAGACCAATCCTTTCTCGCTTGCTGCTGGACCCGCGGCACTGGCAGGTGGCCTGGCGAAGTTCTTCGGGGTGAATGGAACGGTGCAGAGCGCGGTGCCGCCTCTTTCCCGTTGCCTGATCGTAAACGGAAGCTTGCACCCGGTCTCGTGCGAGCAGGTGTCCTTTGCACGAGCCCAGGGCTGCTTCAATGCTCACTGGATTTGCCTCGAATGTTCTCTGGAGAGTCGCGGCCTCCATCGGGCTCTGCAGGTGGGTCATCGAGCGCGCACGATTCTGGAGGCTTCAGCGTTCGATGCGCTTATTGTCTTCGGTGGCGATACTGCGTTTGGGATCCATTCGGCTCTGGGCGCTCCAGTGTTTGAGCCACGTGGCGAGATCCTGCCGGGCCTCCCACTTTCCCGGTGTGGCAACCTGTTCTGGATCACCAAGGCTGGCGGATTTGGCACACCAGACCTGATCTGTAAAATTCAAAGACTGCTGATATGAAACGGTTGTTCGGAGTTACTGTCGGAGACTCTAGCGGTGTTGGTCCGGAAATCCTTCTGAATGCCTTCCGGCAAGGCCAGATCGTTCCGGCAGTGGTTGCTTTCGGAGATGTGGAAGCATTGGCCTATTACAACCAGCAGCTTGGGTACAACGTGCCGCTTCACTCGATCGGCGCACCGGCCGAGTACAAAGCTGGCCCGCTCAATGTGATCGATACTCAACTGCTTCGCAAATCGGACATCACACCGGGCAAATTGAATCCAAAGTCGGGGCGAGCTGCCCGTCACTATGTAGTGGCTGCTACGCAAGCCGCTCTTGACTCAGAGATTGCTGCAATGGTAACGCTGCCGATGAACAAAGAGGCGACCCAACTCTCCGATCCGCAGTTCGTCGGTCACACCGAGCTGATCGGGTCTATGTGCGGCGTAAACGATGTCACCATCATGCTCGCTTCAGATCAATTGATTGTCACGCACGTCAGTACGCATTGCTCTCTGGCTGAGGCGATTGCGCGCGCCAAGCGGCCGCGGATTCAGACCATCCTCGGCATGACCTGCGTTGCGGTATCAAAACTCATCAAAAACCCGCGTATCGCGGTAGCAGGGCTGAACCCGCACGCCGGCGAGAATGGCCTCTTTGGCCGGGAAGAGATCGAGGAAATCAAGCCCGCTGTGGAATGGGCCCAAAACAAGGGAATGCCAGTAGAAGGTCCACTGCCGCCAGACACGCTCTTTTACCTGGCAGTTCGACGCAAGAAGTTCGATGCCGTTGTCTGCATGTATCACGATCAGGGGCACGTCCCTTTAAAGTTGCTGGACTTCGAAGGCGGCGTGAATATCGCCATGGGCTTGCCCATCGTTCGCACCTCCGTAGATCATGGCACTGCTTTCGATATCGCGGGCCAGGGGATCGCCCAGACTGCCAGTTTTGTGAAAGCGCTGGAATACGCGGAACGGTTAACCGATTAAGATATCCTGACTGCGGTCTGGCGGACGGTAATCACGTCAGAGCAGTCCCGACCTGGCCCTGTAAACCCGTCGCTGTAGACTTGAATCGGCTGTTGTAGTGGCCATAGCACACTTTTGGTGAGTACATCATCGATGATGAGGAGGAACCGGCTACGTTCATGCCGTCCAGCTAAATGGCGATTCCAACTACCCTAAACAAGTCCGTCCAAGTGGCCGGCCCTGCCTCGACCAATGCTGCTGCGATGGCCATGGTCACAACCCTGTTCTTCATGTGGGGATTCATCACCTGTCTTAACGACATCCTCATTCCCCATCTGCGGGCCATCTTCAATCTGAGCTATGCCGAGTCGATGCTCATCCAGTTCGCCTTTTTTACCGGATACTTTCTTCTTGCGCTGCCGGCCGGAAGGGTGATCGAGAAGATTGGTTACAAGATGACCATGGTCACCGGGCTGCTCACGATGGCTGCCGGCGCTTTGCTTTTCATCCCTGCCGCGAACCTCCCGGCGTATCTGTTTTTCTTGGGCGCGCAGGTAATCGTGGCAGCCGGGATGACGGCTCTCCAAGTCTCCGCGAACCCGTACGTCTCCGTTCTCGGTCCGCCTCAAACCGCCTCCAGCCGCCTGAATCTTACCCAGGCCTTTAACTCTCTTGGTACCTTTGTCGCTCCGTATTTTGGCAGCTTCCTTATTCTCAGCACCACGCCCAAGACGGAGACAGAAATTCAGCAGCTCTCAGCCGCAGCTTCTCATGCCTACCGCCTTCACGAGGCCTCTACGGTCAAGCTGCCCTATTTGCTGATCGCTGCAGCTCTCGTCATCCTTGCTCTCATCATTCGCGCCTTCAATCTTCCTGCTATCTCAACCTCGACCGACACCGTTAAAACCGAAGACCCCAATACGAAAACGGCTCTCTCCCTCTGGAAGAGGCGGCATCTTGTTTTTGGCGTTCTCGGGATCTTCCTGTACGTCGGCGCCGAGGTTGCGATCGGCAGCTTTCTGGTCAACTACTTCACTCAGCCCGAGATCGGCGGCCTGCCCGAGAAATCAGCTGCTGTCTATGTCTCGTTCTACTGGGGATTTGCGATGATCGGCCGCTTCATTGGTTCCGCTGTTTTGCAGAAGCTGCGCGCTGGAACGGTTCTCGGTTCCGTCGCCCTTATTGCCTGCTTCCTGGTAGCTACATCGATGCTCACATTCGGTTCTGTCGCCATGTGGACCATCATCCTTGTCGGGCTTTTTAACTCAGTCATGTTCCCCAGCATTTTCACTCTCGGCATTGCCGGTCTGGGTCCGTTGACTGGACGCGGTTCCGGTCTTTTGATCATGGCCATTGTGGGCGGCGCAATCATTCCAGTGATTCAAGGTGCGCTCGCCGATCGTGTCGGGATCCACCACGCCTTCATCCTGCCCGTAATCTGTTACCTCTACATCGCTTTCTACGGTTTCCGAGGCTCGCGACAGCTGACCGCGGCCTGAAATTTCTCAAAACTTATGCCATACAATCTCTCCCGAAAGAACGTTCTCGTTACCGGTGCTTCTTCCGGCATCGGCGAAGCGGTCGCCATTCGTTTTGCCCAAGAGGGCGCCAATGTTGCCATCAATTACAGCAGTGGTAAGGAACGCGCTGAGAACGTAAAAGCCCGTGCCGAGAAGGCCGGTAAGGCTGTCCGCGAGGATCTCCAATGCATTACGGTCTCGGCCGATATCTCGAAGGAAGAGCAAGTGTCGCAGATGTTCGCGACGACGCTCGATGCGTTTGGTCGCCTCGACATCCTCATCAACAACTCCGGTGTGCAGAAGGGTGTCCCCAGCGATGAACTCGGGATGGACGACTTCGATCGCATCATCGGAATCAACCTGCGAGGCGCTTTCCTCTGTGCCCGGGAGGCGATCCGGCACTTTCTCTCCCGCCCGGGTGGAGGATCCATCGTGAACAACTCCAGCGTTCACGAGATCATCCCCAAGCCTGAGTACGTTCCCTACTCGATCAGCAAGGGCGGTCTTGAGAACATGACCAAAACACTTGCTCTCGAGTACGCTGACCGAGGTATTCGCATCAACTCAGTCGGACCAGGCGCTATCATCACGCCCATCAACAACGCCTGGATCAACGATCCGAAAGCTCGCGCCGCAGTCGAAAGCCACATCCCAATGGGTCGTGCAGGAAGCGCCGAAGAGATCGCCTCTGTGTTTGCCTTTCTCGCCTCCGACGAGGCTTCCTATATCACCGGCCAGACACTCTTCGCGTGTGGTGGTCTGACCCTTTACCCAGAATTTAAACAGGACTGGTCTTCTGGCGGGAAGTGATTGGCATGCGATAGAGGATCAGAAGCATTTTGACGGATCGCGCTTCTACAACCCAAATGCCCCGCAAGCTCGCGGATTGCTCGATTTTCTTCGATGGAAGCTGACCAGTCGCGCGGAGCCCTCACCCCCATTCGTCTTTGACGTCGAGCCGTCTGTTCCTCCCTCTCGAGCGGAAGGTAGCGAACTACGGTCGACCTTTGTCAATCACTCGACTGTACTGATTCAGCAGAGCGCCTGCAACATCCTGACTGATCCCATCTGGTCAGAGCGGGCCAGTCCACTGACCTGGGTCGGCCCGCGACGTCGGAGAGAGCCGGGAGTTCGTAAAGAAGATGTCCCTCAGATCGACATCGTGCTCATCAGCCACAATCACTACGACCACCTCGACCTACCGACCCTTCGCTGGCTGGCAGGCCGAGGCGACTCCCTATTTGTCGCCCCGATTGGCGTAGGTCAGCTACTACGATCTGAAAAGATAGGCCCCGTACACGAACTTGACTGGGGCGAAGCTCGAACATTCGGCAAGACGACGATCCATTGCGTTCCGGCGCTTCACTTCGCCGCCCGAGGGATCTCCGACAGAAATAAGACTCTTTGGTGTGGATACGTCATCGAAGCCCAAGGGCGAAGAGTATACTTTGCCGGCGATACCGGCTTCGGCAACCACTTTGCCGAAATTCGAAAGAGATTCGGTCCGCCTAGCTTGTCGTTCCTACCCTTCGGGGCTTACAAGCCGGTCTGGTTTATGTCGCCGATTCATATGGCTCCCGAGGAGGCGGTCAGAGCCCACACCATACTGGGTTCGACTACCAGCATCGCCATCCATCACAGCACGTTTCAGCTTGCCGATGATGGCATTGATACAGCCAGGGAACAAGTCTCAACACTGGCTCGCCCTGATTCCTTTCTGATACTGAAGAACGGCCAATCCGTCGATCTTTCCGAATGATGGACAATCACGCGGTAGCGATCGTCAGTCTTATCGGCAGTTCTCTCAACGTGCTCGGAGCGCTGTACCTCGCCTACGACCTTCTTGGCGGGGAAAACGGCCCACTTCGAACGTTAACCAGAGGAGTTACGTATGGTGTGCTCTTCGGAGCAGGATACGGTCTGGCCCTGGGCCCTGTATTTGGATTGACGAGCGGTGTGGCGCATGGGATTACACTCGCCTGGGAGTTCTCGCGCGCTGCGCAGCAAGCACCCAAACCGGGCGTCTGGTATGACCTAGCCATGAGCGCCATTCGAGCCTGCGGTTATGCCATCGGCGCAGCCTTCCTGTTTGGACCGATGTTTGCCATCACGTTTGGCGCCCTGAGCACAGTGGGACAGGTGATTGCGTACCGGGCCGGTATGCGGCCGACAATCGACTACTCACCCTCAACGCGGCCGCATATCACCAGACGGCAGATCCTGGGGGCCGTCAACCGGACATTCGGGTATGCCATCGCGGCTTATGTCAGCGCCTTAGCAGGACACCAACCCGGCAGAGCTTTGATGCTGGGGCTACGGGTCGGATTGGTGGTCGGCATTCTTACTGCGATCTCGAGCGCTTGTACGCCCTTCATCGAATGGACTGCGGATCACCTGCCGGAAAAGCGCATGGGAGTCGTCGGAATAGTCCTCATTCTCACCGGCTTCATGCTTCAGTCGGTTCAGTACTGGGTCATGCTGCTCGACAAGACACCCACTTACTGAACAGTCGCCAAATAGTTACCGTAGCCAATAATCAGCGTTGATCCAATGAGCACGGCTAAGCCCAACACCAGCAGGTTTATGGCAGTCCTGCTAGCGCCTTTCCATTCACGCAGCCCGACGCCCCACAGAGTGCTGAAGATGACGATGCTCGCCATGTGAATGGTCCAGCTTGAGAATTTGTAGGCACCCATTTTCGTCTCGCCCATGGTGTAGAAGAAGAACTGCATATACCAGGTGACGCCCGCGAGGGCGCAGAATAAGTAGTTCGACACGAGCGGAACCCGCACAGTCTGTCTGAGAAGTGTTGCCGGCGTCTGCGTCAGGACACTGGCAGTCGGGCCCGTTACGGCTGTCTCTGCAATCGGCTGCGGCTCGTTCCCGGGACTGGCCGTCACGGGCAATTCAGGGGTTAGATACTCATGTCCGGTTTTGTTGCGCACGTTCAAGAGCACGGTCCAGATGAAATTTGTCGTGAAGCCGCCGAGCAGAACCGGCACCAGCACGGGAAGTCCCTGCCATAAAGGATCGGTCCCGTATTGCACCGTCAAGGTCTTGATCGGGTCACCGGCAGCGAGGCCGTAAGCAAAGCAGGCACTCATCACACCCGAAAGGACTGCTACCAGAAATCCCTTTTTCAAATTGAATTCCTTAATCGCCTCCTGCTGCGCCGCTACGGGCATTGATCGTTCCTTTTGCACTCCAGCGTATCCGGCGATGGCGATCCCCAAAAGGCAGATTGCGATCCCCAAAAGGATGACCCGCCCCGATGTTGTTCCTAAGACCTGATGAGCAAATTGTCCGTTGAATATCGGTGGCATGAGCGTTCCAAACGCCGCGCACAATCCCATAACAATGGCCATTCCGAGCGATAGCCCCAGAAAGCGCATGGTCAGACCAAAGGTCAGTCCGCCGACGCCCCAGAGCAATCCAAACGTAAAGCACCAGAACAGGTTTTTGCCGGGAGTTGCGGACAGCACTGACGTGAGGTCGCGGGTCAAAAGAAACGCCAGCGCCCATGGAGCGATAATCCAGCTGAAGAATCCGCCTACGAGCCAGTAGGTCTCCCACGACCAGCGCTTCACCCCTCGATAGGGCACATAGAAGCTCCCGGAAGCGAGTCCACCGAGCCAGTGGAAAACGACACCCAGTGCCGGATTAGGTGTCATGGTTGGCGTTTCTCGAATCGGAAACTTGGATGATGGTCATCGCTATAAATGAAACACTTCTTCAAGCGGCTGCATGGCGCTGTCCGGGAGCAGACCCGCTGGTTGCGCGAAGAAACCGGCCATCTCTCTCTGCCAGCGCCCGTTCACATGTCTCCTTGCCATCATCTCTCGCGCTTTGTCGAAGTCGCCGGTTTCCAAATAGCCCACCAGCAGACCGTCCTCGCGCAAAAACAACGAGTAGTTGCTCCAGCCGGTCTCACGCAGCGCTTCCTGCATCTCCGGCCAGACTGCCCGGTGCCGTTGCTTGTACTCTTCAATCCGCTCCGGAATGACTT
This sequence comes from uncultured Bryobacteraceae bacterium, assembly GCA_964245395.1. Taxonomy (GTDB): domain Bacteria; phylum Acidobacteriota; class Terriglobia; order Bryobacterales; family Bryobacteraceae; genus Bog-105. The sequence goes on from CAXTMN010000099.1 coordinate 12,228, forward strand.
GCAGCACGAAACAGATTCGTTGCATAGTCTGCGCCTATCGAAGAAACGCTTCGGGCAATCCGCCATCTACCGGAATGATATGTCCGGTGGTCTTTGCGCTCTCCTCACCCAATAGCCAAACAATCGCGTTCGCACAGTCCTGCGGAAGAATCGGTCTGCGCGTCAAAGTGCGTTGGGCATAGAAGGCTGCCAGCTTGTCGCGCAGCTCTTCGGTCGACTGGGAGTCATGGAAATCGATTTTATATTTCTGCAGAGACTGGATCACGCGATCACGCGGGAACATCGTCGAACCCGCAACGACTGTGGCCGGAGCAATTCCATTGACTCTCACAGTTGGTCCGAATCCCACTGCAAGCTCCCGAATCAGGTGGTTCAACGCTGTCTTACTAATGTCGTACGCTTCGCTGCCATGCTTGGGGACCACCGCATTCGCGGAACTCGTGAGCACCATTGAGCCTGAAAGCCGCTGATCCCGGAACACCCAATCGGTCTCTTTCATCAGCAGGTAATTACCTGTGACGTTGATGGCGAAGGTCTTATTCCACATGCTGTCCGAAAGATCGCCATCCGGACCGGGCACCGGATAGATTGCGGCGGTGTTGACAATGCCGTCGATACCTCCAAACTGGAGCACAGTGAAGCGGGCGGCTTCGGCGATGGTTGCAGAAGAGCTCAGATCGACGCGGGTATGCGTTACCACATCGGCGGAGGCCAGCTTTGCCGCATCGTTCGCTACTTCTTTCGCCGCTTCTACATTCTGATCGGCGATCACGACATGAGCGCCCTTGCGAGCCAGCAGTAAAGCCACCTCGCGGCCAATCCCGCTTCCGCCCCCGACTACCAAAATGATCTTGCGGCTGAACTCGGCTTCTGCGGGCATACGCTGCAACTTGGCTTCTTCGAGCGCCCAGTATTCGATGCGAAAGGCTTCAGATCGGGGCAACGCTACGTAATTGTTCGAAAAGGCAAACTGCTCTGATTGTTCCGGTTGCCGCGCCTGGGGAAGAGGATGCGCCGCGTTACCTGTATCCAGCGCATTGGCTCCGGACATGACATGAATGGCATTGATGAAGAACTCGGTCGTAATTCGTGCTTCTCTCTTGTTCTTGCCAAAACCAAACAGACCCAGCCCTGGAATGACTACGACCGATGGATTCGAATCGCGCAGCTTCGGAGAGTCAGCGGTGGCCCAAGCGCCATAGTACGCTTTGTACTCGTTGCGGTAGGTCTCGGCACGCTCAAGCAGCAGTGCTTTGAGAACATCGAGAGCTTCCTCGCCCGGCTTCCAATCGACAAACATCGGGCAAATACGCGTGCGCAGGAAGTGATCCGGGCAGCTGGTTCCTAACACACCCAGCTCTTGGGCCCACTCCGAGCCGGCGAATGCGAGTGCGTCTTCGTGATCCGCATAATGCCCGATCACCCGCCTGTTGGAAGAAACGATTCCCCGCAGCGTCGGCAAGATTGATGCGGCGATCTCGTTGCGGTTGGGAAGCGCCGCATGCTTCAAGCCTCCGAAAAGAGGGCCTTTGCCCTTCTGGTGCTCCAGGATGAATTCACCCATCTGATCGATCGTGCGAATGCTGTTCAAGTAGCATTCATGCTGCGTCTCACCCCAGGTGAAAAGACCATGGCTCCCCAGCAGCACGCCATCGCAAGCGGGGTTCTCCCTCACTGCACGCTCCAGTTGCAGGGCCAGCTCAAACCCCGGGCGCTGCCAGGTTAGCCACTCGATGCTTCGCCCGTACCGTTTATTGAACTCCGCGAGTTGTACCTTGCCGTTCGCACTCGCAGCCAGCGCAATGGCCCAGTCCGGATGCAGGTGGTCCACATGCGGAAATGGCAGGAATGCATGCAGAGGTGTGTCAATCGAAGCAGCCACCCGGTTCTCGCCAAAGGCCGAAAGCGGATAATACTTCACCATCTCGTCTTCGTGTTCCTCGCCCTGATACAAGCCTTTGAGCTGTTCCAAGCGGTCCATGTAAAGCAACGCAAAACCCGATTCTTTTATAGAGCCGAGATCGCCGCCACTTCCTTTCACAGCCAGCACGCGCACCGGCTTTCCCGTAAACGGATCGGGCAAATCGATCTTTGAACTAGTGTTGCCGCCGCCAAAATTCGTGATGCGCAGGTCTGCGCCCAACAGGTTCGAGCGGTACCGCAACAAGCTCAAGTCATTCGCGCCAAGCGCGGCCGCTTCCTTCTCATCCCACAGATCCTGCAGATGAACGATCTCAGATGTTTGAGGCATAACAGGTACACAACCCTTCTATTAACAAGAGCAACGCTGCATCAGGCGTACGAAGACACGTTCGAGATATTTTTCGCTGATCGCTCCCGGGTGATTCGCTCCAGGTAGCCGCTGCTCCGGAAAGCTTCCATGGGGTTTTCCGGTAAACCTTTTGATTGTCTCCACGCGCGGATCATGGGCCGTACATCGGTCGCAAACGCATCCTGCAAGCAGGACTCCGCGCGCACAATATCCATCGCGCTCTGAGCCGCAGCCAGTTTCTCGTGGTCCACCAGCGCCGCCTTCGAAAACAGTTCCTGCGCGACCACCACGGTCTGGATCATCGCCTCCATTTTGCCCTTTACGTTATGGCTCTGATCGATCATGAACGCAACATCCGCCGGCCCACCAGTCTCCCATTCAAAAGACGCGATCTCATGAAATATTCGAAACACCTGGTACGGATCAATCGACCCCATGGTTAGATCATCATCGGCGTACCGCCTGTCATTGAAATGAAAACCGCCCAGCATGTTCTCGGAAAGCAGCCAGGCCACAATCTGCTCGATATTCTGCGCCAAGTAATGATGCCCTGTATCTACCAGCACCTTCGCTTGCGGTCCCGCTGCACGGGCCAGCAATAACGCCATTCCCCAATCGGCAATATCGGTGTGGTAAAAAGCGGGTTCAAACGGCTTGTATTCCACAAGCAGCCGCTGTTCCGGAGCGAGTTGCTCATGTGCCGCCTTCAACAGCTGTTCGAACCATTGCTTGCGCTGGCGAATGTTGGCCGATCCCGGATAGTTCGAGCCGTCTGCAAACCACAAAGAAAGATCTCGCGATCGTAGCTGCTTCGCAATCTCGATGCTCTCGCTCGTGTGGCGCATGGCTTCTTCACGCACTGCTGCGTCGGGATTACCAAATGAACCGAACTTGTAGATTTGATTCTGGAAATAGTTTGGGTTGATCGCTCCCGGCCTGATGCCATATCTGGCGGCAAACCGAGTTACCTCGGCAGTGCTCTCCACGCCCTTTGGAAAGTCCCACTGAACGTGCAGCGCGATGGTCGGACAAACACCCGTCAGCACATGTACCTGCCCGGCATCGCTGAACTTTTCTTCGGTGGAAGTCGCCGCAGCCGCCTGCATAAACTTTCCAAAGCGCGTACCCGTGTTGGCGAAACCCCACGACGGGAGCTCGATCCTGAAATTCTCGAGGGCGGCGAAGACTCTGTCTGTGGATTCCATATCGACCGTTACGACTTGTCGCATCGTACATCAAGCACAGCTCCATCGCCCCGTTAACTACAACTCTCTCCCGGAGGGGATATAGCTTTGCTCGCGTTTTGCGGCTAATATTTGTCAAAAGAGACACCTTGACTCCTCCACTGCTCGCTACATCGCTGATGTCGCAAAGACCCAGGACCTTGACGGCGCCTGTTGGTCCTGGTCAGAAAAACCTGTTCCTCGACGTCGCTCTGATTCAGCGTCTGCTTAATCAGCTGATTGATCTGGGCTACCTTGTTCCCTTAGCAAAGCTCGATGAGACGGGTAAGTTTAGCGACTCACTCCTCACCGCGATTCGTCTTGTCGAACTGAAATACTTTCATGGGATGGCTTTGCCAAAAGGCTTCATCGAGCCGGGCGACAGCTTTGAGAACTTCTTACGTGATGTTGCCGACCATTGTGGGTCACTTGGTTCGCGCCTCTCCACAGAGATATACGGTTTGGCTGCTGTTATGGTGCCGGGGGGCGCAGACAAGAGAACTCGTCACGGCACCGAACCTGGGAATATTCGAACCTACCTCGGGGACATCCTTTCGGCACTCCGAGCAAAACAGTTAGCAGATACTGTGATGTTGATGATGTCTTGTGGAACAATCCGAGCTGAAACTGCAGCCTTTTTACCTGTTGACGAAGGAATATCACGATATAATACCTCCCCTGCTAAGACAAAGAATCGCCATAACTTCGACCTTTATGATGATCGCTCCAACTTAGGCAATACGGGAGATCCAGATGGAGCAAACTATAAAGGCCGTGGTTTTGTTCAATTGACGGGTCGCGCAAACTACCGCCGTATCGGTGATCAGATTGGATACGACCTCGAAAATAATCCTGACGACGCTGACCGGCCCGAGATTGCGAGTACTGTACTTGCACAATTTCTGAAAAATAAGGAGCAGGCCATACGCGACGCTATAGAAAAAAACAACCTCGCCGGCGCACGGCGTTTGGTCAACGGCGGAAGCCACGGAGTTAGTGAGTTTATTGCGGCCATTAACGCTGGCCGTCAGTACCTCCATATGAACATCGCGGCTCCAGCCGCTCGCAAGGCAGTCAAGCAACATGCCATTAAACGGTAACCGCTCGCTTTTGCGGCGAGGCGGGCTTCTCACGTACTTCTCTGTTCTCCTCTTCTTTTTTGATGTCTCGACACCGTCCCTTGCTTTTCAAAGCGCTCCAACGAAGGCAGGGAGAGGATGTCATTCCGAAGCGGACCGGGCCAAGCTCGCGCAGTTCGGGTCGCACGGGCCGCGTCTTCTGGTCCGAACCGTATTAAGTTCCGATGGCCGCGTCCTGGTGGTGAGCGTTCGCGACAGTATCTGGAACCGGCTAATCGCGTATGACACCGCGTCCGGACATCCTCTCTGGGATCATTCGCTGGAAAGTCCGGCTACATCCTTGGCAGTCGATTCTAATGCGGCCCAGGTTGCTGGTGGGTTTCTCGTGCCCGATTGCGGAAAGCCCTTCCTGCGCCGCTGGAATTTGCGCACAGGTGAAGAGTTGCCTGCACTCGAAGACGAAGGCAATCTCTCCAGCATTCTTTCTGATCCGGTTCTTGCCGTGGAGTATAGTCCGGACGGATCTCGCTTGCTCGCCGCCCTCGGCGGGGACATTCGGGTTTGGAACACCGGAACAGGCCGAAACATCTTTCAGATTCAAGCACCTGGATTTGATCGCCCCGAAGGTAGCGAAAAGCTCGCCGATCTGACGACCGATGCAGACAACAAAAAGATAGCCGCCGCGTCGGAGCGCTCCGCTCTTCTTTGGGACGTCGCCAGTAAAAAGCTGCTGGGCCGTTTCGGGCAGTTTGATCAAGGGTCAGTCGAAGCGGTTTTACTGAGTCCCGATAGCAAGCTCCTGGCGGTGCAAGCCCGTTCCGTTTCGAAAGTTTATGACACGACGACTAACAAGCTAGTGAAATCGTTCGACTCCAATTTCGTCCCGATTTCTTTTGGCCCCGGCGGTGCACTTGTCCTAGCTGGTCCTCAAGGAGTTTTGGACTGGTCTCCTCAAGGCGGTAAATTATCTGCTCCTCTTCCAGGTAAAGCGAGTTCCTTATTTTTCCTGAAGGACGGCAGAATTCTTGGCACAGTTGGCCTGGAGAAAGACTGGGAAGGGCCATCCACACAGGCCAATATTCTTACCTTGATAGATCTCACCACCGGGAAGCAGATTCAGCGGTTGGTCATTCCTGGCCGTAGCAGTTCACGGTAGCCGCGGTTTCGCGAACGGCCGTTTGTCATGTGGTGATGCTTATCTCTCCTGAGCCATGGGGGCTGCGGTTGCAGAGGCTTTTGCCGGGATTTGTGAGCGGAGGCAGTCGAGATCGGGCAGC